>DATHUJ010000162.1:0-56337 GCA_035462375.1 Jiangellales bacterium
GGCCAGTTCGGGGGCGGGTTGTAGCGGTAGGTCGGCATCAGACCCCACGACCTGATTGTCCGCGTCGCTGCATGTCGGCACCGTACGAACCGCTCGGTGGCGGTGGCGGCGCCTCGCGCCGATGGCGACCGATCGGAGGACCGAGCCTGGCCCGACCGGTCTCGACCGGGCGAAGGGGCGTCGGCCGCCCCCACTCATCGGTCGTCGGATCGTGGCCACGAGTTCATGACGGACTCGCACCCAGGAGCACGCGACGTCTGCGGGATGCCCGGTGCCGTCCGATCACGAGTGCTTCGCCGGGCGGCTGGCGACGAGGAAGGTGGCTACCTGCCGTACGTACTCGCGGAAGCCGGTCGACGCCTGCTCAGCGCTCGCGGCGACCACGGCGAGGTCGACCTCCACGTACTCATGCGTCAGGACGTTGCGCAGGCCGACCGACGGCGACAGCTGGCGAGCCAGGTCAGGGGTGATGGCTCCCGAGCGCGCCGCGAGCGCGAAGGACTCGCGGTAGTCGGCGGGACCGCGTCCGATTCGTACCGCGGCGACGTGGCCGTTGACGGACACCGCGAGATCGACCAGCTGGGTGAGGATGCGCTCCACGGCATAGCGGACCATGCGGTCGTCCTTCAGGCGCTCGGGCGTCACTCCCACCGCGTCCAGGTCGTCGACCAGCTGCCGGATCAGAGCCAGCTTGGCCTGGAGAACCGGCTCGTCAAGCGATTTCGGAGTCACTCGGCCATCAGCTCCAGGTCAAGCCTCCGCAGCCAGTCCGTGTCCATCCGCTCGAGCATGGCGGCCATCTGGGCCCGGGCGTAGTCCCCGGCCTCCGCCTCGTAGAGCGCAACCGCACTGACGAGGGCGCGCTCCCGCAGGACGGGGCCGGCCCGACCCAGGTCGGCAATGTCGACGCGCTCGGTCCCGGTGAGGACGACCAGGTCCTCCAGCAGCCCGAGCACGTCGCCCCGCGCACGGAACATCACTCCGACGTCGAGGTCGCGCGGCTCGACGTCACCGCGGACGGTGCTGCCGAAAGCGGACAGCACCCGGACGTCGTGCCGCTCACAGATCTCGTCGAGCTCACCAGTACGGGCGGCTTCGCGCAGTCGGTCGAGCGCCGAGCGCGGGTCGCCGTTCATGCGCCGACCATAGCGAGGCGTAGCCCACCCTCCGGCTCCTCAGCCGGGGCGCGGCTCACGGCTTTGACGCCGAGCATCCGCCGTACGCCGGGGATCCGGCTCGCGGCCCAGGTCAGCGCCGAGGCGACGAGGAAGGACGGGACCGATGAGCAGTCACTGCACAGGCCGGCGAGCCTCCACGCGACCACGGCGAATGCCACGGCGAGACGTCGGACCCTGGGCGTGGTGCGAAGAGGCTGGGCGCCCTCGTGCCGTGGCAAATGGGTGCTGAGCCAGGTGCATTTCCCTGGCTCAGCACCCACTTACGCGGCTGCCGTGATCACTGGGGCGTGGTGCGGAGCGAGGCGGCGACGCGCTCGAGGTCCGGGGCGTCGAGCGGCCCGACCGGCCGGTGGTATCGCATGCGCAGGTCGTGCGCCTCTCCCAGGAGGCGGGCGCCTTGCTCGGCGTCGCCGCGGGCGACCGCCACTCCAGCCAGACCCTCCAGGGCGAGGGCGCCGATGTTCGGGTCGGGCAGGGCGCGCCAGATGGCCTGGACCTCCCGGTGGCACTCCGCCGCGGTGTCGAGGTCGCCCATCAGCTCTCGGACGTAGCCGCGGCCGCTACAGGCCCACGCCAGGTACGGCAGCGAGCCGACCTCCCGCAGCAGCCGCGCAGCCTCGGCGAAGGCGGCGTCCGCCTCGTCGAGGCGCCCCGCCCGCCGCGCCAGGTGGCCGAAGCCCACGGCGGCGAGCCCCTCGCCGCCGCGGTAGCCGTACCGCCGGGCCACTGCGCGGGCCTCCTCGAGAAGCGCACGCGCACGGGCCTCGTCGCCCACCGCGAGCCTGACCAGGCCGGCCTCCGCCGCAGCGAGCTGGACGGTGTTGTGCAGGCCGGCGCGACGGGCGACCTCGAGGCCGAGGTCGTAGACAGGCAGGGCGTCCACGATCCGCCCCGTCGCGCGCAGGTTGTGCGCCTGGTGCGCCCGCACGGCCGAGACCCCCCACAGGTCGCCGAGCCGCTCGAACTCGGCGGCCGCCCGGTCGCCGGCGGCGATGCCCTCGTCGGCCGCGCCGGCGCGGACCAGCACCTCCATCCGGACGAAGTCGGCCAGTGCCCGCTCCCACGAACCGGCGGGCAGCGCCGGTTCGGCCGCGGCGAGCAGCGCCAGCCCCTCGTCGGTCGTGCCGGGCACTGCCTCGACCGCGAGCAGCACCCGCGACATCGCCGCGCCCATCTCGTCGCCGGCCTGCTCGAACAGCGGCAGCGCCTGCTCGGCCGCCCGGGCACAGGTCGGACTCGGGTGCACCACGCAGGCGCTGGGGCGGCCCACCATCGCCAGCGCCTGCCATGCCCGGCCACGGACGAGCGGCGACGCGTCGGGAGCCGCGTCGAGGAGCGCGTGCAGGTGTCGGCGGCCCTCCTCGTGGTCACCGAGGTACCAGAACCAGCCCAGCCCGGCCGCCAGCCGCAGGCCGTCCTCCCCGTGCTCGGCCGGGTGGGCAGCGCAGTAGGCCAGCACCGCGACCAGGTCGTCGTGCCGTAGCCGCAGCCGTTCCCGCCACTGCAGCTGATCCTCGCCCCGCAGGTGCGGCTCTGCCTCCTCGACCACCCCGAGCAGATGGGCGAGCTGGCGAGCCGTCACGGCGTCGAGCTCGCCGGCGTCGGCCAGCCGCTCGGCCGCGTACTGGCGGATCGTCTCCAGCATCCGGAACCGGCCGGTGTCGTCCACCGGCACCACCAGCGATCGGTCGACGAGGTGGACAACACCGTCGAGCACGTCCACGGGGTCGAGCGGCTCCCGCGTGCAGACCTGCTCGGCGTCGTCGACCGCCCAGGCGCCGCGGAAGACGCCGAGCCGACGCAGCAGCACCTGCTCGGCCTCGTCCAGCAGCCGGTAGCTCCAGTCGACGGTGGCGCGCAGGGTCTGCTGCCGGGCGTCCGCAGTCCTCGGCCCGGTGGTGAGCAGCCGGAAGCGGTCGTCGAGCCGCGACCGCAGCTGCCGTACCGGCAGCGCCTTGACCCGCGCCGCGGCGAGCTCGATGGCGAGCGGCAGCCCGTCGAGCTGCTCGCAGACCTCGGCCACGACGGCGAGCTCGTCGTCGCGGGGGACGAAGGCCCGGGACGCCGCCCGGGCGCGGTCGACGAAGAGCCGTACGGCTGGGACGTCGGCCAGCGACGCCCCGTCACCGCCCACGGCGGACGTCTCCAGCGGCGCCAGCGCGTACTGCACCTCACCCACCAGGCCGAGCGGCTCGCGGGACGTCGCCAGGACGACGAGGTGCGGGCAGCGGCCCAAGAGCGCCCGGACCACCCGGGCGGCGGCGTCGACGAGGTGCTCACAGTTGTCCAGAACGACCATGGTGCGGCGGTGGCCGAGCTGGCGCGCCAGCCGTTCCTCCGTCGACTCGCCGTGCAGCGGGTCCGCGGGCGGAAGCCCGAAGACGGCTGCCACGCGGGCCGCGACCTGCTCGTCGGCCGTAAGACCGGCCAGGCCCACGAACCACGCTCCGTCGGAGAAGTCGTCCTGGGCCACCCTTGCGGCCTCCACGGCAACGGTCGTCTTGCCGAGACCCCCGGTCCCCGTGACCGTGACGCACCGCTGCTCACCCACCAGTCGGACGAGCGCCGCCACGTCCGAGCCTCGACCGACGAAGGACGCCACCCGCTCGGGGAGGTTCGGCCGGGCGGCCGGCGCGGCGTGGCGGGCCGGCGCGGCCAACGCTTCGTCCTGGCGCAGGATCGCCGCCTCGAGCTCGCGCAGCTCCGGCGACGGGTCGAGCCCGAGCTCCTCCCCCAGCACGTCGCGGGCCTGCTGGTAGGCCTCGAGGGCGTCGGCCTGCCGGCCGACGCGGTAGCGGGCGAGCATGAGCAGCCCGTACGGGCGCTCGCGCAGCGGGTGCGCGTCCACCAGGGCCTCGATCTCGTCGAGGACCTCGGCGTGCCGGCCGGCCTCGAGCTCGAGGGCCAGCCGCTCCTCGGCGGCGGCGAGCTGCAGCTCCTCCAGCCGGCGGGCCTCGCCCACGGCCCACGGCGCCTCGCCGAACTCCACCAGCGCCGGCCCCCGCCAGGCGTCCAGGGCGCGGCGGTAGGCGTCCAACGCGGAGGCGACGTCGTTGGCCGCGGCCAGCTCGCGCGCGGACTGGACGTCGGCCGCCGCCCGGGCCGCGTCGACCTTGCCCAGGCCGGCGTCGAGGAGGTAGCCCGGCGGCCGGGTCACCACCGCCTCGGCAGGCCCCCCCATCGCGGCCAGCGCGCGGCGAAGCTTGGAGACGCGCAGCTGCAGGGCGTTGGCAGGGTTGGTCGGCAGGTCCTCCCCCCACAACGCGTCGACCAGGCGGTCGACCGGAGCCACTCGGCCGGCCTGCAGGGCCAGCAGCGCCAGCAGGGCGCGCTCGCCGGCGCCGGGCAGCCGGTGCACCTCGCCGTCGACCACGACCTCGAGCGGGCCGAGCAGCCGGATCTCCACGCGCCCCTCCCCTGCGAGCCGGCGTCGAACGCCCGGACGGGCGCTCGTCCCGGATCGTACGACCGGGGCCGGACAGCGCCCCGACAGCGGCCCGCCGCAACGTCGGGGCACCCCACAACCACCCACCGAGGAGGTGTCCCGTGACCAGGCACGTCGACGTCGCGGTCATCGGTGGCGGCCAGGCCGGCCTCGCCACCTCGTACGAGCTCACCCGCCGGGGCCTCGAGCACGTCGTGCTCGACACCGCCCCCGAGCCGGGGCACGCCTGGCGTTCCCGCTGGGACTCGCTGCGGCTGTTCACCCCGGCCTGGTTCTCAGCCCTGCCGGGCCTGCCGTTCCCTGGCGACCCCGACGCCCACCCGACCAAGGATCAGGTCGCCGACTACCTCGCCGGCTACGCCGCCCGCTTCGCCCTGCCCGTACGACACGGGAGCGAGGTCACCTCGATACGCCGGGCGGACGGAGCGTTCCGGGTCGAGACGGCTACCGCCGCGGTGGGTGCGGCGCACGTCGTCGTCGCCACCGGGGCCTTCCAGCGGCCGGTCGTCCCGACCCTGGGCGCCGGCGCGGCGCCGGAAGTCGTCCAGGTGCATACCGCCGCGTACCGGCGCCCGGCACAGATCCCCGCAGGCACGGTCCTCGTCGTCGGAGGCGGCAACTCCGGCCTCCAGGTGGCGGTCGAGCTCGCCGGCGCGGGTCGACGCGTCGTCGTCGCCGAAGGAGCCCGCGCCACGCACCTCCCGCAACGCTTCCTCGCCCGCGACGTCTTCCGCTGGCTGGACGCCGCGGGCGCGTACGACGTCACGCCCGACTCGCGGCGCGGTCGCCGGATGCGCGGCACTCAGCTCGTCATCGGCACCTCCCGCCGCTCGCTGCGGCAGGCCGGCGTCGAGCGGCGCCCGCGGCTCGCCGGGCTCGACGGTACGAGGGCCTCCTTCGCCGACGGCACGGCCCTCGAGGTGGACGCCGTGGTCTGGGCGACCGGCTTCCGCACCGACCACACCTTCGTCGATGTCGAGCGGGCTCTGGACGAGCACGGCGTCGTCCGGCAGCGCGCCGGCATCGGCGCGGCGCCCGGCCTGTGGACCGTCGGCATGCCGTGGCAGACCACCCGCGGATCGGCCCTGCTCGGGCGCGTCGGGCCGGATGCGGCCGACGTCGCGGACCGGATCGCCGGATCGGTCGCCGGGTCCGCAGCCGCGAGCACCGCCGGGACGACAGCGACACGACAGCGCGCGCTCGCAGGCTGAAGGCGACTCGAGGAGGACCCCATGAGCACCCAGATCACCACTCCGGCCACCACTCGGAACACCACCCCGGCCACCGCTGCGGTTACCACCCCGTCCGCCACACAGGTCATCACCCCGGCGGACCCCGGCACCACGGGCATCACGCTGGCGATCACGGGCATGACCTGCGCCTCGTGCGTCCGGCGCGTCGAGAAGGCCCTGGCCAAGGTCGACGGCGTCGCCGCCGCGGAGGTCAACCTGGCCACCGAGCGGGCCGCGGTCACGGTCACAGGCACGCCCGACCTCCCCGCGATGCGGGAGGCCGTGCGCTCCGCCGGGTACGGCGCCGAGCCCGTCACCCTCCCCGGCACGGCCACCCCCTCCGTACCGGACGAGAAGGCGACCGCCGACGACCCGCGCGAGCGGGAGCTGGCCGACCTCAAGCGCAAGTGGCAGGTCAGCCTGGCGGCCGGCATCTCGATGATGGTCCTGATGTACGTCCCCCTCCCGGTGGACGCGATGGACCTGGTCATGCCGGTCCTGCTGGTCGTGGCCAGCGTCGTGCAGTTCTGGGCCGGCGGCTCCTTCTACCGGGCGGCCTGGGCGGCGGCGCGGCACGGCGGCATGACGATGCACACGCTCGTCGCGATGGGCACGACGGTGGCCTACGGCTACAGCGCCTTCGTCACCCTGTGGCCGTCCGTGGCGGAGCGATGGGGCCTGCCGCTGCACGTCTACTTCGAGAGCGCGGCGGTCATCATCGCGCTCGTCCTCATGGGCAAGTGGCTCGAAGGAAGGGCCAAGAAGCGCACGTCGGCGGCGATCGAGGCCCTGGTCGGACTCCAGCCGAAGACCGCCCGCGTGGTGCGCGGCGCGGTCGAGGTCGACGTGCCCGTGGAGCAGCTCGCCGTCGGCGAGCTCATCCGCGTGCGTCCCGGCGAGAAGGTCCCGGTCGACGGTGTCGTCGCCGCGGGCCGCACGACGGTCGACGAGTCGATGCTGACCGGCGAGAGCATGCCGGTGGGCAAAGACGTCGGCGACACGGTCATCGGCGCCACGCTGAACCGCACCGGTTCGATCGTCCTCCGGGCCACCGCGGTGGGCCAGGACACCACGCTCTCCCAGATCGTCCGGCTGGTCGAGGACGCCCAGGGCTCCAAGGCGCCGATGCAGCGGCTGGCCGACCAGGTGTCCGGGTGGTTCGTGCCCGCGGTGATCGCGACCGCGGCCCTGACCTTCACCACGTGGATGCTCCTCGGACCGGACGAGGGCCGGGTGACGCTCGCGGTGGGAACCGCCATTGCCGTGCTGATCATCGCCTGCCCGTGCGCCCTCGGCCTGGCCACCCCGGTGGCGATCATGGTCGGCACCGGCAAGGCCGCCGAGCTGGGCATCCTCATCGGCGGCGGCGAGGCGCTGGAGCAGGCCCGACGGATCACCACCGTGGTGCTGGACAAGACCGGCACCATCACGCGTGGCCGCCCCGAGCTCGCCCGGGTCGTGACGGTCGACGGCTGGTCGGAGGCCGACGTGCTGCGGCTGGTGGCTGCCGCAGAGGTCGGCTCCGAACACCCGCTCGGCGAGGCCGTGGTCGCGGCCGCCCGTGAGCGCTCGATCGAGCTCCCGCCCGCCTCGGGCTTCGAGGCGGTTCCAGGTCACGGCATCCTCGCGCGGGTCGACGGCCACGACGTGGCGGTGGGCAACAGGCGGCTCATGTCGTCCCGCGGGGTCGCCGCCGACCGACTCGTCGCCACTGCCGACGCGATGGCGGCCGAGGGCGCCACTGCGGTCTACGTGGCGGTGGACGGTGTGGCCGCCGCGGTGCTGGGTGTTGCCGACACCGTCAAGCCCGAGTCGCCCGAGGCCGTGGCCCAGCTGCGCGCCCTCGGGCTGGACGTCTGGATGCTCACCGGCGACGAACGGGTCACCGCCGAAGCCGTCGCCCGCCAGGCCGGCATCGACCACGTGATCGCGGACGTGCTCCCCGAGCAGAAGTCCGACCAGGTCGCCCACCTCCAGGCCGGCGGCCAGGTCGTCGCCATGGTCGGCGACGGCATCAACGACGCCCCGGCCCTCGCCCGCGCCGACCTCGGCATCGCCATCGGCACCGGAACCGACGTGGCCATCGCGGCCTCCGACATCACCCTCGTCGGCGGCGACCTGCGCGGCATCGTGTCGGCGGTCGCGCTCTCCCGCCGTACCGTGACGACGATCAAGCAGGGCCTGGCCTGGGCGTTCGCCTACAACGTCCTTCTCATCCCGGTCGCCGCCGGCGTGCTCTACCCGGCCTTCGGGCTCCTGCTGGACCCGGTCCTCGCCGCCGCAGCGATGGCGATGAGCTCGGTCAGCGTGGTCACCAACGCCCAGCGGTTGCGGGGATTCCGCCGGCCGGCCGGGGTCGCCGAGATCCTCCGGCCGAGCCTGCGGAGCCGGGTGTCGTCCGTCGCCTTCCTGGTCGCGGTCGCCGTCGTCGCCGTCGCGGTCGGTGCGGGCTTCACCGCCCTCTCCCGTACGGACACGGCGCAGCGCGGCATGAACGGCGTGCTCGCGTGGATGCAGGACACCGGCATGCCGATGCGCCCGGCCATGAGCGTGATGATGACGACCGAGGCCGCCCCGGTCGACGCCCACGACGCCGGTGTGGAGACCGAGGTCGTGCTGCCCACCGACGTGCGGCCGGGTGTGCCGACGACCGTGGTGGTCCGGGTGTCCGACGCCGAGACGGGTGCACCGGTGGAGGACGTCGTCCGCAGCCACGAGGCCTGGATGCACCTCATCGCCACGCGCGACGACCTGGGCACCTTCTCTCACGGGCACCCCGAGCCGACCGGCCGTCCCGGCGAGCTCGCGGTCGAGGTGACCTTCCCGACCGCCGGTCGCTACCTGCTGCACACTGAGTTCCGCCGGCAGGGCCAGATGACCGACGTGCTCGACCGCCACGAGGTCCTGGTGGGCGACCAGGCCACGGTCGAGCCGGTCACGCTGGCGCCCTCCCCGCGCGAGGTCGTCGTCGACGGGATGCGGGTCCGGCTCGAGGGCGACCCGGTGGCCGACGAGGAGAGCCGGCTGACCTTCTCCTTCAGCGACGCGGAGACCGGCGAGCCGGTGACCGACCTGCAGCCCTACCTCGCCGCCGCGGGCCACGTGGTGGTCCTCGCCGAGGGCGGCAGCGGCTTCGCCCACGAGCACGCCGAGGCGGAGGACGCCCAGGGCCGGCCGGTCTTCGCCCTCCCCGGCCAGGAGTTCGGGCCCGAGCTGGACGTGCACACCCACCTCGACGACCCCGGCACCTACCAGCTGTGGGGGCAGTTCCGCACCGCCGACGGCCGGGTGCTCACCGTCCCGTTCACCGTCGAGGCCCGGTAGCCCTGCCCCACAGACGACCATCGGTGGAGGAATCGGGTGCGCCCGCGGGGGCTGACCGATTCCTCCACCGATGATCGTTCTCAGGGCCCGGGTGCGCCGGAGGGCTCGACGGCGACCTCGAGGACCAGGCGCTCTGCCGGCGCTGTGGTCTGGCGTGGCTCCCACGGGCGGACCAGCTCGAGGGCGAGCGTGCAGGTCCCGGGCCGCTCGGCGCGGAACCGGAACGACCGGGCGCGGGTGCCTCCCACCTCCGGTGGCACCGGCTCGGCCCACTCGGTCCCGAGGAGCACGAGGCCGTCGGGCACCTCCGTGGCGGTCCACTCGTAGCCCGCTCCGGGACGGTCGGCGACGGTCACGCGGAACTCCTCCCCCTGCCGCACGTGCTTCACCCGCGCCATCCTGGCACCCGACCCGACCGGCATTGACCGTGGCGATCTCCGCTCTCTACGTTCGGACCTGATCGTGGGACCGTCGACGACTCGTGGGATCGCCGGTCACCAGCCGTCTCGTCCGAGCAGGGGGCAGGTCGTGGCCAAGTCCAAGGGCAAGTCCAAGAGCAAGTCCAAGTCCGAGCCCGAGTTCACGCTCCCGGTCGCCGATGCGGACGATCTCGGCCCCAGCACCGTCACCGACGACGGCGTCGTGCGCATCCTCAACTGCGAGGAGTCCCCGCACCGGGAGACCGACTGGGCGTTCCACAACGCCGAGGCGGCCGGCCTGCTGGCCGAGACCACGAGGGCGATCCCGACGTCCAAGGACCTGCGGGAGGACTGGTGGAAGATCGGCGACCAGAAGTCCACCGGTTCCTGCGTCGGCTGGGCCTCTGCCGACTCCGTCCTGCGCTGGCACTTCACCAAGGCGGGCCGGCTCGGTCAGGACGAGTGGCTCTCCCCGCGCTTCCAGTGGATGGCGTCGAAGGAGACCGACGAGTTCACCGCGCAGCCGACGACGTTCGTGGAGTCCGCCGGCACCTCCCTCAAGGCCGCCCTCGACGTCTCACGCAAGTGGGGTGCGGTCAAGAACCCGGTCCTGCCCTTCGCCACCGGCAGGCTCTACCCGGGTGAGGTCGCCACCTTCTACGCGATCGCCACCCAGCTCAAGGTCGCTGCGTACTTCAACCTCGGCCGGGACGTCGCCGCCTGGCGCACCTGGCTGGCGAACAACGGCCCGATCCTCACCCGCCTCAACGTCGACGCCACCTGGGACGCCGCCACGGCCAACCAGGGGAAGCTGTCCACGTACAAGCCGAGCACCACGCGGGGCGGGCACGCCGTCGCACTGGTCGGCTACACGGGGAGCACCTTCATCGTCCGCAACAGCTGGGGCACGGGATGGGGGGACAAGGGCTTCGCCTACGCCACCAACACGTACGCGAAGCAGGCCTTCACCGAAGCGTACGGCGTGGTGATCTGACCGGCGGTGAACACCCGCCGCCTCCTCCTCGGCGACTGGACGCCGGTCGTCCGGGACGGCCTCGACGTCCTTCGCGGTGCGCTCGTCCTGGCGGCGCTCGCCGCCGTGGTGGCGGGGGACGCCGGGGCCGCCGTCACCCTCGGGCTGGCGGCAGCGCTGTCCCTGCTCGCCCGGTGGGTGAACCTCCCCCGCCCGTACGACTGGGGGTTCGTCGCCGTGCTGAGCCTGCACGCGGTGGGCGAGGCCCTCGGGTGGTACGACGACGTGGAATGGTTCGACCGGGTGGTGCACGTCGTGCTGCCGGGGCTCCTCGCGCCGGTGCTCTACATCGGGTTGGCCAGGCTCGACGTGCTGCCCGACCCGCGGGACGAGACGCACGCCCGGCACTACGTGGGGATGGCGCTCGTCACCTTCTGCCTCGGCATGGCCGTGGGTGGGCTCTGGGAGATCGTCGAGTGGACCTCGGACGGACTGTTCGGCTCAGACCTGTCCGAGGGCAACACCGACACCGTGGGCGACCTGATCGCCGACGCGGTGGGGTCGCTGCTGGGGGCGCTGCTGCTCGTCGCGTGGGCGGTCTGGGGCTGGGGATCGGTGCGGCGGATCGACGGCGTCAACACCTACGAGGCCGTGGACGGCTGACCCGGGCCGATTGACCACGTTCACCATGCTCTCGGGGTCGTCACCAGGCTCCAGCACCTGGTGGTGGCACCAGCAGCCTGGTGGTGCCTCGGCCGCACCGGATCTCCCACAGCACCCGCAGGCGGCGTCACCCAGGTCGGGACCTCCGGACCCGTCACCGAACGGGCATCCGTGGTTACTCTCGAACACGCAGCGATGCCCAGCCGGCCCCTGGAGCCACCCGTGACCGAGCGCAAGCCGCCAGGCATGAGCTCCGAGTCGTGGGTCGAGAAGCAGATCCGGGAAGCCCAGGAGCGCGGTGAGTTCGACGACCTCCCCGGCGCCGGCAAGCCGCTGCCGGGCCTGACCGGGCACTACGACGAGATGTGGTGGGTCAAGGAGGCCGTGCGGCGGGAGAACATCTCGGCCCTGCCCCCGGCCCTCGCCCTCCGCAAGGAGGCAGAGGACCTGGCTGCGGGCATCACCGACGCCCGCTCCGAGGCGGCCGTCCGCGACCTCGTCGCCGACCACAACGCCCGGGTCCTTGATGTGCTGCGGCGACCGCAGGAGGGCCCGCCCGTCGTCCCCCACAAGCTCGACGCGGACGCCGTCGTGGCAGCGTGGCGGCAGCGGCGCGCGAAGCGTCAGGCGCAGGCGCGAGCAGCCCGGCGCGCGACCGAGGCGGGCGGGTCGGCCGACCCGGACCCGACCGAGGGCACACCGGCTCCGCGGGACTCCGGACCACACGCCGACGTCGACGACCTGCGCGCCCTACTCGGTGGCAGGCGCGGGGCGATCGAGGCCACGCTGCCGGCCCTGGTCTTCGTCGTTGCCGTCTCGGTGCGCATCCCCCTCCCCGCCTCCCTCGCCGCGGCCGTGGTCACGGCCACCGTCGTCGCCGTCCTGCGCTGGCGACGCGCCCAGTCCGCCCGTGCGGGTCTGCTCGGCCTGCTCGGGGTGCTGGTGGCAGCGCTGATCGTCATGCGCACGGGCCGTGCCGTCGACTTCTTCGCCGTGCAGGTGCTGTCCAACCTCGCCAGCGCTGTCGCCTGGGCTCTCTCGATCGCCCTACGACGACCTCTCCTCGGCATCGTCGTCGGGACCATCCTCCGGCAGGGGCCGCGCTGGCGGTCCGATCCCGATCTCCTCCGCGCGTACACCCGCGCGAGCTGGTGGTGGGTTTCCTCGTACGTGCTCAGGGTGGCGATCTTCGTCCCACTGTGGGCCGCCGGGAGCCTCGTGGCTCTGGGGGTTGCGCGAGTCCTGCTGAGCTGGCCGCTCATCGCCGCGGTGCTCGCGCTGAGCTGGCACACCGTGCGACGAACCCTGCCGGCCGGCCATCCCGGGATCCGGCACCCGGTGGTGCCGTCGGCGGGGGACCGGGAGGCGGACGCCTGACCCGGGTACCGCCGACCGGTGTGGTTGGGGGCAGGAGGCTTGCCGTGACCGGCTCATGGCTTCACCAGCCTCCGTGGACGTGGCCGTCAGGGCTCAGCGCTGGGCGGTCGCCGAGGGCGGCGCCGACCCGCCCTGCAGAGCCGTCTCCATCATCAGCTCAACGAGCCGACGGCGATCGTCCTCGGACGGCAGCCCCCAGTCGGGCTCGTAGGCATAGGTCTCGGCCAGGGTCCGACCCGAGGTCGTGCCGTCGAGCATCTCGATGAGGTCGGCCGTGATCAGGGCCGGGTGCTCCACCCCGCAGGCCTCGGCCACCTTGAACAGATCGCGGCGCAGGGTCGACACGTACGCCGCCGTACGGACCGACTTGAGCTGAGGGTCGAGCCCGCGGGTGAGCCAGCGGTTCTGCGTGGCCACTCCGGTGGGACAGGTGTCGGTGTGGCACTTCTGGGCCTGGATGCACCCGATCGCGAGCATCGCCTCCCGACCCACGTTGACCATGTCGCAGCCGAGCGCGAAGGCGACGACCGCGTTGTCGGGCAGGCCGAGCTTCCCCCCGCCGACGAAGACCACCTGCTCGTGGAGCCCCCGTCGTGCGAAGAGCGGGTAGATGCGGCTGAAGCCGAGGCGGAAGGGCAGGGAGACGGAGTCCGTGAAGATCAGCGGCGAGGCGCCGGTCCCTCCCTCGCCTCCGTCGACCGTCACGAAGTCGACACCCCGGTCGGTGTCCGCCATCAGGGCGGTGAGCTCCTCCCAGAAGCCCAGGTCACCCACGGCGGACTTGATCCCCACGGGCAGGCCCGTCTCGGCCGCCAGCATCTCGACCCAGTCGAGAAGGCTGTCGGTGTCGTCGAACTCCGCGTGCCTGGCCGGGCTGACGCAGTCCTGGCCCTCGGGGACGCCCCTCGTGGCGGCGATCTGCGCCGAGACCTTCGGGCCCGGCAGCAGACCCCCCAGCCCCGGCTTCGCGCCCTGGCTGAGCTTGACCTCCAGCGCGCGGACGGGCGCCGACTCCACCAGATCTTTCAGCCGCGACAGGCTGAAGCGGCCCCGGTCGTCACGACACCCGAAGTAGGCGGTGCCGATCTGGAGGACCAGGTCGCCGCCCTTCCGGTGGTACGGGGAGAGGCCGCCCTCGCCGGTGTTCTGGAGGCACCCGGCCAGCGCAGCACCGCGGTTCAGGGCCTCGACGGCGGGACCTGAGAGCGAGCCGTAGCTCATCGCGGAGATGTTCACGACGCTGTCCGGACGGAAGGCACTGGCCCTCCCCCGGGCGGCGCCGAGGACCTTGGCGCAGGGCAGCCAGACGTCCTGCCCGGCGAGTGGGTGGCTGGGCGGAACGGCCCGCCCGAAAGTCCGGTGGTGGATCACCGGGTAGCCCGGCGTGTGCTCGATGTCGTTGTCCGTGCCGAAGCCGAAGTAGTTGTTCTCGCCCTTCGCCGACGCGTAGACCCACCGCCGCTGGTCCCTGCTGAAGGGACGCTCCTCGTTGTCGCCCGCCACGACGTACTGGCGCAGCTCCGGGCCGATGGACTCGATCCAGTACCGGGCGTGCCCGACCACCGGGAAGTTGCGCAGCAGGGCGTGCCGCCGCTGGGTGAGGTCGCGCGCCGCCACCGCGCCGAGGGCGGCCGCCGTCGACAGCGCCGTGCGTCGCACCCAGCCCATGGCCCTCCTCACGGTCAGGCATCCTGCCCCGCCCCTGTCGTTGCCCAGTCAGGACGGCCTTAGTCCTGGAAAGAGTCCCTCCCCGAATCCGTCGAACGCTCGCCCTGACGCGGTGGACCGCGGAGAGCCTGTGGTCGGCGGTGTCAGGGGGAGACGCTCTCGCCTGCCCGGGGTCGGGGTTCGCCGGGCACGACCCACCGTCCGTCGAGCGCCTCGCGGGCGGACCACGCAGCGTCGAGGACCGCCTCGAGGTCGGCCTGGTCCGCGACGTCCCTCCGCGCGGCGCGGACGACGAGGTCGACCTCACGCCGCACGGCCGCCCGCTGGTCCTCCGTGCGGGAGCACGCCGCGACGTCCCGCAGCAGGCCGAGGAGCGCGACCAGGACCGAGGGCTCGTCCGACGAGCTGCGCCGCAGCTCCGCACACGCCAGGTCGACGAAGTAGTCGAAGTCGCGCTGCGCCAGGACCACACGAGGCACACCGTCTCCGTCCACCAGCACCCGGTCGACGACCTCCCGCTGCGTCAGGAGCGAGAGACAACCGGTGAGGTGGCCGACCGCACTCACGGCCGTGGTCGGGTCGTTCACCCCCGTGGACATGGCCTTGACCCCGATGTCGGCCAGCTGGCGGAAGGCGAAGCCCACGTCCTCCGCCGCCGTCCGCTCCGCGCCCACACGCAGAGCAGCCCGCAGCGCAGCTGCGACGCGTCCCGAGTCAATGCGACCGTCCCCGGACCGACGCGGCCAGACCCGGCCGACGGGCACGGACTGGACCACGTGGTCGCCGGGAACGACGTCGATCCGCACGTGCAGGTCCGAGGCCGTCGCGGCGTCGACGAGCTTCGACCCAGTCACGGACTGGACCACGCCGGTCGCCGGCGCCCGGAGGAGGGGAGCGTCGTCGGGCGGTCGAGGCCGGATGGGCTGGGAAGCCCCCGCCGGCGGGTAGGCGGCCCGGACCAGTCGCTTGGCCTCGCTGCTCGCGCCCGCCATCATCGAGTCGACCCGGAGCATGCGGACGATGTGGGCCACGAAGCCGACCAGGGCGAACATGACCGTCAGCCCGAGCACGAGCGCCACGACCATGGCCGTCTCCGGTGGCTCCTCGTCAGTGCCGGAAATGACCCGCAGGACCGCCAGGCAGTAGGCGAACGTGCCCAGGAACGCCGCCAGCGTTCCCCGGACGACACGGTCCTGGGCGAAAGTGCGCAGAAGCCGCGGCGAGAACTGCGAGCTGGCCAGCTGCAGCGAGATCACCGTCAACGAGAAGCTCAGGCTGGTGACGGTCATCACCGCACCGGCCAGGACGGCGAGCGTCTCCTGGGCGCTGTCGGCGCCGCCGGGCCAGCCGAAGCGGTCGGTGAGGGCGTCCGGGAGAGACGGCAACGCCCCCAGCACCGAGCCGAGGGTGGCGCCGGCAGCGACCCCGACCGCGGGCCACAGCCAGAACGCGCTCTGCAGGCGGTCACGTGCCGGGCCGGGATCCATGACCGTGCTTATGCCCCGAGCCCTGAGTGTCCACTCGGAACCGGTCACGGCGACCCCGTCGACCGCTCCCGTGTGGCGTCCGGCCCCGTGTCAGCCGTCCCACCGGACCTCCGCCAGGAGCGCGGGCAGCTCGACCTCCGCGGCGGCGTCGAGCGCCTCCGGCGTCCCGAGCAGGCGAAGCCGGTACGGGCCGGGCGGCGCGTCCAGGTCGTAGGCACGTAGCAGACGAGCGCCCTGAGACTGCTGGTCCACGAACCAGGCGGGCACTCCCCCCACGTCGAGGACACCCGGAGCTGCGGCGGGACGCCTGGTCGTCAGGGGGCGCAGGTCGACCCGCACGAGCCGGTCGTCGGTCACCAGCACGGGGACGTCGTCGGCCCCCGACACCGCCGACCAGCCGGCCGGGAGCGTGACGGTGTACCCAGGTCCCTCGACCCGCTCGGGCTCCCGAGCCGCCACCACCCCCAGCGTCACCACGCCGGCCACGGCGACCGCCACCAGACCGCCGACGACGAGCAGGCGCTGCGTCGGCACACGCACGGCCGGAAGGTCCGGTGGAGGCAGCTCCCGCCACGGCCACGCCGCCGCTGGTCCGGCTTCGGCGGCCCGGCGGCGCAAGGACCAGGACGCCAGCAGCGGGCCGGCGACCAGGAGGCCGGTGACCGCGAGCAGCAGGACGCCGCCGTCGCCGAACCACGAGGGCATCGAGCCCCACAGCGACCACGCACTCAGGGCGGCGACCGCTCCCGCGCCTCCCGCGTACAGCAGCGCCGGGTAGCCGTAGGCGAGCAGCACCACGAAGGCTGCCGCCACCGCGACCCCTTGTGGACCGAGAACGGGCCAGGGTGAGGGCCGCCGGAGCCCCGCTTCCACCGCCAGCCGTCCGGTGCCTGCCGCGTACCACGCGACCAGTCCCGTCAGCAGGGCCGTGACGACTGCCCACACCACGTAGCCGCCCACACCTCCGGCTCCCACGACGAGTCCGCCCGCCGCCGCCTGGAAGGACAGCAGGTGCCCGGCCGCCAGCCCGACCCCGGCCCCGAGCGCCAGGGGGCCGGCGACCGGCACGGCGACACCCCGCACCGTCGAGCGAAGCCCTGCCCGCCAGGCACCCACGGCCACGACGACCGCCAGCAGCGGGGCGACCAGCAGTGCTGAGCCCACGGAGGCGAGGGCCGGCGGCAGCGCCAGGTCGGCGAGCGAGCGGACGGTCGGGTACGCGGTCCCGGCAGCAACGCCGGCGGCGAGCACGGTGAATCCGTCGACGCCGAACAGTCGGTCCGGGTCAGCGAGGAGGGACCGCCGCGCGTCCGCCGGCGGGTGCAGGCGCAGCAGCGAGGGCCGGCGTCCGTGGACGGCTGGCTGCGCCGCCAACACCCTGTTCAGGTCGGGCCCGGAGCCCCACTCCGCCGCACGGGCGTCCGCGTACGCCTCGCGAGCACGCAGCACCGCGTTGCGGACCAGGAGGACCAGCGCCGCGAGGAGCAGCGTCCGCCAGCCGAGGCGGAGCACGTAGCGGATGTCCGACACGACGAAGACGGTGACCACCGGGACGAGGGCGAGCGCCACGAAGCTCCACCACACGGCGACGGTGTAGTAGGTCCACGGCACGTCCCGGTTGGCCAGGTGGGCGATCTCGTGCCGCAGCACGGCCCGGAACGCCGGTGGGTCCACGACCTGGAGGACGACGAGGCCGCCTGTCAGCCCGAGACGGGGGCGCCGCACGGTCCCGTACGCGAAGGCCTGGACCGCCGGGTTCGCCGCGTCCACCAGGACCTCGGGTGTCCGCGCCAGCCCCGCGTCGGCCGCCAGCCGCCGGACCTCCTCGTGGAGCGCGGCGGCGTCGGCAGGGTCGAGACGCACGAGCTCCGACCGCCGGGTCCGGAGCAGTGGCAGCAGGTGGTAGACGCCGTAGGCCGCGAGCAGCACGACGGCGGTCCCGGTCAGGGCGAAGACCCCCTGTTCCGGGTCGGTCCCGGCGCGGCACTCCCCCTGCGTGCCCAGCAGCACCGTGGAGTCCGCCCCGCCGTGGAGCCGGAGCCCGCAGTCGCGGACCGGGTCGAGGAGCGCCTCCCCGCGGAGGACGAACCACAGCGCCTCGTAGAGGTAGAGGCCGGCCGCGGTCACCGCCGCGAGCAGCAGCAGGAAGCGCACCGAGGTGTCGGTCGGCAGGGCCCGGGGACTCAATGCGGCGGAGGTGCGCCACCCGCGAGCCGGCCGCCGGTCCTCGTCCCGCTGCTGGGGGCGCGCCGGCTCGCTCACGGGTCCCCGCCCGCCTAACCCCTGGTCGCGATGGACGCGACCAGCGCGTCGGCGAGCCGCTGTGCCCGGTCCGGCGACAGCTGCAGCCGGCGGGCCTCCTCGTCGGCGACCTCGCGCACGAGGGCGAGCTGCGCCGGGTCGAGCGGACCGGGCCCGGCCGCGCCGGACGAGTCGCTGCCCGACACCGCAGTGGACGACACCGCCCCTCCACCGGGCCCAGACTGTGACCGGCGAAGGACCCGCTCCGCGAGCGCGTCTGCCACGGCGTCGCCGACGCGGTCCACCAGCCGCCCCAGCACCCGCCGGACGAGATCGAGGGCGAAGGGACCGACGAGCGCGACGGCGGTCTCGGCGCCGAAGCCGAGCGGCTCGTCCGCACGGCCCCGCGCGGTCAGGGTGCCGTCGGGATCGGCGAAGTAGCGGTCCGCGGTGGCTCGGAAGAGCGGCAGCTCGGCCGGCGAGACCTCCGCGACGAGCTCGCGCGCCAGCACCTCCACCGTCGCGCGCTCGGAGTCGGCGGCCATGCCTCACCTCCAGTGGACGTGATCTCTCGAGCGTACGCAGGTCGGGACGCTGGGTCAGGGCACCCGCGAAGTGTCGCCGCGCCTGGCTACTCTCCGCGCTATGGGGGGACGCTGGTCGGCCGAGCAGGTGGTCGCGCTCGCCCCCGACGCGTCGGCGGCCCGGGCCGGCCGCTCGCTGTCCGGTCCCGGCCCATGGAGCGGCGCCGGCTCGACCGCCGCCGCCGTCTGGGGCGAATGCCAGGGCAGCGGCGCGACGCCCTACCAGGTCGTGGTCGACCTCACCGGTCCCGCCTACCGCTGCAGCTGTCCGTCCCGGAGGTTTCCGTGCAAGCACGCGCTCGGCCTCCTGCTGCTCTGGTCGGCGGGCGGCGTCGCCGGTGGGACGCCCACCTCCTGGGCCGCCGGCTGGCTCGCCGAGCGCGAGCAGCGCCGAGCAGACCCGGAGGCCACGGCGCCGACCCGTACGAGGGCGGTCGCGCGGGACCCGCACGTCGCTACGGCCGCCGCGGCCGAGCGGGCCGCCCGGCGCGAGCAGCGGGTGACGGCGGGACTCGAGGAGCTGGACCGCTGGCTGCACGACCAGGTGCGACAGGGCCTGGCGCGGCTGCCCCACGAGGGCTACGAGGTCGTCGACCGGGTCGCCGCCCGGCTGGTCGACGCGCAGGCCCCCGGGGCGGCCGGGACGGTCCGCCGTCTCGCCGGTGTGACTGCATCCGGGGTCGACTGGGCCGGGCGGGCCCTCGAGGAGCTGGGGCTCCTGCACCTGCTCGCCGAGGGCTGGCGGCGGCGCGCGGAGCTCCCCGCGCCGTTGGCCGAGACGGTCCGGACCCGGGTCGGCTTCACCCGGAGCCGGGAGTCCCTGCTTGCCGGCCAGCCTCACGTCCGCGACAGCTGGCAAGTGCTGGGGGCGCGCGACGAGGTGCAGGACCACCTCCAGGTCCGGCGCACCTGGGTGCGTGGCCGGGCCACGGGACGTGCCGGGCTCGTGCTGTCCTTCGCGGTGGGCGGCCAGTCGCTCGACGTCGGCCTCTCGCCCGGCACGGCGGTCGAGACCGACCTGGTCTTCCATCCCGCCGCCTTCCCGCTGCGCGCGCTGCCGGTCGAGGAGGGCACCCCCGTGCCGGCCCCCCACCCGCCCCCGGGGACGGACGTTGCCGCCGCGGCCGGGTCCTTCGCCGCAGCCATCGCCGCTGACCCGTTCGTGGAGCTGGTGCCCGCCGTGCTGACCGACGTCGGTCCCGCCCGGCACGGCGACGGCTGGGCCGTCGTCGACCCGGCGGGCGACGCCGTCCGCCTGGTGGGCGACGACCCCTGGCCACTCGTCGCGGCCTCGGGCGGCGGACCGGTGACCGTCTTCGGCGAGTGGGGGCCGCGGGGACTCCGGGTGCTGAGCCTCTGGGGGGACGACGGGATGGTCCTCGCGTGACCCGCTGGTGGGACGACCTCGTGACGACCGCCCTGCTCGGGACGGAGCGTCGGCAGCCGGAGGTCCGCTCGCTGCCTCCCGGGATCGCTCCGACCACCGTCGGGTCCGCCGACGACACAGCCGGGCAGCTGCTCACGGCCGCTGCTGCTGCGGCGCCCCTACCGGCGGGCCGGTGCGCTCCCGCTGCGGGGTGTCGAGCCGCTGGTGGCGGCCCCCTCCGACCCGCGTCCCCCGCTGCCGCCCGCGGCCGCCACACGGCTCGCCGACCTCCTCGTCGTCGCCGACGAGGACCTGCTCGGCGAGTGGCTCGGGGCCGCCACCCGCTACCGCCCGCCGGGCCATCTCGTCGCGGCACTGCTCGACTCCGTACGCGGGCGGCCCGCGCTCCACGGGAGCGCCGCGGTCGTCGCGGGCCCCCGGGGTCGATGGCTGGCCGGCGTCGACGAGGGCTGGCGCCGGATCACCGACCGCGCCGTCGCCGACGACGGGGGGTTCCCGCCCGAGGACACCGGCATCCTCGACGACGCGTGGACGACCGGCACGCCGGCCCAGCGGCTGGCCTGGTTCGCGGGGGCCCGCCGGCGCGACCCGGACGCCGCTCGCGATGTGCTCACCGCCGGCTGGGCCGCCGAGGACCCCCGTCGTCGCGTCGAGCTGCTCGAGGTGCTGCGGTCCACCCTCGTCCCCGCCGACGAGCCGTTCCTGGAGCAGGCCCTCGACGACCGCCGCAAGGAGGTTCGGACGAGCGCGGCGGCGGCCCTCAGCGCCCTGCCGGTCAGCGCGCTCTCCCGGCGCATGCACGCCCGCCTGGCCACGTGCCTCGGGGCCGAGCGCCGCCTGCTCCGCGGCAACCGCGTCCGCGTCGACGCACCCACCGTGTGCGACTCGGCGATGCACCGCGACGGCATCACCGCCAAGCCACCCCGCGGGACCGGCGAGCGGGCCTGGTGGCTGCGCCGGCTGGCCGCCCTCGCCCCCCTGACGGCCTGGACGGAGCTCACCGGCGCCGACACCCCGGCCGACGTGCTCACCCGACTCACCGGGTCGGACTGGCGCGGCGAGGTCGTGGCCGGCCTCGCCGAGGCAGCCGTCGTCCAGCGCGACCCCACGTGGGCGGCAGCCCTGCTCCGCGTGGTCGACCCCGCCGAGAGCGGGCCGCTCCTTGCGGTGGTCCCTCCGGCCGACCGGGCCGAGCTCGTCGTCGGCCTGCTCCGCGAGCGCTCGGCCCTCCGCCTCGACCTGTTGGCCGCCGTGCCCCGGCCCTGGCCCGAAGCCCTGGCGCGCTACGTGCTCCCCCGGGTCGCCGGACGTGCCCTCGACGACTGGGAGGGCCGCGAGCTCGCCCGGCTCACCGCGCGCCGCTCGCCACCCCGCCTGCACGCTGAAGCGGTCCGGCTCGCCCCCGACCACCCCACGTACCAGCGGGCCGTCGTCGACGTCCTGCGCGCTCGCCACGACATGCTCGAGGAGCTGCGGTGACCGAGGTCCCGACCACCACTCCCCCGACGACGGCCGGAGCAGTCCTCCGGCCGCACGCCGAGGACGCCTACGCCGCGGAGCTCGCCGCGCTCGCCGCAGCCGACGACCGGCAGCGGCCGCCGTCCTGGCACCTGTCGCCGTGGGCCGTGACCACGTACGTGCTGGGCGGGACCCTCGACGACGGCACCGTCGTCACACCCAAGTACGTCGGTCCGCGGCGGCTGGTCGAGGTGGCGGTCGCGACGCTCGCCACCGACCGGGCGCTGCTCCTACTGGGGGTCCCCGGCACCGCCAAGACCTGGCTGTCCGAGCACCTCGCGGCGGCCGTCAGCGGCGACTCCACACTGCTGGTCCAGGGCACCGCGGGCACGCCCGAGGAGGCGATCCGCTACGGCTGGAACTACGCCCGCCTGCTCGCCGAGGGCCCGTCCCCCGCCGCGCTGGTGCCCAGCCCCGTGATGCGGGCCATGCAACGCGGCCACCTGGCGCGGGTCGAGGAGCTCACCCGGATGCCTTCCGACGTCCAGGACTCCCTCATCACCGTTCTCTCCGAGAAGGTGCTGCCCGTCCCGGAGCTCGGCACCGAGGTACAGGCCACCAAGGGCTTCAACGTGGTCGCCACCGCCAACGACAGGGACAAGGGCGTCAACGAGCTCTCGTCCGCCCTGCGCCGGCGGTTCAACACGGTGGTGCTCCCACTGCCGGCCGACGCCGACGAGGAGGTCGCGATCGTCAACCGGCGGGTGGAGCAGCTCGGACGTGCGCTCGAGCTGCCCGAGATCCCCGAGGGGCTGGAGGAGATCCGCCGCGTCGTCACCGTCTTCCGCGAGCTGCGCTCGGGTGCGACCGAGGACGGCCGCACCCGGCTCAAGTCCCCGACCGGGACGCTGTCGACCGCCGAGGCGATCAGCGTGGTCACCAACGGCAGGGCGCTCGCCGCCCACTTCGGCGACGGGGTGCTGCGCGCCGCCGACATTGCGGCCGGCATCGTCGGGGCCGTCGTCCGCGACCCGGTGAGCGACCGCGTGGTCTGGCGCGAGTACCTCGAGACGGTCGCCCGCGAGCGCGACGGGTGGGGCGACTTCTACCGCGCCTGCCGCGAGGTGAGCGGATGACCGTCGCCCTGCTCGGCATCCGCCACCACGGCCCCGGGTCGGCCCGCGCGGTGGTCTCGGCGCTCGACGAGCTGAGGCCCGACGCCGTGCTCGTGGAGGGCCCTGCCGACGCCGACCCGCTCCTCGGGCTCGTCGGCCACGAGGGTCTGCGCCCACCGGTCGCCCTGCTCGCCCATGCCGCCGACGACCCGTCGCGGGCCGCCTGCTGGCCGTTCGCATCCTTCTCGCCCGAGTGGCAGGCGCTGACCTGGGCCGCCCGGGCCGGCGTCCCGGCCCGCTTCTGCGACCTGCCCGCCGCCCACTCGCTAGCCACCGACTCCCGTACGGACGGAGCCGCGCCATCCGCCGTACGGACGGACCCCCTGGCCCTCCTGGCCAGGGCGGCCGGCTACGACGACCCGGAGCGGTGGTGGGACGACGTCGTGGAGCAGCGGCTCTCCGGCGCGCCGCCGTTCGCCGCGGTCGCCGAGGCCATGACGGAGCTCCGCGGAGCGGTGCCGCGACCACCCGGCGACGACGGCGCGCGGGAGGAGCGTCGCGAGGCGTGGATGCGGCAGGTGCTGCGGCGCACCCTCAAGGCCGGCGCGGAGCGGGTGGCGGTGGTGTGCGGCGCCTGGCACGTCCCCGCCCTCGCGACGCTCGGTCCGGCAGCCCCCGATGCGCGGCTGCTCACCGGGCTGGCCAAGCGCAAGACCGTCGTGACCTGGGTGCCGTGGACCCACTCGCGGCTCGCCGCGGCCAGCGGTTACGGCGCGGGCGTCGACTCCCCCGGCTGGTACTCCCACCTGTTCGGCGCCTTCGACCGGCCGGTGGCGCGGTGGCTCACCGGGGTGGCGCGGGAGCTGCGCACCGAGGACCTGCCGGTCTCCTCCTCGCACGTGATCGAGGCGGTGCGCCTGGCCGAGACCCTCGCGACCCTCCGGCACCGGCCGCTCGCCGGACTCGCCGAGGTCCAGGAGGCCACGCTCTCGGTGCTCTGCGACGGGGACCCGGTCCGGCTCGAGCTGGTCACGCGGCGGCTGGTCGTCGGCGAGGCGCTCGGCTCGGTCCCGCCCGAGGCGCCGACCGTCCCCGTCGCCGCCGACCTGCACGCCCGGGCCCGGCGGCTGCGGCTCAAGCAGGACCCGTCGTCGCGCGAGCTCGACCTCGACCTGCGCGGTCGCACCGACCTCGAGCGCAGCCGGCTGCTGCACCGGCTGCTCGCGCTCGAGGTGCCGTGGGGACGTCCCTCCGTCGACCTCCGCCGCTCCACCGGCACGTTCAGGGAGGCGTGGACGCTGCGCTGGGACCCCGGGCTCGAGGTGTCGTTGGTCGAGGCCAGCACGTGGGGCACGACCGTCGAGGCCGCCGCGACCGCCCGGGTCCTGGACCGAGCCCGGTCGGTGACGTCGCTGGCCGAGGTCACCGGGGCGGTCGAGACGTGCCTGCTCGCCGACCTGGGGGCCGCCGTCGCGGGGGTCGTGTCCGCGCTCGCCGAGCGCAGCGCCCTGGCCGCAGACTCGACCGCCCTCATGGACGCCTTGCCCGCGCTGGCCCGGTCGGTCCGCTACGGCGACGTGCGCGGCACCGACGTCGACGCCCTGCGAACAGTCGTGGACTCCGTCCTCACCCGCACCTGCGTGGGCCTGCCCGCCGCCGTCACCAGCCTCGACGACGACGGCGCCGCCGAGCTGCGCACCCGACTCGACGGGGTGACCTCGGCGCTCGGCCTGCTCGACCGGGCCGACCTGCGCGACCGCTGGCTCGACACCCTGGACGCGGTGTCGCACCGACCCGACCTGCACGGGCTGGTCGCCGGGCGGATGGACCGCACCCTCCACGACGCCGGCCGGCTCGACGTCGACGAGACACACCGCCGGCTGGGGCTCGTCCTGACGGTGGGCACGCCGCCGGCGGACGGCGCCGACTACGTCGAGGGGTTCTTCGCCGGCGGTGGGCTGCTCCTCGTGCACGACGACGCGCTGCTCGAGCTGGTCGACTCCTGGATCGGCGGGGTTCCGGCCGACACCTTCACCGAGGTGCTCCCGCTGCTGCGCCGCACCTTCGGCGCCTTCGCCCGGCCGGAGCGCCGCTCGGTCGCCGACCGGGTGGGCAGGCTCGGCAGCGCCGCCCCCTCCGTACGGGAGTCGTCGTCACCCGACCTCGACGAGGAGCGCGCCCGGGCGGTGCTCCCGGTCGTGCACACGCTGCTGGGGGTGGGGTCGTGAGCGCGGCGGAGGCCGAACGCCGGCGGCGTTGGCGCCTCGTGCTGGGCGAGGAGGCGGCGGAGCTCGGCCAGCCGGTCGGCGACGACCTGGCGGTCGACCGGGCGCTGGCCGCCCTCTACGACGCCGACGCGACCGGTATGGGTGGAGCGCCCGGCTCGGGCCCCAGCCGGTCCGGCGGGCTCGGCGCGTCGGCACCCTCGGTCGCCCGGTGGCTGGGCGACATCCGTTCCTACTTCCCGTCCTCCGTCGTGCAGATCGTGCAGCGAGACGCCGTCGAGCGGCTCGACCTCACCCGGCTGCTCCTGGAGCCCGAGCTGCTCGAGGCGGTCGAGCCCGACGTGCACCTGGTGGGCACCCTGCTGTCGCTGAACCGCGTCCTGCCGGAGCAGACCAAGGACACCGCGCGGCGCGTCGTGCGCACGGTGGTCGAGGAGCTCGAGCGACGGCTCGCCGACCGGACCCGCTCGGCCGTCACCGGCGCGCTCGACCGGTCCACCCGCACGCACCGCCCGCGGCTGCGGGACATCGACTGGGACCGCACGATTCGGCGCAACCTCCAGCACTACCTGCCCGAGCACCGCACGATCGTCCCCGAGCGGCTCGTCGGTCACGGTCGGGCCGCCCGAGCGGTCCACCGGGACGTGGTGCTCGCCATCGACCAGTCCGGGTCGATGGCGTCGTCGGTGGTCCACGCCTCGGTGTTCGGCGCCGTCCTGGCGTCGATGCGGTCGCTCCGCACGTCGCTCGTCGTCTTCGACACCGCGGTGGTCGACCTCACCGACAAGCTCGCCGACCCGGTCGACGTCCTCTTCGGCGCGCAGCTCGGCGGCGGCACCGACATCAACCGGGCGATCGCCTACTGCCAGGGCCTGGTCAGCCGGCCGACCGACACGGTCTTCGTGCTCGTCAGCGACCTCTACGAGGGCGGGGTCCGCGACGAGATGCTGCGGCGGGTCCGCGCGATGCTCGCCGCCGGCGTCCAGGTCGTCGTGCTCCTGGCCCTGTCCGACGAGGGCTCCCCCGCCTACGACCACGACAACGCCGCCGCCCTGTCCGCCCTGGGGGCACCGGCCTTCGCCTGCACGCCGGACGCCTTCCCCGACCTGATGGCCGCTGCCATCTCCCGGAGCAACCTGGCCGCGTGGGCGGAGCGCAGCCTGGGCGTCCGGACCCACTGAGCGCGCTGAGGTCCCATGATCCACCCCCCGCCGGTCCGCCCGGACCGTAGCCTCCGATCGTGCAGTTCCGGGTGCTGGGTCCGCTCGAGGTCGTCGCCGACGACGGCACGCCCGTGGGGCTGGGCGGGACCAAGCAGCGGGCGGTGCTCGCCCTCCTGGTCGCCGAGGCCGGCCGGGCCGTCTCGGTCGACCGCATCGTCGACCAGGTGTGGGGCGGTGATCCCCCGGACAAGGCGATGGGGTCCCTGCAGGTCTACGTGGCCAACCTGCGCCGCCTGCTGGAACCCGGCCGGGCCCCCCGTACGCCGTCGCGGGTGCTGGTGACCCGGCCGCCCGGCTACGTGCTCGCCGTCGGGCCGGACGCCGTGGACGCGCTGACCTTCGAGTCCACCGTGGCCAGGGCGCGGGAGCTGCTCCCGACCGATCCCACCAGCGCCCGGGAGCTGCTGGACTCGGCGCTGGCCCTCTGGCGCGGCGACGCCTATGCCGACGTCGCCGCGGTGGGCCCGGCACTCACCGCCGAGGCGACCCGGCTCGACACCAGCCGGCTGGACGCGCTGGAAGACCGGTGGCGCGCCGTCCTGGCCTGTGGTGATCATCGCGGGGCCGTTCCGGAGCTCGAGGCCCTGGTCGCCGCCCACCCGCTGCGCGAGGGGCTGTGGGGGCTGCTGGCCCTGGCCCTCTACCGCACCCAGCGGCAGGCCGACGCCCTGGAGACGATGCGACGGGCCCGCCACCTCCTTGCCGACGAGCTCGGTCTCGATCCCGGCCCGGAGCTCCAGGCCCTCGAGGAGGCGCTGCTCCGGCAGGACCCCGCACTGGCCCCGCCGGCCAGGCCGGCACCGACCGCGCCAGGGTCGGCAGCGCGGCCGCCCGCTGCGGAGGCACCATCGCCGCCCGCCACGGCTCCGGGGGCCGTCTCGACCGAGGAGGGCGCCGGGACCGACCTGGTCGGCCGCGACCGCGCCCTGACCGCAGTCCGGCAGCTGCTCCCCTCCGTACGGCAGGGACAGGGGGCGGTCGCCCTGGTCAGCGGTGAGCCGGGCATCGGCAAGACCCGGCTGGCCGAGGCGATCCTCGCCGAGGCGGCGGCGATCGGCTTCCGCGGCGGCGCGGGGCGGGGAGACGAGGAGTCCGGCGGCCCGGCCTCGGCGCCGTGGGTCCAAGCCGTCACGGGACTGGTCGGCGACGACGGGATCCGGCCGCCCGGGCTCGACCCGCTGCTCGACCACGAGCCCGCGACCGGCGGGTCGACCGACGCCGACTCCGCGGCCTACCGCGCGGCCGAGGGCCTCACCGCCGCGCTGCGCTCCCTCGGCGCGCAGCGGCCGGTCTGCCTCGTCCTCGACGACCTGCACTGGGCCGACCCGGACACCCTCCGAGTCCTCCGCCGCCTGGCCCCGAGGGTCCGCACCCTTCCGCTTCTGCTCGTCCTCACGACCCGCGAGGCCGAGGCCGAGATCGGTGACGACCTCCGCGACACCCTCGCCCTGCTCGCCCGCATCGACCCCCTCCGGCTGCGGCTCGGCGGACTCTCCGAGACCGACGTCGTACGGCTGGTGGCGGCGCGTCACGGCGAGGAGGTGTCGCCCCGGGTGGCGTCCGCCATCCGAGCGCGCACCGAGGGCAACCCGTTCTACGTGGGGGAGCTCGTCCGCCTGCTGGTGAGCGAGGGTGCCATCGACGACCCGGCCGCAGTCTCCCGGCTCGACGTGCCCGACGGGGTCCGCGACGTCGTACGCAGGAGGCTGGCCCGGCTCCCGGAGGACGCCGGCGCCTTCCTGCTCACCGCCTCGGTGGTCGGACGCACCTTCGAGCCCGACGTCGTCCAGGCCGCCGCGGGGCTCGGGGACGACGCGGCCGACGACGCCGTGGATGCGGCGGTGCTGGCCGGGCTGGTCACCAGTGCCGGCCCCGGCCGCTACCGCTTCGCGCACGCCCTGGTGCGCGAGGCGGTCTACGCGCGGGTCCCAGCGCAGCGGCTGGCGAGGCTCCACGGCCGGGTCGCGCGGGCGCTCGAGACCCTGCGACCCGGGGAGCGGGGCGCTCGCGCGGGTGAGCTCGCCCGGCACCACCTGGCGGCCGGGCCGGGGAACGCGCGACAGGCATGTGAGCACGCGGTCGTCGCAGCGACGCAGGCCGTGAGCGCGGCGGAGCGGGAACGGTCGTGGGAGGTGGCGGTCGAGGCCGCGCGGCTGGACCCGACGGTCGAGCCCATCCGCATGGTCGGGCTGCTCACGGCCCTGGGCACCGCCCGGCGCGAGAGCGGCCAGGTCCAACGGGCGTGGGCGCCGCTGGCCGAGGCCGCCCGGACGGCGGAGGCGCTGGGCGACCCGATCGCGGCCGCGGGTGCGGTCGTCGAGATCAGCACCGGGGCCGTCTGGACCTGGCGGACCTACCCCACCGTCGACGACGAGGCCATCGTCCTGATCGAGCGGCTCCTCGACGCCGTCCCGGCCGAGGAGGGGCGACTACGCGCCCGGCTGCTGGCCACCCTGGCGGTCGAGCTGCTCTACGCGCCCGACGGCCGAGATCGCCGGGAGGCGCTCGCCGCCCGGGCGGTCGAGCTCGGCGAGCAGAGCGGAGACCCGGCGGAGCTCTTCCAGCTCCTGCTGCTGCAGCACCTGGTGCTGTGGCGCCCGGCCCGGCTGGCGGAGCGGCTCCAGGTCGTCGAGCGACTCACGGCGATGGCGGAGGCGGGTGGGGACGCCCTGGCGATCGGCACCGTCCTGCTGCTCCGGTCCAGCGACCGCTTCGAGTCTGCGGACGTGCCGGGGGGCCTGGCCGACCTGGACCGCTCGCAGGCGCTCGCCGCCCGGGTCGGCTCGGTCCCGCTGCTGGTCATCGGGGCGTGGGCCCGGGCCGTCCTCCCGGTGTGCCGCGGCGACTTCGCCGAGGCCGAGCGGCTCGTCCACCGCGCCGAGGAGCTGCACGCCGGGAGCTCGATCGCCGGGCTGGAGGCGCTCCCGATCGCGCACCGCACGACCCACCGGCTCCTGCAGGGACGCCTCGACGAGCTGGGACCGGCCCTGAGCCAGCTCGCCGCGGGCGGACTGGCGGCGTGGCGGGACGGGGCCGCCATGTCCCTGGTGCACGGCGGCCGACTCCAGGAGGCCCGGGAGCTGCTCGGGCCGTGGTCCGGCCGCCTGCCGTTGCCCGACGACTTCGTGTGGCTGCCCGCCGAGCTGATCCGGGCGAGGCTCTGGTCCGTGCTCGGCGACCCGGACGCGCTCGAGGGGCTGGAGGCCGAGCTCCACCCGTACCGGGAGCGGCTGGGCTACGGCGGCAGCGGGGTCATGTGCACGGGCCTGGTCGTCGACGTCTGCGGCGTGCTCGCCTTCGCGCGGGGGGACGCCGACCGCGCGGTGGCCGACCTGGAGGCGGCGGTGGCCTGGTACGACGACGCGGGCTTCCGGGCCTGCCACGTGCGCGCGGCCCGGGTGCTGGCCGAGGCGCTCCGCCGGCGCGACGGACCCGGCGACGGCGACCGGGCCGAGGCGCTCGCCGCCGCCGCGACCGAGGAGGCGGAGCGGCTGGGGATCCGGCTGGAGGCGGAGCCAGTGTGGGGCGCGGCCCTGCCCCGCCGCCCCGGAGCCGACTTAAGCGGGCCTTAAGCCGCCTCGTGGTACCGGCGCGGACGCTCGGGACGTCGACCAGCCGCCTCACCGAGGCCCGCACCCAGGAGCGCAGACATGACCCGCGTCCTCTTCACGTCCCTACCGATGGCCGGGCACGTCCGCCCCGGCCTCCCGGTCGTCACCGAGCTCGCGGCGGCCGGGCACGAGGTCTTCTTCTACACCGGCCGCAAGTACGGCCCCGAGACCGAGGCCGCCGGAGCCCGCTTCGTGCCCTACGACCCCACCCTGGACTGGGACGACGCCGCGCTGTCGGGCGACGACGAGTCCGGCACCCGGCAGGGGTTGGCCGCCCTGCGCCGGGACCTCGTCGAGATCTTCGTCCGGCCGATCCCCGCCTACGTCCGCGACCTCGAGCGCGTCGTCGACCAGGTGGACCCCGACGTCGTGGTCACCGAGCACTCGTTCGCGGCCGGCGTCACGGTCGCCGAGCTCCGCGGCCTACCCCGGGTGGCCTACTCGATCACGCCGCTCATCCTCTCGAGCAGGGACACGGCCCCCTTTGGGACGGCGCTGCCGCCCGCGTCCGGTGCCCTCGGGCGCCTCCGCAACCGGACGCTGAACGCGCTCATGCGCCATGTGGTCTTCGCGCAGGCGCAGCGCGCAGCCCGACAAGGCCGCGAGGAGCTCGGCCTCCCCCCGCTCCCCGGCTACTTCATGGACTGGCAGGCGCGGCAGACCGACCGCTACCTCGCCGCGACGGTGCCCGAGCTGGAGTACGAGCGCAGCGACCTCCCCGCCTCGGTGGAGTTCGTCGGGGCGCTGCTCCCGCGCCGGGCGCTTGCGGCCACCGAGCCGCCCGAGTGGTGGCCAGACCTCCTGGCTGCCCGGACCGCCGGACGCCCCGTCGTGCACGTGACGCAGGGGACGATCGCGACCACGCCGACCAACCTGCTGCTGCCCACGATCGAGGCGCTCGCGGACGAGGATGTGCTCGTGGTCGCGACGACCGGCGGACCCGACCCCGACGCGGTCCTGCCGACCGAGCACCGGCCGGCGAACCTGCGGCTCGAGCGCTTCGTGCCGCACGCCAGCCTGCTCCCCCAGGTCGACGTCATGGTGACCAACGGCGGCTTCGGCGGTGTCCAGGTCGCGCTCGCGCACGGCGTACCGCTCGTCGGCGCCGGTACGACCGAGGACAAGGGCGAGGTCAACGCGCGGGTCGAGCGGGCCGGCGCGGGCATCTCGCTCCGCACCGACACCCCCTCGCCGGAGCGAATCCGTGCGGCCGTCCTGCGGATCCTGTCGGACCGGCGCTACCAGGACGCAGCCCGCAGCCTCGGCGCGGCGTACGCGCGGTACGACGGTGCCGCCCGGGTCGCCGAGATCGTGCTCGAGGAGGCCCGGCGTCGGACGACCGGCGGCGACCGGCGCCCGACGGTTCAGCAGGGCCGGCTCACCGGGTAGCCACGTACCGGCGGGACCAGCGGCTGGCCTCCGACGGGTGTGTCGGCCCAGGCGCGCCAGGCGGCGCGGAGCCGGCGGAGGAGGGGTGTCCGGGACTGGGTGCTCGTCATGCCGGTGACGCTAGGCGTGGTGCGAGGAGCGGTGAAGGCTCGACCGAGCGTCCTCACCGCCCTTCGCGCCGCATCCGTCCGGCGTACCGGCCGATCCACCGGACACCCTTGCAGGGCTACCGTGTGGGCCGTGCGCAGCCCCTCTTCGATCGAGCTGGACAGCACCGACTGGGCCGTCCTGCGCGTGCTCCAGGACGACGCGCGGACGTCGGTGCGCGCGCTGGGGGACGCAGTCGGGCTGAGCGCCTCGGCCGCGGCCGAGCGGCGCCGGCGGCTCGAGGAGGCGGGTGTGCTCCGCGGTTACCGCGCCGAGGTGGACCTCGGTGCCGCGGGCTACCCGGTCCAGGCCGTGCTGCGGGTCAACATCCCGGGCGCACGCTACGACCGGATCAACCAGCTGCTGCCGCAGATGCCGGAGGTCTACCACTGCCTCCGCGTCGCAGGGGAGGACTGCTACGTCCTCCTGGTCCGCGCGACCTCCATCCCGCACCTGGACGCCGTGGCATCCAAGCTCGCCACGACCGGCGCCGTCACCACCAACGTCGTGTACGAGACGGTCGTCGACAACCGGCCGGTCGAGCGGCCGTCCTGACCGGGAACTGCGTCACCGCAGCACCCGGGCGACGGCGTCGAGCCCGCGGTCCAGGTCGGCCGGGGTCACGTGCCCGTAGCCGACGACCAGGCCGGGCGCGGCCGGGTCGGGGACCATGCGGTACTCGTCGAGGTCGGCCACGAGAACCCCGGCCCGTGCCAACGCCCGTACGAGGGGAGCCGCCGGCCGGTCGGGCGGCAGGGAGAGCACCGCGTGCAGGCCGGCGTCCAGGCCGCGCACCGCGACCGGCCCGTCCAGCGCCTCCAGCCGACGGACCAGCCGGGCCCTCCGGTCGGCGTAGACGCGCCGCTGCCTGGCGACGTGACGGCGGAGCCCGCCGCCCCCCACGTACGAGGCGAGCGCGCGCTGCACCACCTCCGAGACCGGCATCCCGGTGGCCTCGCGGATCCCGGCCGCGGCCTCCACCAGGTCGGCCCGGACGACGGCGAAGCCGACCCGCAGGCCGGGCGCGACCACCTTGGACAGCGTCCCGACGTACGCGACGCGTCCGGAGCCGTCGAGCGACGCCAGCGCCGGCACGGGCAACGCGCCGAAGCGGAACTCGCCGTCGTAGTCGTCCTCCACGACCAGTGCGTCACGGTGGGCCGCCCAGCGCAGCACGTCGAGACGGCGGTCGACGGGGAGCCGGCCACCGAGCGGGTACTGGTGGCTGGGCGTGAGATAGAGCAGCCGCGCGTCGGGGGGTGCGCCCCGGAGGTGGCCGACGACGACACCGTCGGCGTCGACCGGCAGCGGATGGAGGCGGGCCCCCGTGAGCTCCAGGACCGCCCGCGCCGCCGGGTAGCCGGGCTCCTCGACGACGGCGGTGCCGCCGGCCAGGCGGGTCGCGTCGGCCAGCAGGCGGAGGGCGTCCCCCGTGCCGGCCGTGACGACGACCTGGTCGGGACCGCAGTCGAGGCCGCGCGCGCGCCGGACGTGGGCGGCGAGCGCCTCGCGGAGCTCCGGGACCCCGACCGGCGACGGGTCGGCGGACGGAACCGGGGCAGCGGCCACCTCGCGCCACGCCCGCCGCCAGGCGGGGCCGACGAGCCCGCTGGTGTCGGGCCGCCCGGGCACCAGGTCGATGGTGCGCTTCGGCGTCGTGGCTCGCGCTCCTCCCGTACGGGACCGTGGCGGCCCGGTCGCGGGAACCGCACCCGGCTCGAGGTGGACACCGGGGCCGACGTAGGTCCCGGAACCGTGGCGGGACTCGACCCAGCCCTCGCCCTCGAGCTCGGCGAGCGCGGCGACAACCGTGGCCCGGGAGACGCCGAGGTGTGCGGCGAGCGCCCGGGACGAGGGCACGCGCGAGCCGGCGGGGAAGGCGCCCGCGCGCAGCGTCGAGCGCAGTTGTTCGGCGACCTGCTGGCGGAGGTCGCCGCGCCCGCTCCGGTCGACGAGCAGCGGCAGGTCCACGTCCTCGGCCGTACGCACGGGACACACCTCCGCAGTGGTCTGCGCGACCGGGCCGGGAGTGGGCTGGTCGGCAGTCCACTCTGTCGTGACACTCGCAGGCGTGTCCACCGATGTGCTGCCTTTGACCGACCGGACCCGTCTCACTCGCCTGCGCGAGCGCCAGGTGCGCGACCGCGCCGAGCTCCACGCGATCCTCGATGCCGGGCTCGTCGCCCACGTCGCCGTGTGCCGGGACGGCGCCCCGATGCTGCTGCCCATGGCGTATGCGAGGGACGGCGACCGCCTGCTCCTGCACGGCTCGACCGGCGGTGGCCTGCTGCGCGCGGCGGCCGCCGGGGTACCGGTCGCCGTGGCGGTCACGCACCTCGATGGGATCGTCTACGCCCGGACGGTTTTCGAGTCGAGCATGAACTACCGATCGGTGGTCGTGTTCGGCACGCCCACGGTGCTGGAGGGGCACGAGAAGGTCGAGGCCCTCCGCGTGCTCACCGACCACCTGATGCCCGGCCGGTGGGACGAGGTCCGCCCGCCCACCGGGCAGGAGCTGGCGGCCACGCTCGTCCTGGCCGTTCGCGTGGACGAGGCGTCGGTCAAGGTCCGCACCGGTGGACCGTCCGACGAGGCGGCCGACGACCCGGGCACGTGGGCGGGGGTGCTTCCGCTCGGGACCCGGGCCGGTGCACCGGTACCGGCCGACGACCTGGGCGACGACCTGCTGCCGACTCCTGCGGTGCTCGCCGCGCTGGCCCAGCACGCTGGTCTGGGGGCCTCGGCGTGATCACCCTGCGCCGGGGATGGTGGGAGGCGGCGACCTCGGCGTGATCACCGTGCCCCTCCGATCGCGGGAGGCGGCGACCTCACCACACGGTGATCAGCATCTCAGTCCGGCTGCTCTGGACAGGAACGAACGGTCGTGCTTTTATTGGCACATGAGCAAGGGCGAGGACACCCGTCACGCGGTGCTCGACCAGGCGACGCGGACGGCGAGCCAGGTAGGCCTCCGCGGCGTCACGATCGGCACCCTCGCCGAGCAGACCCAGATGTCCAAGAGCGGGCTCTTCGCCCACTTCGGATCCAAGGAGTCGCTGCAGCTCGCGACCATGCGGCACGCGCGTCAGCGCTTCATCGACCTGGTGCTGCGGCCGGCGCTGGCCCTGCCCCGCGGAGAGCCGCGGGTCCGTGCCCTGGTCGACGGCTGGCTGCGGTGGGACGACGTCATGCCCGGAGGCTGCCTCTTCGTGGCGGCGGGCGTCGAGTTCGACGACAGTCCTGGGCCACAGCGCGACGAAGTGGCCCGGATCCAGCGGGAGTTCAGCGAGACGATCGCCCGGATCCTTCGCTCGGGCATCACCGCCGGCCACTTCCGCGAGGACGCCGATCCCGAGCAGTTCGCCTTCGTCGCCAAGGGCCTGCTCCTCTCCTACCACCACCACCGCCGGCTGCTCGGGGACCCGTCGGCGGAGCAGCGCACGCGGCGGGCGTTCGACGCCCTGCTCGACGCCGCCCGCCCCACCCCCGGCCCGTCGACCGGACCGCACCCGTCACCCTCCGGTCGCCGACCGGACCCGGACGACCTCCTGAACCGACCGGACCCGGACGACCTCTTGACCCGACCGGACCCGGACGACCTCTCCTGACCCGACCGGACCCGAGAAACCACCCACCTCACGTTCTGGAGCCACCGATGCCCGCGTCTCCCAGGAAAAGCACGTCCGTTCGTGCGATATCAGCCACCCTCGCCCTCCTCGAGCGCACCGCCCCGGGCCTCGGCGCGCGATGGGTCGAGCGGTTCTGGTTCCGCGTCCCGCACCGCCGTACCGGCCAAGGGCTGCCCGAGGGCGGCACGGCGTTCTCGCTGGAGGTGGACGGAGGGACCGTCCGGGGTCGACGGTGGGGTCACGGCGACGACGTGGTCTACCTCGTCCACGGCTGGGGCGGTCGTAGCTCGCAGCTCGGCGGCTTCGTCGCCCCGCTGCGGGAGGCCGGGTACAGCGTGGTCGCCTACGACGCACTGAGCCACGGGGACTCGGGAGCCGGGCCGATGGGTCCGGGGCGCAGCAACGTCCTCGAACACGTGGCGGCACTGCGGGCGGTCGTCGGGGCGCACGGACCCGCGTACGGCCTGGTCGCGCACTCGCTCGGCGCCATGGCCGCGGCCCTGGCCATGCGCGAGGGCGTCGTGCCGCAGCGGGTGGCCTACGTGGCGCCGATGGCGGACGCCGCCTCGTACACGCTCGGCTTCACGCGCATGCTGGGTGCCGGGCAACGTACCTGGGCCCGCTTCATCGCCCGGCTCGAACGCCGCTTCGAGCGTCCGCTGGCCGCGTTCGACCTGGCTGCTGCGGCGGCGGAGGTCACCGCTCCCCCGCTGCTGGTCGTCCACGACCGGGAGGACCGGGAGACCCGGTGGGCCGACTCGGAGGCGATCGTGCGCGGGTGGCCGGGAGCCGAGCTGGTCTCGACCACGGGGCTCGGGCACAACCGGGTGCTCGCGGACCCGGACGTCGTCAGCCGGACGGTCGACTTCCTCGTCAACGTCGACCAGCCGATGCCGGCCGGGGCGGTCGCCAGGCCGGCCGGGGCGGTCGCCGCGGCCGCGTGACCCGACCTGCGCAGCGCTGCCCCAGTTCCTGCGCTCGCCCTGCACAGGCGTCGCTGAGCGCCCCGGTCAGTCAGACACCCGACCACCGTCGATGGACCGGCCGCGCTCGAGGACGATCGTGAGGTCCATGGTGCCGGGGAGGACGCCGGTCAGTCGGGCCTTCAGGTCCTCGACCGGTGGCGGTTCCTCGTCCGTGCGCACCGTGACGACCGTGCGGTCGTGCCCGACCTGGACCGCAGCCACCGACGACCCTCCACTACCCGCGATCCAGTCCTCCGCAGCCGAGCGCACCTGGGCGGTCCAGACCGTGACGAGGATGTTCCCGGCAGTGTTGGCTGCGAGCGGGACGAGGATGACGGTCAGGAGGACGCCGATGGCGAGGTACGCCCGCCGGGGTGGGATTCCCCGCGCTTCGTAGGCGTCGGTGGCATATCCAGCGGCCGTGAAGGTCAGCGTCCCGGCGAGGACGAGTGCGACGACGTTGGAGGTGAAGAGCAGCAGTGCCCCGACGGCGAGACCGACCTGCCCCTCCCCGAGCGTCACTCCGACCACGGCCAGCGGGGGCACGAGTGATATCGCGATGGCCACGCCGGGGAGGACGTCGCTGACATCGCGCCGGGCGAGCCCAACGGCGCCCGCGAAGCCCGTAGCGATCGCGGCGACGAGATCGGTGACCCGAGGCGAGGTTCGCCCGGAGATCTGGCTGTTGGCCAGCAGGTCCGTCGACTGCGGGACGGCCAAGGAGGCCAGGACACCGAGCAGCACCACCAGGAGAGCGCCACCGCCGACGAAGGCGGCCGAGCTGCCGAGCCTCCGTCTGTTGCCCTCTACCACGGCAATCGCCATTCCCATGATCGGCGTCGACAGCGGAGCGATGATCATGGCGCCGATCACCGTGGCCGTGGAGTCGCCGAGGATTCCGGCGGTCGCGATGAGCCCCGAGAGCACGAGCATGGTCCAGAAGGCGGAAACCTTCGCCGTCGTGTCACCGCGCATGAGGTACAGCTGGTCGGTGAGGTCGGCCATGGATCGTCGTTGGTGCGACGGGAGCACCCGACCCGAGAAGTTCAGCACCCGGTCATGCTGCTCCTACGGTGCCCAGCCCCATGGAGCGGGTGGTGGAACCGGCCCCGACACCAGTGATCAGCGTCGCGTCGCGACGACCTCCTGTGGCGGCCGCCCCGCCGCCAGACCACGCCGCTCGTAGCCGGTGACCGCCCGCCACGGTGCGTGGGGTGTGAGCCGGAGGCTGGGGTGCCGGCCCAGCAGCGCACGGGCCTGTTCCGCGTAGTGGGGCCAGTCCGTGACGACGTGGACGTACCCCCCGGAGGCCAGGCGATCGGCGAGGAGGTCGACCACCTCAGGGCGTACGAGGCGACGTTTGTGGTGGCGACGCTTCGGCCACGGATCGGGGTAGTAGATGCGCACGTGGTCCAGCGACCCAGGCGCCAGCATGTCGCGGAGCAGGACGACCCCGTCGCCCCTGGCCACCCGGACGTGGGTGATGCGTGCCTCCGCGAGCGCGCGCAGGAGGGAGCCCTGACCTGGCACGTGCACGTCGACGGCCAGCAGGTCCACATCTGGTTGCGCAGCTGCCATGGCGACGGTGGCCTCGCCCATGCCGAAGCCGACCTCGAGCGCCACCGGCGCCGACCGCCCGAAGACGTCCTGCAGATCGAGCGGCTGCCCGTCCACCTCGAGCCCGAGAGTCGGACCCCACCGGTGGTGGGCCTCGGCCTGACCGGTCCGGACGCGCCCCGCCCGGCCTTGGTACGTCCGGATGTGCCGCGACGGAGCCGGGTGATCGGTGGCGTGGTCGGACCTGGGGACGCGCGGCGACACAGCTCTCCCTTCCGTACGGAACCCGTGCCCCCGGAAGCGGACGGGCGCGGCTTCGATGTCCAGCGTGTCAGGCTGCCGGCGTGGTGACTGCAGATGGGCAGGTCCGGCTCCTGGGCGTCGACCTGGCCTGGGGGTCACGGGCCAGGACCGGTCTGGCGGCACTCGACGCGAGCGGGCGGCTTCTCGACCTCCGCGATGTGCGAACCGACGACGAGATCGTGGACTGGGTGTCCACGTGGGCACCCGGGCCGTGCGTGGTGGGGATCGATGCGCCGATCGTCGTCCGGAACCCGACGGGGGCTCGACACTGCGAACGGCTCGTCACGCGCTACGTCGGCCGGCACCACGCGGGGGCTCACCCGGCGAACACCGGCAACTCGGCCTTCGCCGAGGGTTCGACCCGGGCGCTCCGCCTGGCTGGCGTGCTGGGCCCGGACGTCGACCCCGGTCGGCGTCGGGGCGGAGGTCGCTGGAGGTCTTCCACCCCGCGACGGTCGCTCTGTTCGAACTGCCGTCCGTGGTGCGCTACAAGGACAAGCCCGGGCGCGACCTCGCCCTGCTGAACCGTGAGACGACGGTGGATCATGATGCGTTGCGGCAGCGATGGGCGCAGCAACGTCACAGGGTCGCCGGACGCGGAGGCCGGACGGGCGGGCCGCCGTCCGCGGCTGCTGCATCATCGAGAGGTGCCCGGCACCACCCTCCTCCGCCTCGGAGGTGACCTCCCTCGCTTCGTCGCCGCCCGCCGGCGCGCGCCGGAGGTCCGGGTGCAGCTGGACGGCACCTCCACGCTCGGCCACCTCGTCGAGAGCACCGGCGTGCCGTTGCCGGAGGTCGGCGCGCTCCTGATCGACGGCGCCCGGGTGACCGCGGGACACCGCCCCGTCGACGGCAGCACCGTCGACGTCGAGCCGGTCCGCCGCCCCCAGCCACTCCCGACCACGCCGCCGAGGTTCCTGCTCGACGTCCACCTCGGCGGCCTGGCCCGGCGCATGCGCGTGCTCGGGCTCGACACCGCGTACTCGAACGACGCCGGCGACTCCGAGCTGGCCCAGCGCGCCGCGGCCGACGCCCGGATCCTGCTCACCCAGGACCTCGGGCTGCTCCGTCGCCGTGCGGTGCCGCACGCGGCGTACGTCCGGGGGTCACGCACCGCCGACCAGCTGGCCGACCTGCTGGACCGCTTCGCGCCGCCGCTTGCCCCCTACACCCGTTGCACGGCCTGCAACGGCCACCTCCATCCCGTACGGAAGGAGGAGGTCGCCGACCGGCTGCGCCCGGGCACCCGCCGGACGTACGAGGAGTTCTCGAGGTGCGGCAGGTGTGGCCAGGTGTACTGGCGGGGGGCGCACGCTCGTGCCCTCGACGCCGTGGTCCGTGCGGCGGGGACCACGCCGGGACGGGGCCGGGCCTGACCGCGCTCAGGACGGGCCGGCGAGCTCGTCCAACCCGGCCTGGAGGTGCTGGGCAAGCAGGTCGAGGTCCGGCACGCGGTCGGGGTCCGCGACGACGGTGACCACGAGGTCCCCGGCGTACGAGAGGGCGGTGAAGGCCGCGGTCACGTTGCCCGGGACCACCGACAGGGGGACGAGGGCGACGACAGGGGCACCGAGGAAACGGACCGGCCGGTCGGGACCGTGCACGTTGGTCACGAAGGTGTTCACCATCCGCTGGTGCCGGATGAACCACCGGAACGCGCCCACTCGCGCCAGCGCGGCGAACAACGGCACCAGGACGGCGGTCGAGGTCCCCTGACGAGCAGACTTGCGCGCACGGGTCGCCGCTGTCACGGCACGCAGCCGGTGTCGGGCGTCGCCGCACGTGGGTATCGACACCGGCATCGCACCCACCGCGTTGCCCTGGTCGGCGGGACCGGCCGAGCGTCGCGCGGCGACCGGGACCGAGACGACGACGGAGTCCAGCCACTCTCCCCTGGCCAGGCTGGCCGCGCCCAGGGCGCGACCCACAGCGGCGAGCAGCACGTCGTTCACCGTGGCGCCGCCGGCATGCGCGGCGTTCGCCGCCGCCGAGAGGTCGACGTGGGCTGTCGCGAGTCGCCGCCGGGGGCCGGTGGGCCGGTTCCACGACGTCCGCGGGGCGGCCGGCGGCCGTCCGCCGAGCTCCCGCAGACCCGCAGCGGCGTCATGTGCCGCGCGGCCTACTCCGCGGACCGCACGCCAACGACGGCCCCAGGCGTCGGCGGCGAGCTGTGCACGGTCCGGCAGGGAGCGCGGGAAGCCGTCGTCCGCGGGTGCGGCGGCGCCACCGTCGAGCAGCCGGCCCAGCACGGCCAGGCCGCCGATGCCGTCGGCGAGCAGGTGGTGCACGACCAGGACGAGGGCACACCGCCCGTCCGCCAGGTCGGTGACGAGCAGCGCGGACCACAGCGGCCTCGAGGGCGGGAGCGGTCGCGTCAACGTCTGCGCCGCCAGGCCCAGCAGGGCCTCATCGTCCCCGGGTGCCGGGCAGGCCGCAGTGACGACGTGCCTCCGTACGTCGAAGGCGGCGTCGTCCGCCCAGACGGGACCGCCACAGCCGACAGGGGTCGGCACCAGCCGGCGGCGCAGCCTGGGCACACCCCGGACCCGCTCTCCGAGGCAACGCCGGACCGACTCGACGTCGAGCGCACCGTCCAGCACGATGACCACGCCGACGTGCATCGGGGCGGGTCCGACGTCGACGGCGAGCTGCAGCCGGTCCTGCGGGGCCGGCCGCTCGACCGTGTTCGTGACCTCCACGAGACCAGCGTCCCCCGGTACCCGGCGCCGGTCGAGGGGCCGTCCGACTCTGGGGTCGAGCGGTTCGGCGGCTACCCTCGCCCGGCACCCGACGACACGCAGGGAGGCCACGTGCGGGCGACGCTGATCCACGGCGAGCGGGACATCCGGCTGGAGGACGTCCCCGATCCCCGGCTGCAGCTCCCCACCGACGCGGTGGTCCGGGTCGTCGCCACGTGCGTCTGCGGCTCGGACCTCTGGCCGTACAGGGGGATCGGCCCCACGACGAGCCCCCGTCGCATCGGGCACGAGATGGTCGCCGTCGTCGAGGAGGTCGGTGCCGACGTCCGGACCGTGCGGCCCGGGGACTTCGTCATCGCGCCCTTCGCGATCAGCGACGGTACGTGCGTGCACTGTCGCCACGGGATCCACACGTCCTGCGAGCGCGTCGCCTGGTGGGGCGGCAAGGACGCAGATGGCCTCCGCGTCGACGGGTGCCAGGGCGAGTGGGCTCGGGTGCCGATGGCCGACGGCACCCTCGTCACCACTCCCGGGCCGCCCGACGACGCGCTCGTGCCCGGCCTGCTCGCGCTCTCGGACGTCATGGGGACCGGCCACCACGCCGCCGTGTCCGCCGGAGTACGGGAGGGGGCGACCGTCGTTGTCGTCGGCGATGGCGCGGTCGGCCTCTGCGGCGTCCTGGCGGCCCACCGGCTCGGCGCCGAGCGCGTGGTGGCCATGTCGCGACATGCCGACCGCCAGGAGATCGCTCGCGACTTCGGGGCCACGGACGTGGTCACCGAACGTGGCGACGACGGGGTGGCGGCGGTCCGGGAGCTCCTCGCAGGCGTCGGGGCCGACTGCGTGCTGGAGTGCGTGGGCACCGAGCAGTCGATGGCCCAGGCGCTGGCCTCGGCCCGTCCGGGCGGCCGGATCGGTTTCGTCGGCGTCCCGCACGGCGCGCAGCTGCCGGTCAAGCTGCTCTTCGACCGCAACGTCACCGTAGGCGGAGGTGTCGCGCCGGTCCGGGCCTACCTGGACGAGCTCCTCGCCGACGTCCTGGCCGGACGCATCGACCCGGGGCGCGTCTTCGACCGCGCGCTGCCGCTCGAGCAGGTGGCCGAGGCCTACGCCGCCATGGACGAGCGCCGCGCCGTCAAGGTCCTCCTTCGCCCCTGACACCCGCGGCGGCCAGCCACGCCCCCGGCGGGACCTTCAGCGGGCCGGACGGTCCGGACGACCGGTGGCGGCCGGAAGCGCCGCGCGGTGGACTGGCAGGGACGCCCCCCACCGGAGGAGAGACCCATGAAGGCCGCCGTCGTCCCCGGCTTCACTGAGCCGCTGGAGATCCGAGACGTCCCCGTCCCCACACCCGGCCCCGGCCAGGTCGTCGTCCGGATCGAGGCGAGCGGACTGTGCCACACCGACATCCACGCCGCCAACGGCGACTGGCCCGTGAAGCCCAAGATGCCGCTGATCCCCGGGCACGAGGGCGTCGGCCGGGTCGTCGAGCTCGGCGCGGGCGACCTCCCCGTCGGCATCGGCGACCGGGTCGCGCTGCCGTGGCTTGGCCACGCCTGCGGCCACTGCCGCTACTGCGTCGGGGGCTGGGAGACCTATTGCCCGACGCCGCAGTACATGGGCTACACGATGGACGGCGGGTATGCCGACTACACGCTGGCCTACGCCAGCCACGTCGTCCGGGTACCCGACGAGGTCACCTCGTTCGACGCCGCGCCGATCACCTGCGCCGGCGTCACCACGTACAAGGCGCTCAAGGTGGCTGAGCCGAAGCCGACCGAGGTCGCCATGGTCGTCGGCGTCGGCGGCCTGGGCCACCTCGCGCTGCAGTACGCGAACGTCTTCGGCACGACGGTGGTCGCGGTCGACGTCGAGGACGAGAAGCTGGCGCTCGCCCGGGACCTCGGCGCCCACCACGTCGTGGATGCGCGGAGCGACCAGCAGGGGCAGCTCCGGGCCATCGGAGGCGTCGACATCGCCGTCGTCACCGTCCCTTCGCCTGCAGCCATGCGGGCGGCTCACGCGGCACTCAACCCGAACGGCCGGCTCGTGCTCGTCGGGCTGCCCGCCGACAACCGGCTGGAGCTCCCCGTCTTCGAGACCGTGCTGCGCGGCATCCGCGTCATCGGCTCGCTCGTCGGCACCCGCAACGACCTCACTGAGTGCTTCGAGCTGCACGCGCGTGGCCGGACGAGGGTCGTCGCCGAGCCACGGGCCTTGGAGGACGTCAACGAGTGCTTCGCCGAGGTGCTCGCGGGCAAGGTGCCCGCCCGGCTCGTCTTCGACTTCACGAGCTGACCGGCGGAGTGCCCGGTGGGGTGGGAGGGGGGCGGGCTGCCGGGTCGTCCGGCAGCCCGCCCGCCGCCTCGTAGGCGGCCAGCACGTCCGGGCGGAGCCGACCACGGTCGCTGACCGGCAGCCCCTGCCGGCGGGCCCAGGCCCGGACCTCCGCAACCGTCGGCGACCGCGGCGGCAGCGGTCCGGCCGCGGGCAGCAGCACCTCGTCGGCCCCCAGCTCCGTGCCCAGCTCGACGACCGCGGCCGCCAGGAAGCGGTACGTCCAGTCCTCGGCCAGCGGCCGGGTCTCGCAGAAGACGATGAGCACGCCCGGGTAGCGGACCTGCGTCTCCGCCAGCCCGTCGGCGACGGACGACGGCCGCACGTGCTCGAGCTTGAACACACCGGAGTAGCGGTCCTCCACCACCACTGCGGCGCGGGGCAGGGCCGCGAGCTCCGCCAGCGCGTACCTGAGGCGGCCGGACAGCAGGCTCGCCGACAGGTCGGGCAGCGACTTGCGCTCGACGGCCGCCAGCACCCGACCCGACCTCGACGGCGTAGTCCCCTGCGGGCAGCCGACGGCGGTCCACCCGGACCGCCTGCTGCGCGAAGCGGTAGGGGTACCGCTCGTGCACGTCGACGAGCACCGCCAGCTCGCCCAACCCCTGCGCCCGCCCGCGGGGCGCGGTCACGGCCGGCCTGGCCTGCTTGGCCGTGCGCGCGGACTGCCAGAAGATCGCCTCCCGCCCACCCCGGATCCGGGTGAGCACGAACTGCGACCGATTCTCCCTCCCCCGGTCCAGCACCAGGTCGATCGCCGCTCCCCGCCGTACGCAGGTGCGCACGGGGACCCGCTCGACGAGCTCGGGCTCCTCGGGCCAGCCCTCCGCGCGGTGGCAGTAGATCTTCGCCGTCCGGGGCCACGTGTCACGGGCCTTGAGCACGATGCCGTCGCGGCCCAGAGGTATCCGGACGAGGTACGGCAGGGAGGAGTCCGGGTCCGGGTTGCGCGCGATGACGAAGTCCTCCGGCACCAGGTCAGTGTGCCGTGCCGGCCCGGCGGCGAGGTACACGTCGTCGTCGGGCACACCGCGGAGGCGCCTCACGTGATCCCGACTCCGACGTGTCGGCAGCGGCCGGTGCGGGCAGGAGGAACGCCATGACGGGTACCGAGGACTTCGCGGTCGACCTCCCGGGGGGCGGGCGCATGCCCCTGCTCGGCTTCGGGACGTGGCAGCTGCGCGGCGACGAGGCGCGGCAGGCCGTCGTGTGGGCGCTCGAAGCCGGCTACCGGCACGTCGACACGGCCACGATGTACCGCAACGAGCGGGAGGTCGGCGCGGCGGTCGCCGACGCCGGCCTGCCCCGTGACCAGGTCTTCGTGACCACCAAGCTCCCTCCCGAGCACGCGGACGCCCCTCGCCGCACGCTCGAGCGCAGCCTGGAGTTGCTGGGACTGGACCAGGTCGACCTGTGGCTCGTGCACTGGCCGCCCGGCGGGAGGGCCCGCCCCGACACCTGGGAGGCATTCGTGCAGGCACAGCAGGACGGCCTGGCACGGGACGTCGGGGTCAGCAACTACTCGATCGAGCAGGTCGACGAGCTGACCAAGACGACGGGTGTCACGCCTGCCGTGGACCAGGTCGAGTGGGGACCGACGTTGCACGACAAGGCGTTCCTCGACGACTGCCACGTCCGAGGTGTCGCGCTCGAGGGCTACAGCCCCTTCCGCTCGGGGGACCTCTCCGACCCGGTGCTCACGGGGATCGCCGGGCGCCACGGGGTCACCCCGGCGCAGGTCGTCGTGCGCTGGCACCTCCAGCACGGGGTCACCGTCATCCCCCGCTCGTCCAGGCGCGACCGGATCCGCAGCAACGCCGACGTCGCCGGCTTCGCGCTGGACGACGACGAGATGGCCGCGGTGGACGGGATGTCGTCGGTCGGCTGACCCGCGCCGCAGCGCTCACGAGGTCCCGTACGAGCGGGCGAGCTCGGCGAAGCCGTGGTCGAGCCGCACCCGCGGGGTCCAGCGCAGCAGCTGCCGGGTGCGCCGCTGGTCGAACCAGTGCGCGGTCGCCAGCTGCTCGGCCATGAACCGGGTCATCGGAGGGTCGTCGACCCGGCGCAGGCCGCCCCACACGCCCTCGGCCAGCAGGCCGGCCAGCCGGGCCACGCGGTACGGGACGTGGCGGCGCGGTCCGGTGACGCCCGCCGCGGCGCAGATCCGGGTCACGAGCTCCGCCACCGGGCGGGGCTCGCCGTTGGAGACCACCAACGGCTCGCCGTGCGCCGTGGCGTCGACGGCCGCGACAAGGGCGTCGGCGGCGTTGGGCAGGTAGGTCGTGTCGACCAGTGCCGCCCCGGAACCCACCAGCGACAGTCGACCCGCCCTCGCCCGGGCCACGATCCGCCCGACAAGCTGGGTGTCACCCGGACCCCAGACCAGGTGCGGGCGCACCGCGAGCACCGCCAGGTCGGGGCCGTCGGCGCCGAGGGCCACCCGCTCGGCCAGCGCCTTGCTGCGGGTGTAGTGGCCCCTCGCCCGGTCAGGGGCGGCCGGGCCGGCGCCCTCCCCCACGAGGGGGTCGCCCCCGTGGGCGACCGACGGCGACGAGACGTGGACCAGCCGGCGCGCACCAGCGGCCCGGCAGGCGTCGACGACCGACCGGGTGCCGTCGACGTTGGTCCGGACGAAGTCGGACCAGGTGCCGGTGACCCCGACCCGGGCGGCGAGGTGGACGACGACCTCGTGACCCGTCACCGCCGCGAGCACGGCGTCCTCGTCGGAGACGTCGGCGAGCACCTCGGTGCAGCCCAGACCCGCCGGACGTCGCTGCAGCACCGTCACGTGGTCACCACGCTGGGCGAGCCGCCGGACCAGGGCGGCCCCGATCAGGCTGCGCCCACCGGTGACCAGGACCTTCACAACCGCCCCGGTCGCCGACCGGCGAGGACGCGGTCGGCCCACCGCGCGACCCGCGTCCGGTCGACCTTGGCGTTGTGCCGGATGTCGACCGGAAGTGCCCGGAGGACCAGGACGGCGGCCACGTCCGCCGACACCACCCTCCGTACGGCGTCGGTGAGGCCGTCCGGGGCCAGGACGCCGCCCCCGTCGGGGGCACCCTCGGGGACGACGGCGACGACGAGCTGCTGGGCACCCGCCGGCCCCACGCCCACGGCTGCCGCCGCGGACACGCCGGGCAGGCGCTCCACGGCCTGCTCCACCCCGACCGGGGTGACGACGCCGGCGTCCGTCGTGACGACGTGGCCGAGCCGGCCGCCGATCCACAGCCGCCCGGCGGCGTCCACGTGGCCGACATCGCCGGTGCGGTGCCACCCGCGGTCGCGGCCGGACTCGCGCTCGGTGGCCCACAGCCGGTCGTAGCGGTCCTTGACGTGTGCCGCCCGGACGCAGATCTCGCCGACGACACCGGGGTGCGCGGTGAGCGGTCCGGTGGCCGCCCCGACCGGGTCGAGCGCGCTCACCCGGACCTCGACACCGGCGACCGGCCGGCCAACGCACACGCCGTCGTCGGCTCCCGCCTCCTCGATCTGCCCGAGTGAGATGTCGGCGACGGGCAGCGCCTCCGTCATGCCGTACGGGGTGCGAGCCTCGGCCGCGGGGAGCAGCTCGCAGACCGAGCGCAGCAGGTCAGCCGGGACGGGTGCACCCGCGGAGAGGACCAGCCGGACGTCGGCCAGGGGCTTGGACCGGGCAGCGTCGAGGGCACCCGCGGTCGCGACGACGTTGCGCAAGGCGGACGGCGAGGCGAAGACCAGAGTTGCGTCGACCGAGGCGACCGCGTCCGCCAGTGCTCCGGCCGTGAGGGTGGCAGGTGCGGTGACGTCGGTGGCCGGCACGGCGGACGAGATGCCCAGCGCCGGCCCGTAGAGCGCGAAGGGTGCGAACGCGGCAACCAGCCGGTCGTCTGGGCCGATGGCGTACGTCCGGCGCAGCGCCGCCAGCTGGGCGCGGACCTGGCCGTGGCGGTAGACCACGCCCTTGGCCGGGCCGGTCGCCCCCGACGTGAAGACGACGGCGCACTCGTCCGCGTCGGTGGGCTCCGACGGCGGTGGCTGCCCGCGCCCGAGGCGGGCCAGGTCGGCGAGTCCCATGGTGGCACCGAGCGCGCGTCGGCCGGTGTCGTGGGCGCCGGCGGCGACGCGACGGCCGGGGACGCGCATCGCTCGCGCGGCCGCCAGCCCGTCACGGGTGCCGATCACCCAGTCCGGTCCGGCGCCGCGGAGGGCCCTCCCGAGTGCGCGCAGGCCGAGCCCGGCGTCGGCGACGACGACGACCGCCCCGGCACGCCAGCACGCGTACAGAGCAGCGGTGAGATCGGCACCCGGAGGGACGAGCAGTGCGACCCGCTGGCCACGGCGCACTCCGGCGGCGGTCAGGCCGGCGGCGAGCTCGCGCACGCGCCGGCCCAGCAGGTCCCAGCTCACGGTACGGCCCGAGACCTCCACCACCGCTGGCGTCGGGTCGCCCAGCCGGTCCTCGAGCGCCGTCCACACCGGTGGGTGGGGCTCGGCCTCGGGTCGCGGCTCCTCGCGGTGGCAGTCGTCCAGGTCCGCCACCCAACGACGCACCGCGTCGAACGCCTGCGGAGCGTCCTCGGTGACCAGGTGCGAGGCTCCCTCGTACCGGTGCACGTCGGCGTGCGGCAGCCGGTCGAGCAGGTCCCGGAGGTGCAGGTCGGTGAAGACGGGGTCACGCGGGCCCCAGAGCAGCAGGGCGGGCACGTCGAGCCCTCGCAGGCCGTGGGCAACGGCGTCCAGCGCAGCGGCGCTCGCGTGGTCCGGCTCGAGCGGTATGTCGGCGACGAAGTCACCCACGGCGCGGCGCCGGAAGGCGTGGCGGTAGGGGGCGGCGAAGGCGTCGCGCACGTCGGCCGGCAGTGCGCGCCGCGACAACGCGGTGGTCGCCCGCACGAAGGCCGGGGTGCGTACGCAGACCGACTGCCGCAGGCCCGGAGCGCGGGCCAACCGGATCAGCGCCGGCGCGGGCGACCCCGACGGCTGGTGCACAGCGGTGTTGGCGAGCACGACGCCGGCCACCTGGGCGCGGTGGGCCAGCGCCCAGCCCAGGGACACCGGGCCGCCCCAGTCGTGCGCGACGGTGACGACTCGGCCGTGGACACCCAGCGCCTCGGTCACACCGGCCAGGTCGCGAATTCGCTGGGCGAGGGTACGGGGCTGCTCGGGCCGGTCGGAGAAACCCATGCCGAGCTGGTCGACCGCCACCACCCGCCAGCCGGGTGGCGGGTGAGCGACCAGGGCGCGCCAGAGGTAGGACCAGGTGGGGTTGCCGTGGACGCACAGCACCGTGCCCCGACTCGCGGCCGGCGTGGTCTCCCGCACCGGCTCGAGGTCACCGGCGCCGCCGCTGTCCAGGACGTGCCAGGTGCGCCGCCGACCGTCGGCGTCGACCGCTTCGACCAGCCGCGACCAGGTGGGGTCGAGGCCCGGCAGCCCCTGCGGAGGCAGGGAGGCGGGCGTCACCACGCGATCTCGGCGCACGCGGCGTTGAGTCCCGAGCCGATGCCCATGAGCAGGACCCGGTCACCGGCCGAGAGGGAGTCGACCTCCCCGGCCAGCGTGAAGGGGACCGACGCGGGCCCGATGTTGCCCCTCGTCGGGAAGGTGAGCGGCACCCGGGCCGGGTCGAGCGCCAACGCGTCCACGATCGCACCGGTGTGCACCTGCGAGACCTGGTGGATGACGTAGCGGTCCATCCCGCCCGCCCAGTCGAACTGCGCGGCCGCGTCGGCCCACAGGTCCCGCGACAGCGCCAGACCGGCGGTGAGCAGGCCGCGGGAGTCGGTCCGCATCATCTCCAGGTCGCCCACGCAGAGCTCGTGGTGCTCCGTGCCGGCGCGGTTCACCCCGCCGAGGAAGCGGTGCCCCTCGGGGTGCTCGTCCGCCCGGCCCAGCACCATGGCGGCTCCCCCGGAGCCCAGCGTCAGCGAGGCGAACTGCGCCAGGACGTCGGCGGCGGTCGCGCGGGGGCTCGACAGCCGCTCGATCGTGCGCTCCTGGGTGTAGCGGCTGCCCTCGCCGTCGACCACCAGGGCGTAGTCGATCGTGCCCGCGTCGATCATCGTCGCGGCGAGCTGCATGCCGTTGACGAAGCCGAGGCAGGCGTTGGACAGGTCGAAGTTGAGGCACGAGGTCGGCAGCCCGAGCTGGTGGTGCACCGCGACGGCCGTCGAGGGCTCCAGCTTGTCGCGGCAGACGGAGGTGTCGACGAGCAGGCCCACGCGTCTGGGGTCCACGCCGGACTCGGCGAGCGCCTTGGCACCCGCCATCGCCGCGGCATCGGCGAAGGTCACGTCCGCCGGCCACCACCGGCGCTCCTGGATCCCGGCGAGCTTCTGGAGCATGCCCGGACGCAGGCCGACCCGCTCGTACGTGGGCATGAGCTGCTCGTCGAGGTCGGCCGAGGTGACCACCACGGGAGCGTCGACGGCACACACGGACAGCACCACGGTTCCGGTGTGCCGATAGGTCAGGTTGCCACTCACAGGTCTCTCCTTAGTGCGGGGAGCCCTGGGGACCTACCACCGCCCGGCCGTGGTCAAGCATCGCGGCCCGTGCCAGGTCGGCACGGCGATGTCGATTTTCGCACGCCGCAGCGTCCGGAGCGGCCGAGAGCCGGGGGGCGGGTCAGGCCGGGTGGGAACGCAGGTGCTCGAGCAGGAGCGCGACCACCTCGGCGGCAGCGGTCTCCGGGAGCCAGTGACCGGCGTCGGGGAGCTCGACGAAGCGGTACGGGGCGCGGACGAAGGCAGCCGTCCGCTCGGCTGCCGCCCGCCCCAGTGCGGGGTCGTGGGCGCCCCACACGTACAGCGTCGGGACCCGGCACCTGCCCGCGGTCGTCCGGTCCACCGGGATCGCGCGGTACCAGGCCAGCGCGCTGCTCAGCGCCCGTCGCTCCGACATCCGGGCTGCATAGTGCGCGGCGGCAGGGGCGGGCAGCCCCGCGGACCGGAGCACCGTCCGCAGCGGCCGCGCGCCGAGGGCGCCCAGGGCCAGGTCGGGGAGCACGGGGACCTGGAGCGGGAGGGTGTAGGCCGACCGCAGCGCCTGGCCACGCAGCAGGGCTGCCCGCAGGGCACCCGGGTGCGGTGTCGACAGGACGGTGAGGGAAGCCAGCCGCTCGGGGTGTCGCCCGCCGAGCACCCAGCCGACCACCCCGCCCCAGTCGTGGGCGACGACGTGGGCGCGATCCGCTCCGACGTCGTCGAGCACGGCGACGGCGTCCCCGGCGAGCTCGTCGAGCCGGTAGGCGGACCGTCCCGAGGGCCGGGCCTTCGGGCTGTAGCCACGCTGGTCCGGCGCGAGCGCGCGGTAGCCGGCGGCGACGAGGTCGGGCACGACGGTGGTCCAGGCCGTGTGGTCCTGCGGGAAACCGTGCAGCAGGAGCACGGTGCCGGCAGTGCGCGGACCGGAGTCCTGGACGTCGAGGGTGACGCCGGGGGCGGTGGTGACCTCGCGGTAGTGCACGGAGGCCATCGTGGCCCGTCCGGACCGCCGGCACACGCCGACCGGCCGCTGACGTTGTTCCCGCCCGGGGCGGGCTCCCCACGCCCCGGGCGGACGAGTCGGTGGGTCAGGCGACCAGGACCAGGTCGGCACCCGAACGGCGGACCGGGACCGTCCGGACGCCGAGACGGCGGAGCCGGGCCGCCAGCAGCCGGCTGGCCAGGTCGTCGCGGAGCACCGCCGCCGACACGACGGCCAGTGCCCGCATGCGGGCGACCTCGGACGCGTCCGGGTCGACGAGCACCCCGGCTGCTGCCGGCGAGACATGGGCGGCGGCCACCGCCACGGCTCCGATGATCGTGGCGTAGGGGTCCGACCCCTCGTCCGCGACACGGATACCGAGCTCGGCGAGCAACGACGACACCATGGCGCTGGTCATGATCACGCTTCCCTCCCCGGGCCCCCACGCGACTGAGGTGGCCCCGTCGCCAGGAGGAGGGCCGAGGTCGCCCGCCTGATACGTCGACCGCTCACCGTCACGCGCCGGGCCGGCGGCGCCGGCGGTCCAGGTCACGACGCACGCCGGCGGACACCTGCCGGACCGCGCGGGGGGCGACCTGGCGGTCGAGGCCCGCACGGACCAGCTGCGCCATGGTGTAGCCGGGGTCGTGCCGGAGGGCCCGCTCGACGGCGACGTTGGCCAGCCCGCCGTCGCCGAAGGCGTGGGCCACCCAGGCCAGGACCGTGCACACGGGAGCGCAGAGCGGGTCGGGTGTGGCCCGGACCAGGTCGCCGAACAGCGCCGTCAACGGCGCCTCCGGCGCGTCGAGGACCCAGGTCGTCACCTCGTCGCGGGTCAGCCGGTCGAGCAGCCCGACGGCGATCCGTGCCGCGGTGTCGACGTCGAGCTCGGGCCGGCCCGCCTCGTAGGACCGGAGGGCCGTACCGATCAGCGCCAGGGTGCGAGCGCGGGCGGGCTCGCGGTCGGTGGCCACCTCGGCCGCGGCGGCCCGGTAGGCACGCTCGCAGGCGGCCTCCGCGACTCCACGGCGCAGCCCCACTGGCCCCCGGACGCTGCGCTCCAGCTCGGCCCGTCCGGACAGCGGAGCCCGACCGCTCACCACCCCCTCGGCGGCGACCCTCGACGCCACCGGAGTCGGCCTCTCGGGCAGCGGGCGACCGGCGCGCGGGCAGCACTCCTCGAGGTCGCAGGTGTAGGAGTGCCACCGCCCGGCCCGGACGAGCAGCGCGTCCTTGCAGCCGATCCCGCGGCGGTCGAGGGCCTCGACGAGCGCGGCGACGAAGGCGGCCCGCGGGAGACCGCCACCCTCGGCGTCGGCCACGGCCGTGTAGCAGACGAGGAAGGCGGAACCCGCACCGTCGAGCCGGACCCTCGCGGCGAGCTCGTCGGCGACGGCCTCCTCGTCCGTGGACTGCGGCAGGTCGATGCGCATGGTCAGCCCGGTACGGAGACGGGGTCCGCGCAGGCACATCACCACCAGGCTCTCCTCGGGGTGGAAGCCCACCAGCCACGGGACGACCCCGACCAGGTCGGCGGGCGTGGTGAGCTTGACGACAGGGCGCTCGGTCTCGGTCATGCGCGTCAGCGTCCGGCCCCGGGCGGGCCGGCGACACCTCCGCCGGCCGGCTGTGGACGACGCCGAGGCCGGGCCAGCCTGTGGACGGTCAGCGACGCCAGAGATCGCGGAGCGAGGAGAGCAGCAGCACCAGCGCCGTCCCGCCGACCACGACGGCGAGGCCGATCCGCCAGTACTCGAGGAACCACCGCCCGACCAGGTAGAGCAGGACGAGGACCACGGCCATCACCAGGACGGTCCGGAGGAAGGCCAGCAGCCGCTTGCGCGCGAAGGCCTCGACGGAGAGGAAGAGCAGGATGGCCGCCGGGATCACCAACAGCAGCGGGCTGAGCGGCAGGAAGAGCAGCGCCACGACCGAGGCCAGCATCAGGGGCGCGCTCAGGGTGGACCACACGGCCAGGAAGCGCTCGCGCACCCGCTCCCCCGGCACGTAGGGCTCGTGCTTGTGCCGCAGGTGTGACTGCGGCGGCTCCGGCGGGATCGGCTGCTGCAGGGCGCCCACGTGCACCTCGCGCTCGACCCGCAGCTCCCCGCGGCGCGCGACCAGCCCGGCCACCGCCCGCTCCTCCTCCGCCAGCTCAGCGGCCCGCCGCTCGGCGAGGTGCTCGGAGCCGGCCTGGTCGAGCGTCAGCGCGACGACCCGGTGGCGGCGCAGGTCCGCCCGCGCCCGCTCGAGGCGCTCATCGAGGTCGACCAGCTCGCCGTCGATCTGCTCGACCCGCTCCTGCACCAGGTCGTCGGTGAGGTCGGCCGAGGGGGCCACCTTGTGCAGCCCGGCCCAGCCCAGTGGGTCCTGCCACGAGGCCCGGACCGCGCCGCTGCGCTCGTACCTGGGGCCGGCCGGGGCGCGCTCGCCGCCCAGGCGGTCACGGGTGTCCAGGCCCCATAGCCCCCGGAAGTCGCGGACCCAGGGCGTCTCGTCGTCGACCGGCACCGCCTCCCAGGTCCGGTCGTGCCCGGGTCCCACGGCCTCGCCGTCACCGCGGTGGTAGTCGACGAAGGGAACGCCGACCCCGGGCCGGGCGTCCTCGATCCACGGCAGGAAGGTCGTGGACACGCGGTCGAAGAAGTCCACGATCCGCCCGACCCGACCGTGCGGCTGGATCTGCACCAGGTAGTCGCCGGGGACGAATGCCCCCGAGTGCGAGCCCGCGCCGGCGAAGACCACGGGGTGGTCTCCCTCCCGGCGCAGCTCCGGGTCGTCCCACCGGCGCCGGAGGTCATCGCCGGCGTAGTCGTGGGAGGAGAACGCCGCCCACTGCGGCTCCGGCTCGCCCTCCCCCGGCGCCGGGTCGGTGAGGTAGACCGTGACCATCTCCCAGTCCGACTCGTGCTCGTTGATGCCGGCGAAGGCCGAGCGCCAGTCGTTCATCGCGTAGAAGTACCAGTACTGCAGGCACAGGTAGCCGCCGTCCCGGGCGACCCGGCCGTAGTAGGTGCAATCGCGGCGGTCGCCCACGGCCTCGCGGTAGTGCAGCTGTGCGGTCGCACCGGTCGCACCCGGCACGTTGCCGCGCAGCAGCAGGGACGCACGCAGGCCGTGGTCGACGAAGCGGGCGAGCAGACCGACCGCACCGAGCCGGTTGAGCCCGGGCGGGCGCTCCCGTAGCCGGATCCCCTTGACCTTGAGGGTGGCGACGTCCAGGGGCTTCTGCACGTAGCGGAGGTGCAGGTGGGCGCGGGGGTGGCGCCGCGCCACCTCGACCAGGCGGTCCACGTCGAGGTCCCCGGCCTCGACCACGAGCAGCTCGTCGCCGTCCTCGGTGTCCACCCACAGGCTGCAGCGCTCGACGTACCGCTCCACAGGCATGGGCAGGAAGCGCTCGCCGCGGGTGAAGCGGAGCACCGGCTCGTAGGCGCGCAGCAGCGCCAGCGCGCGCTCGTCGTCGACCCGCGGAAGCACCACCGGGCCGGTTATAGCGGATTTGCCGCCACGTCGCCGACCCGGACGAGCGAACGGAGGACGACGTCCTCGACGCGCTGCGTCTCCAGGAGGGTGGCCCGCTGCGCATCCGCTCCGGTGCCGTCGTGCAGCAGCCGCTCGACGTCCCGCTCGACCTGCGCGGCGTCCCCGTACCGTTCGAGAGCGGGGCCGACATGTGTGAGGAGGTCGCGGACGAGGTGGGCCGCCGGGCGCGGCCGGGCGTCGCGGACGTCGACGAGGTCACCACCCACCCCCGAGCGGGCGGCCCGCCAGCCGGCGGCACGGAGCAGCTCGGTGCGGACTCGCGCCGGCTCGCGACCCTCCAGCCACTCCTGCGCGGCCGTCTCGACCAGTCCGCGGCACAGCGCCGCCACGAGGACGGCGTCGGCGACCGTGCGGCACACGTCGGCGACCCGGATCTCGACCGTCGGGTAGCGAGAGGAGAGTCGGGCGTCGAAGTAGATCATCCCCGGGTCGAGGATCGCCCCGCTTCCGACCAGCCGGGCGACCGCCGCGTCGTAGCCCTCCGGGCCGCCGAAGAGCTCGGTCGGTCCGGCGCTCGGCCAGCGGGTCGCGACCATGGTGCGGTAGCTGGCGTAGCCGGTGTCCTCCTGCTGCCAGAACGGGGAGTTGGCACTGAGCGCGACCAGCACCGCCAGCCACGGCCGGATCCGGTCGAGCACGGCGACGCCCTCCTCGCGGGACGCCACCGACACGTGGACGTGGCAGCCGCAGCAGAGCTGCTCCCGGGCCGGGAGCCCGTACTCCTGGCGCATGACCCGGTAGCGCTCGTCCGTCGTCGGGGTCGGGCGCACGGACATCGGGCTCGTCGCCAGCGGGGCGATCCCGAGGTGCTGAGCGGCCGCGAGGACCGCCAGCTCCCCGCGGAGCCGGATCAGCTCGGCGTGCAGCTGGTCGAGCTCCTCGCACGGCGGGCTGACGATCTCGACCTGTTCCCGCTTGAACTCCTCCTCGACGCCCTCCTGGGCGGCCAGGGAGACGGTGCCCTCGCGCAGCGGGGCCGGCCGGCCCTCGACGGGGTCCACGACCAGCAGCTCCTCCTCGACACCCACCCGGCGGCGCTCCACGAGCGTGTCGTTCCACCGGCCGCGCTGCCTCACACCCCACGTGCACCTACGCCTGGCGGCGATCCGGTCAGCCGAGACCCGCGTCCCTCGCGCGGAGGGCCGCAGCGGTGGGTCGGGCACCTCGAGCTTCACCAGGACCTGCGAGACGTGGTTGCGCACGGTCTTCACCGACATGCCGAGCCGCCGGGCGATCTCGTGGTTCCGGCAACCGGCGGCCAGCAGCTCGAGGACCTCGCGCTCTCGGGGGGTCAGGTCCGGGAAGGCCCGGACGGTCGGCGAATCGGCCCGCTCGCCGGCGTGGAACGACACGATCCGGCCTGCTACCGCGCCGCCGTAGACCGCTCCGCCCGCTGCCACGGCTTCGACGGCCCGGACGATCTCGGCTCCGTCGGCGCCCTTGACGAGGTAGCCGCGGGCACCGGCCCGCAGCGCCGCGACCACGTGCTCGTCGTCCTCGTGCATCGTCAGGACCAGGACGGCCACTCCCGGCTGCGCGACGAGCAGGCGTGACGTGGCGGTGACGCCGTCGAGGCCGGGCATGGTCAGGTCGGTGACCACCACGTCGGGACGGTGGTGTGCGGCCGCGCGCAGCAGGTCCTCGCCGGTCGACACCGCCTCGACCACCTCGATCGTCTCCGTCTGCGAGAGGACGGCGACCAGGCCGTAGCGGTACATCGGGTGGTCGTCGGCCACGATCACCCGGACGGTCACGGCCCCTCCCAGGGCAGGACCGCGGTGACGGTCGTCCCGCGCGGTCGCACCGCCCGCACCTCGAGCCGACCACCGAGATCGGCGGCGCGCCGGCGCATCGAGTCGAGCCCGACGCCGGGGCGGCCCGCTCCGTCCAATCCAGTGCCGTCGTCGCTGACGTCCACCTCGAGGCCGTCGTCGGAGACCTCGAGGCGGACCTCGCAGTGCCCGGCCCCCGAGTGCCGTACCACGTTGGTGAGCGACTCGGCGACGATCCGGTACGCCGCCTCCTCGATCTGCGGAGCCAGCGCCGGCAGTCCGTCGGCCCGAAGGACGAAGCGCGGACCGCCTGACCGACCGAGTCCGAGCCCGGTCGCCGTCTCCCGGACGGCACCGAGCAGCCCGTGCTCGTCGAGGGCGGTCGGTCGCAGCCCGTCGAGCACCCGCCGCACCTCCCGTACGGCGCCGTCGGCCTCCTCCCTCCTCCGGGCGAGGAGGTCGTGGGCGGTCCGGGGGTCGCGGTCGAGAGCGTGCTCGGCCGCCTCCAGTCCGAGGGCGATGCCGGACAGCGAGGGACCCAGGCCGTCGTGCAGGTCGCGCCGCAGCCGGTCGCGCTCGGCGAGCGTGGCGACGACGACCCGTTCGCGTTCGCGGACGAGGTCATGGGCGAGCTGACGGGAGTGCATCACGACGGCGAGGTGCGGCGCGAGGGCGCCCACCAGCCGCGCGTCGGCGTCGGTGACCCGCGGCTCCCCCCCGCCGGGGCCGACGCTCAGCGTGCCCAGAACCCGCCCGCCGTGCCGCAGGGGGACCTCGAGAGCACCGTGGCCGGGATCACCGACGGCTGCCAGCTCGGCGCCGGCCCCGTCCCGGACGACGGCGGAGGAGGCACCGACAGCGAAGGCGACGGCCTCCAGCATGGACGGCACGGGGTCGTCGGTCGGGACCTCGAGGCCGGCGGCGACGCGGTCGA
>DATHUJ010000163.1:0-6162 GCA_035462375.1 Jiangellales bacterium
CGTACGTGAGGGGGGCAGGCACCGTACCGGGGCGTCAGTCGAAGCGGATGGACTCGAGCAGCGCGTCGTAGGGATCGCCCGGGGTCCCCGGCTCGGGGAGCGGCCAGAACTTCTGCTGCACGGCGCCGCCGACCACGACCAACCGGCCGTCGACCTCGACCAGGGTCGTCCGGAACTGGTAGATCGCGGTGCCCCCGGGCAGCGCCTCCTCGCCCACGGCGAAGTAAGGGCGATCGCTGAGGTACGTCGGGTGGTCGTCGTACTGGAAGGCGTCGCGGCCGTCGACGGTGACCCGGCGCTGCCCGAGGATCTCCACGTCCGGCACGTTCAGGACCCAGGACTCGAGGTCGTCGGGCAGCGGCCGGACCTCCTCGGCGGCCTGGTCGTAGACCCCGTCCGGCACGAGCAGGTCGAACTCGGCCCAGGGCTGGTCGGGGCCGACTCCCTCGGCGGGGGCGATGTCCAGGTGCCAGGTGTCCTCGCGGATCACCCTGAAGCCCTCGGGAACCGTGAGTTGGACCGACGGGACGAGCTCGGGTCGGTACGGCGTCCCGACCGGCGCCGTGCGGTTCTCGTCGAACCCCAGCCGCGGGACCACGACGAGCGCCACGACGGCGAGCACCGCCGCCGCGAGCACCACGGCCCGCCGCTGGACGACCTGGCGGCGGCGGTGGCGGACCAGCACGCGGGCGAGAGCGCGCTCGACGTCCGCGGTGGCAGCGGCTCGGTGGGCGGCGGCCGCGGCACGTGCGCCCAGCTGGTCGAGGCTCACGTCGCTCCCTCCGTCAGTCGGCGGGCCAGCCGGTCCTTGGCGCGCGCGAGGTGCTGCTTGACCGAGCCCTCGCTGCAGCCGAGCACGTCAGCGACCTCGGCCACGGGGCACCCGTAGACGTAGCGGAGGGCGATGCACTGGGCCTGGCGGCGTGGCAGCCTCCGCACCTCGGCCCAGAAGGTCTCGTCGGGACCGGCCGCCCCCTCCGCGGCCGGTCCCGTGCGGACGAGGGCGCGCATCTCGGCCGCGCGGCGGCGCGACCACGAGGTCGCGAGGTTGGCGCAGACCCGCCGCACCCAGGCCGAGGGCAGGTCGAGCCTCACCACCTCGTCCCACCGCCGGTAGGCGACGAGCAGCGCTTCCTGCGCCAGGTCCTCGGCCGCGGGCACCGAGCCGGAGAGCCCGTAGGCGAGCGCGACCAGGCCTCGGTACTCGTGGCGGAAGAACGCCTCGTAGGTCTCGACGAGCGGCAGCACCGCGGGCGCAGGGCCTGCGGCCACGGGGTCGTCCCTCGCGGGGCCGCTCACGGGTGCCACTGTGGCACCACAGCGTCGTCTCCGGGGGCGTCTGCGGGCTCGTCAGCGGGCCGGGAGCCAGGACGACCCGTAGACGTCGCCCTCGTGGCCGCACCGGGTGCACACCACGTACTGGGCGCCGTCGTCGACGTAGCGGCGCACCCAGCTGTGCCACCGCAGGCGGCACCGCCACGACTTCCGCGCCTGCGGCTGGTCTGTCGAGGTCCTCATGACTCTCACTCGCACGAAGCCCTCGCCGGGATGACAGCCGGGGTCAGGAAGCCCGGAACGACCCGGCCTCGGGGACGAGCCCGATCCAGGTCCGCCCCGGCGGGACGCCGAGCGCCTGGCCGTCGGTGTCGGTGAGCTGGAGCGTGCTCGTCGGGTCGGGGTTGCGGGTCCAGCGGGCCTCGACGGCCCTGCCGTCGTGGACCAGCAGCGCCTCGCCGCTTCCCTCGAGGACCACCTGGGGGACGGGGTTGCCGGCGGGGTCGAGGTAGCCGGCGTCCACCGTGGTGACCCGGAGGACCAGGAGGGTCGTAGGGACGAAGCGGTCGCCGACGGGGGCCAGGTCGTCCGCGCGGGTCCAGCCGCCGTCCGGGGCGACGGTCCAGGTCGCCCGGGTGGCGCCCGAGAAAGCGACGTCGACCGTCATCACCTCCTCGCCCTGCAGCGGGCCGCCGTCGTCGGCCGCCCACGGCAGGTACGGCGGGGGTGGTTCGAGCTCCTGGAGCGCCGTCGAGCCCTCCAAGGCCTCCGCCGGGCGCACCATCACGTCGTACGGCCGCCGGCGGTCGGGGTCCCGCGTGAAGCCGTCGGCGTCCCCGGGCGTCACGAGGGTGAGCCCCGCGTCCGCCAGCTGGGCCACCACGTCGGGGGCGCCTCCGGACGCGATGAGTGCTCCCCCGGTGGGGCCGACGATGCCGATGTCGCTGCCGCGCACCGACCGTACGGGAGCCACCTGCTCGGGCAGGGCGGAGTGGAGGAAGGCGGCGAGCCTGGTCAGCCCGCCCTCGACGGGCTCCTCGACGACGAGGTCCGCTGCGCCCAGCCCGGCCTGCGGCGCGGCGTTGCCGGTGTTGTCGACCTTGACCACGAGGGCAGGTCGGTCGGGGACGCCGTCGGGCGCGGGCCGGCCGGTGAGGGGCTGGACGGCCTCGGGCGTCGGTGTCGGCGTGGCGGGGGGTGGGGTGTCGTCGCCGCATGCCGCGACGGCCAGGAGGAGCACCGCCAGGAGGAGCACCACGGCCAGAGCACGAGCGGCGGTCACGCGTCCGGGCACGCGGCCCAGTGTGGACCGCACCAGGTCGGGGTTCCGGGAACTCGCGCTCAGCCCGCGCGGCGACGCCCCCGCGCCATCGCCCGCTCCGCCTCGCGCTTGGCCTGCCGCTCCGCGAGGGCGTGGCGCTTGTCGTAGGTCTTCTTGCCGCGCGCCAGGGCGATCTCGACCTTGGCGTAGCCGTCCTTGAAGTAGAGCGAGAGCGGCACCAGCGTGAGGCCGCGCTCCTGGGTCTTGCCGATCAGCCGGGAGATCTCGCCTTTGTGCAGCAACAGCTTGCGCGGGCGCCGCGGCTCGTGGTTCGTCCACGTGCCCTGGTCGTACTCGGGGATGTGCGCGTTGCGCAGCCACACCTCGCCGTCGCGCACCTCGCCGAAGCCGTCCACGAGCGAGGCGCGGCCGGCGCGCAGTGACTTGACCTCCGTGCCGGTCAGCACCAGGCCGGCCTCGAAGGTGTCCTCTATGTGGTAGTCGTGCCGCGCCTTGCGGTTCCGGGCGACGACCGTGCGCCCGCGCTCCCGAGCCATGCCGCCCAGGATGTCACGCGACCGGGTCGGCCCCCTCCGGCCGTACGGGGGTCAGAGCCAGCCCATCGGGTTGGTCGTCGACCCGTTGCGGTAGATCATGAAGTGCAGGTGGCAGCCGGTGGACGACCCGGTCGTGCCGCTGTAGCCGATCACCTGGCCGCGCGAGACCTTGCCCCCGCGCCCCACCGCGAAGCGCGACAGGTGGCTGTACGAGCTCATCATCGACCCGCCGGAGTACCACCCGTGGTCGACCATGACCTGATTGCCATAGGCGCCGCGGTAGGTCGCCCAGACCACCTCGCCGGAGTAGGTCGCCCGGATGGGCGTGCCGCACGGGGCCCGGAAGTCGGTGCCGTCGTGAAGCTTGTAGACCCCCGTGACCGGGTGCGTGCGCATGCCGTACGGCGAGGTGACCTTGCCGGCGACCGGCCGGAGGAACCCGCTCGGGGCCGGCGGGGGCGGGGGTGGTGGCGGGGGTGGCGGGGGTGGGGCCGGCGCGGGGGCGGAGCCGCCGGAGGAGGAGCCGCCGCCCGAGGACCCGCCGGATGACCCGCCCGACGAGCCGCCCGAGCTCTGCACCCGGGCCGCGGCCTCGCGCTCCGCCTTCTCGCGGGCCTCGCGCTCCGCTTTCTCCCGGGCCTCGCGCTCTGCCTTCTCGCGGGCCAGGCGCACCCGCTCGGCGATCTCGGCCTCGATCCGCTTGCGCTCGGCCTCGAGGTCCTCGTAGAGGCGGGCGTCCTCCGCCTTGGCCGCCTCGGCAGCCTCCTTGGCCGCGGTCCGCTGGCCGACGAGCTGCTCCACCTGGGCCTTGGCGTCGCGGGCCTGTTGCTCGCTTGCGGTGGCCTGGGCCTGCGCCTCCCGCGCCGCCGCCTCCAGCTCCTGAGTCCGGGCCAGGTGCGCAGCCGCCTCCTCACGCAGCCGCTGCGCCACGGCGCGCAGCTCCTCGAGGACGACGCGCTCGTTGGCCAGGGCGGCGCGGTCGTTGCGCATGTCCGAGACGATGCTGCCCTCGGAGTTGAGGGCTGCCTGGACGTAGGTGACCCGCGCGTTGAACTCCTCCACCGACGTCGACTCCAGGACGGCGGCGATATCGGCCAGCTCGGCGAGCGCACCGTGCTGGTAGGCCTGGGCGGCGATCCGGCCGATGTCGGTCTGCTTTTCCTCGATCCGACCGCTGATCTCGACGATGCGCTCCTCCTGGAGACGCACCTCCTCCTCGGCGGCCGCGAGCTTCTCGGCCGCTGCGGCGTCTGCCGCTCGGGCGGCCACGAGCTGCCCCTGCGCCTGGGCCAGCGCGGCCTGCGCGGCAGCGAGCGCCTCCTCCGCGGTGGCGAGGGCCTGCTCGGCCGCCGGGAGCTGCGACGTGGCCGCCTCGTACGCGGCGGTGGCGTCGGTGAGCGCCTGCGAGGAGTGGTTGAGTTGCTCCCTCGCCTGCTGCAGCTGGCGCTGCACCCGGGCCCGGTCCTCCTCGGTCTGGGCGGCGGCCGGGACCAGCGACCCGAGGACCAGCGTGCAGGCGGCGACCACGAGCGTGACGCGCCGGCCACGCAGTGTCGTCACACGAGTCACAGCCGTCCCCTCCGTCACTGTCCGGAAGGCACGGTACGGCGGTCGGTCTACACCCGCAAGTACTTCCTCAGGGTCACAAAGGACGCGATTGCGGAGATAGCGACACCGGCGAGGAGCAGGATGGGGATGATCGCTAGCACGTCGTTCCAGTCGACGAACGCGGTGAACTGGAAGGCGGGCACGAGGATCCGCTGGACGAACAACGCCTCCAGGGCGATCAGCGCCCCGGCCGCGAAGATCGCCCCGATGAGACCCGCGATGGCCGCCTCCAGGATGAACGGCAGCTGGATGTAGAAGTTCGACGCGCCGACCAGCCGCATGATCCCGGTCTCGCGCCGGCGGCTGAAGGCGGCCACCCGGATGGTGTTGGAGATCAGCAGCGCCGCGGCCACGACCTGGATGAGCGCAACGACGATCGCCGCGACCTGGAAGCCGTTGAGCATCCGGAAGAACTTGTCGAGCAGCTGCCGTTGGTCGACCACCTGGTGCACGCCCTGAAGCCCGGCCACCGCCGACACGACGCCCTCGAAGCGCTCCGGGTTCTCCAGCTCGACCCGGTAGGACTCCTGCAGCTGCTCGGCGGTGATGTTGTCGGCGATCGAGTCCTGGAACCGGTCGCGGAAGCGGTCGTAGGCCTGCTCCTGCGACTCGTAGAAGACCTCACTGACCTCCGGGTGGGCCGCCAGCGTCTGCTCGACGCGCTCCTTCTGGTCCGGCGTCACCGCCCCGTCGGCGCACCGCGCTCCGGTGTCGAACTCGTTGCACAGGAAGACGGAGATCTGGATCTTGTCGTACCAGAAGTCCTTCATGGTGTCGGCCTGGGCGCGGATGAGCAGGCCGGCGCCGAAGAGCGCCAGCGAGATCGCCACCGTCACGACGACGGCGATGGTCATCGTCAGGTTGCGTCGCAGACCGGTGAGGATCTCGGAGAAGACGTACTGGAAGCGCATCGCTCTCTCATCTGGCCGGGCGGCGTCCCAGGACGTCCGTCGCGGGCGGTGGGGTCAGCGGGAGTAGCCGTAGACGCCGCGGGACTGGTCACGGACCAGCCGCCCGCCGTCGAGCTCGATCACCCGCTTGCGCATCTGGTCGACGATCGACTGGTCGTGGGTGGCCATGGCCACGGTGGTCCCGGTGCGATTGATCCGGTCGAGCAGCTTCATGATGCCGACACTCGTGGCGGGGTCGAGGTTGCCGGTGGGCTCGTCGGCGAGCAGGATCAGCGGCCGGTTGACGAAGGCGCGGGCGATGCCCACCCTCTGCTGCTCACCACCGGAGAGCTGGTCGGGCAGCCGGTCCTCCTTGCCGTCCAGGCCCACCAGCTCGAGGACGGCCGGGACGTCTCGGCGGATCTGCGGCCGCGACTTGCCGATCACCTGCAGGGCGAAGGCGACGTTCTCGAAGACCGTCTTGTTGGGCAGCAGCCGGAAGTCCTGGAAGACCGTGCCGATCTGCCGGCGCAGGTGCGGCACCTTCCAGTTGGACAGCCGGTGCAGGTCC
>DATHUJ010000164.1:0-4724 GCA_035462375.1 Jiangellales bacterium
GCGGCGGGGCCGCCGGGCGGTGGCCGGACGCGGCGCAGCCTCGGCTATGCTTTCCCGCGGTCCACGGGGTGTGGCGCAGCTTGGTAGCGCGCTTCGTTCGGGACGAAGAGGTCGTGGGTTCAAATCCCGCCACCCCGACGCAGAGAGCGGCCGGTGCCCCCTGGGCACCGGCCGTTCCGCACACCCAGCGGTGACAGCCGCGATCAGTCGTCGTCGCGGTCCTGGCCCGGCGGGCCACCGCCGCCAGGTGGACCGTTGCCGCCACCGTTGCCGGGGCCGCCGCCCCCTTCGCCGGGATCACCACCACCGCCCCCACCGCCGCCGCGGCTGCTGTCACTGCGGGAGGTCTCGTCGCTGCTCTGCGGCGACCTCCCGTTGCTCAGGTAGAGCCGGACCAGCGCACCGGACGGCGCCTGGACACCGGCGCGGGGTTCGGTGAAGACGACCTGGCCCGGGTCCAGACGGGAGGCGGTCTCCCCGCCGACCTCCACCCGGAAGCCGGCCGACTCCAGCGTCTGGGTCGCGCCTCGGACGCTCTGGCCGCGTACGTCCGGCACCCCGGAGCTCGTGCCGCGCACCACGCGCGGGTCCGGCCGGACGAAGTCGAGCGCCTCGGTGCCGTCGAGGGCACCGCTCATGGCCTGCCGCCAGATCGGGCCGGGGATGCAGCCACCGCAGGCCGAGCGGTAGTAGGTGCCGTTGAGCCGGATCCCGTCCAGGGAGCGCAGCGGCGGGTCGGCGTCGGCCACCACCGCGGCTGCGGCAAGCTGCGGGGTGTAGCCGGCGAACCAGACCGACAGGGACTGGTTCGTGGTCCCGGTCTTGCCCGCCGCCGGCCGCCCGAGGGACATCCGGGCGCCGGTACGACCGCCGTCGGGCCCGTCGATGACGCCGCGCAGCACCTCGTTGACGCCGTCGGCGACACCCTCCTCGACCACCTGGTTGCACTCGCGGGCCGGCAGCTCGACCGGCTGCCCCTCGCGGTCGGTGATCGCCGAGACCGCGTAGGAGCCGCAGTGCTTGCCGCGGGCGGCGAAGGTGGCGTAGGCCTCCGCCATCGCCAGCGGCGAGACGTTGTTGACGCCGAGGGTGAATGACGGAACCTGCTCCAGCGGTTCACCGGAGGCGGAGGTCAGCCCGGCACCGTCGGCGATCTTCCACGGGTCGCAGAGCCCGGTCTGCTGGGAGAGCTGGATGAAGAAGGTGTTGACCGAGCGCCAGGTGCCGGTGCGGAGGTCGAAGGTGCCGGACCCGGTGGAGTTCTTGGGCTGCCAGTCGGGGTCGGAGACGGTCCCCTGACAGGTCTCGAACTTCTTCCCCGACATGTTGATCGTCTGCGGGGCATTGATCGTCTGGTTCAGTGGAATCTCTTGCTGGATCGCCGCAGCGAGCACGAAGACCTTGAACGTGGACCCCGGCTGGAAGCCCAGTCCGCCGCCACGCGCCGTGTCGACCGTGTAGTTGATGTAGCTGCGCCCCTCTCCCTCGCCGTAACCGCGGGAGTGGGCGAGCGCCCTGACCTTGCCGGTCCCCGGCTCGACCATCGCGATCGCGCCGACGGCCGGGTCGGAGGGGGCGACGTACTCGGAGACGGCTCGCTGGGCCGCTTCCTGCGTGCTCTTCGAGAGGGTGATCTGCACCGTCAGCCCGCCACGCCGGAGGGCGCGATCCCGCTCGTCCGCGGTCTCCCCCAGGGCCGGGATGGTGAGCAGCTCCCGGTAGACGTAGTCGCAGAAGGACGGTGCGTAAGCGCTGGAGCAGCCGTTCGAGGTGCGGTTGATGGCCAGACCGAGGTCGGTCTGGCGGGCCTCGGCGGCCTCGGCCTGGGTGATCATCCCGAGGTCCGCCATCCGGGTGAGCACGGTGTTGCGTCGCCCGATCGACGTCTCCGGGTTGGTCTCCGGGTCGTAGGCCGAGGGCAGCTGGACCAGGCCCGCCAGCAGAGCCGCCTGCGTGAGGGTCAGCTCCGCCGCCGTCGTCGAGAAGTAGTGCTGGGCTGCCGCCTCGACGCCGTAGGCTCCGCTGCCGAAGTAGGCGATGTTGAGGTAGCGCTCGAGGATCTCGTCCTTGGTGAGCTGCTTCTCGGCGGCGACGGCCAGCCGCAGCTCGCGCAGCTTGCGGGTGTAGGACGTCTCGGTGGCAGCCCGGCGCTCCTCGTCGGTGCTCGCCTGCTCGACCAGGACCAGCTTCACGTACTGCTGGGTCAGCGTCGACCCGCCCTGGGAGACCTCGCCGCTCTGGAAGTTGCGGACGAATGCCCGGGCCGTGCCCTGCAGGTCGATCGGGCCGTGCTCGTAGAAGCGGGTGTCCTCGATGGCGAGGATCGCGTCCTTCATCACCGGGGCGATGGCGTCCAGGCCGACGTAGACGCGGTTCTGCTCGTAGAAGGTCGCGACGAGGCGTCCGGACTCGTCCACGATGCGGGAGCGCTGCGGCTGCGGCTGGATGTCGAGGTCGTCCTCGAGGTCGAGGAAAGCGTCTGCGCCGGAGCGCGCCGCGAGGCCCACGCTCGCGGCGAACGGGAGCGCGATGCCGGCGATCAGGACGCCGCACAGACCGCTGACCCCGACCAGCAGCAGGAGCCGGCGCAGCGCGCCGGCGACGGACGTGGGGCGAAGAGACGCCATGTCACCAAGGGTAAGGGGTGCAGGACCGCGACCCGCGCACCGCAGCGGGCCGCCCGGGCTTCCATACCGCGTTCGCACGCGGTTGTCCATGGTCCGTTGGGGGGATCCGAATGGGCACGGACGGTCCTGGCACGTCGCCCGCGTCCTTCTCTACTGTCCACAACTGCGGACAGCGACCGAGGGCCGAGGGGGCCGCGCGACGTCCGCGGGGAGGGGGGCACGACCATGACCTGGAGTAACGACTGGACAGTGCGAGCCGCCTGTCGGGTGACGGATCCCGACGTGCTGTTCGTGCAGGGTGCGGCCCAGAACAGGGCCAAGGCGGTCTGCCACGGCTGCCCGGTGCGGACCGAGTGCTTGGCGGACGCGTTGGACAACCGGATCGAGTTCGGTGTGTGGGGCGGGATGACCGAGCGGGAGCGCCGCGCTCTGCTGCGTCGGCGGCCCAACGTCTCGTCGTGGCGGCGCCTGCTCGAGGCTGCCCGTGACGACTACGAGGGGGCTCGCGGGACGCGGGTGGTCGCCGAGGCGGTCTGACCGCCGTCTCAGCGCCCGCTGAGCTGCGCACCGACGTCGCGCAGGCCCTCGAGGTCGTGGACGTCGGTGGCGAAGGCTTGGACCCGCGCGACCGGGACGTCCGGATGGGCGGCGTGGAAACGCTCGTACATGCGTTCCTCGCGAGCCACGACCTGCAGCCGCTCCGCGTGCAGCCGGAGCAGTGCCGAGGTGAGGCCGTTGCCGCGGCCGGCGTCGAGCCGCTCGGCGCCGGCCAGCGCGCTCTCGGCGGTGAGCCCCGCGACTCCGCCGCCGTGGACGCGGTTGAGCACCAGCCCGGCGAGCGGCATGCGGTCCTCACCGAGCCGCTCGACGAAGTACGAGGCCTCGCGCAGGGCATCGGCCTCGGGTGACGCGACGACGACGAATGCGGTCTCGGGGCGCTGGAGCAGCGCGTAGGTCTGGTCGGCCCGCTCGCGGAAGCCACCGAACATGGTCTCCAGCGCGGCGACGAAGGTCTGGACGTCACGCAGCAGCTCACCGCCGAGGATCTTGGTGAGGGTGTTCGTGACGAGGCTGAAGCCGGCCGTGACGACCTTGAGGTAGGCCCGCCCGCCCGCGCGGGCCGGTGCGGTGAGGATCCGGATCAGTCGGCCGTCGAGGAAGGACCCGAGCCGCTCGGGGGCGTCGAGGAAGTCCAGCGCCGAACGGGACGGCGGGGTGTCGACCACGATCAAGTCCCAGGCGTCCTGCGCGCGCAGCTGGCCCAGCTTCTCCATCGCCATGTACTCCTGGGTGCCGGCGAAGGACGAGGAGACGGCCTGGTAGAAGGGGTTGGCGAGGAGCTGACGGGCCTTGTCCGGGGTCGCGTGCGCTTCGACGACCTCGTCGAAGGTCCGCTTCATGTCCAGCATCATCGCGTCGAGGGATCCGCCCGTGCCCGTGTCGACGCCGGCTACCTCACGCGGCACGTTGTCCAGCTCCGAGAGTCCCATGGACTGGGCCAGCCGCCGCGCCGGGTCGATGGTGAGGACGACCGTGCGACGGCCCCGTTCAGCGGCGAGCAGGCCGACCGCCGCAGCCGCCGTCGTCTTGCCGACGCCCCCGGAGCCGCAGCAGACCACGATCCGTACGGTGGGATCGGCGACGACGGCGCCCAGGTCGAGCCGTCGCTCCGGTCGGGGCCGCCGGGCGGTCGGCTGCCGGGTCCCGCGTCGCGCGGATCGGGTGCCCGGGCTCACGCGGCCCCCTGCTCGCGCAGGGTCTCGGCGAGCGAGTAGAGGGCGCCGAGGTCGATTCCGTCGGTCATCCGCGGCAGCTCGTAGAGCGGGCGGCCGAGCGCCTCCAGGTTGGCCCGCTCCTGCTGCTCGAGAGCGACCCGGTCCGCGTGGTCGGCGGCCTCGGCGAGGAGCGCGTCGACGGCGCTGTCGTCGGCGGGGAGTCCGGCCGCGGACAGGCCCCCGGCGACGTCCTCGCGGCCCAGGCGACCGCGTCGTGCGGCGGCCAGCTGACGTGCGCCCAGGTAGGGGGTCCGCACCAGGTTGACGACGACGGCACCCACGGGGATCCCGGCCTTGGTGAGCTCGGCCACGCCGTCGACCG
>DATHUJ010000165.1:0-36075 GCA_035462375.1 Jiangellales bacterium
TCCGCAGGCCGGTCGAGGTCGAAGGTCGCCGCGCCGGTCTGCCCGAAGACCTCGAAGCCGAGCGAGTTCGCGTGTCCGTAGGCGGAGCGTGACACCGAGAAGGTCCCCGTGGCGCCGGACGCGAAGCTCGCGGTGAAGGTGGCCAGGTCCTCGTTCTCCACCGGCTCGTACGTGTCGCTGAGCTGGGCAGCCGCGTGGCCGACCGGGGATCCAAGGGGCAGTGCGCGCTGGGTCACGTACGTGGAGAGGGTCGCGCCCCGGACCGACGACAGCGGACCGCAGACGAACTCGGCCAGGTCGATCAGGTGGCTACCGATGTCGGAGAGGGCGCCGGAGCCTGGGCCGCCCTTGTAGCGCCAGCTCATCGGGCCGCTGGGATCCACCCCGTAGTCGCACCAGTAGTGGCCGTTGAAGTGCACCGGTGAGCCGATCACGCCGGCCTGTACCTGGTCGCGGATCGCCGAGATGGCCGGGGAGCGACGGAACACGAAACCGATCGCTGCCTCCCGACCCGCGGCATGAGCGGCGGCCACCATCGCCTCCGCGTCGTCCACGCTCGGCGCCATGGGCTTCTCGCAGAGCACGTGCTTGCCCGCGGCCAGTAGGCCCTCGACGATCTCTCGGTGCAACGGGTTCGCGACCACTACCGAGACGACGTCGACGTCCTCTGCCTCGGCGACAGCCTGCCAGGTGGACTCGCTGCGCTCGTAGCCGTAGCGGCGAGCTGTGTCGGCGGCGTACGCCTCGTTGAGGTCGGCGATCGCCGCGAGGTGTACGGGCGGCAAGCCCTCTCCGTAGAGGGTCCCGGCGTTGCGGTAGCCGGCGGCGTGCGAGCGACCGGCCATCCCGGCTCCGATCACCGCCACACCCAATGGTCGACCTCCCATGACTGGCTCCTCCCATGCTCCACGTTCGCTCTTAAAGCGCTTTAACTGCCGCTATCGTGAGGGCTCGAGAGTCAGGTGTCAAGGGGGTGTCAGTACGAGTGAGCCGCCGGTCGGATGAGCTGTCGGCGACGGTCGGCACCGGGGGCAGGCGCCCGCGACTGGAGGACGTCGCCACGCTCGCCGGCGTCTCCACCGCGTCGGTGTCGCTGGTGCTTCGGGACGCGCCCGGACCGAGTCAGGCGACGAGGGAGCGGGTGGCACGGGCGGCGGCGGAGCTGGGCTACCGGCCGGACCGGACCGCGAGCCTGCTCGCCCGGCACCGAACCCGTCTGCTCGGGGTTGTGCTCGACATCAGGAGCCCGTTCCACGCCGAGCTCGTCGCCGACCTGCACGATGCCAGCGACGTCGTGGGGTACGACCTCGTGCTGAGCACGGTCACTGGCTCGCGGACCGAGGAGCGGGCGATCGACACCCTGTTGGATTCCCGCTGCGAGGCGCTCGTGCTTCTGGGCCCGGAGGTCCCGGTCAGCAGGCTGGAGGCCCTGGCCCGGCAGGTGCCCGTCGTCGTGGTCGGTCGCCGGGTCTCCGGACCAGGGATCGACGTCGTGCGCAGCGCGGACGACCAGGGCGTCGCGTCGGCGGTGGACCACCTGATCGACCTGGGCCACCGGCGCATCGTGCACGTGGACGGGGGGCGCGGGCCGATCGCCACGGACCGACGCAATGGCTACCGCCGCGCGATGCGCCGGCACGGGGTGGCCGGGGAGATCCTGGTGCTGCCGGGTGACCACACGGAGGCAGCGGGCATGGGTGCGGCGCGGACGCTGCTGTCCGGCGACGATCTGCCCACCGCCGTCGTGACCTTCAACGACCAGGTGGCGGTCGGCCTGCTGGACGGGTTGGCGCGGGCCGACGTCACGGTGCCCGGGAAGGTGTCGGTCATCGGCTACGACGACAGCTCCCTGGCTCGGATGGCGCACGTCGACCTCACGACGGTGAGCCAGCAACCTCGGCAGCAGGCGGAGGACGCTGTCGCCGCAGCCGTCGAGCGGCTCGACAGCGGGCGGGAGGAGGACCGTCAGGTGGTGCTGCGGCCGCGCCTGGTGGTGCGGAGCACGACCGGCCCGCCGCCGGCGCGCGGATGAGCGGCCGAGCGCCCGGCCACCGGGCCACCACCAGGCTGCTGGGGCCATCACCAGGGGCGCACGCCTCGTGGCGGCCCGACGAGGGTGGTGAACGTGGTCATCGGGCCCCTCAGCGCAGCAGGTTGATGCTGGCGAGGACGGTGAACCCGAGCACGACCTGCTCGAAGCGGGCCTGGTCGATGCGAGCGATGACGCGGCGGCCGATCGAGGCGCCGACGAGGAGCGCGGGGACGAGCAGTGCGCACAGCAGCAGGCTCTCGGGTGTGATGAGGCCGAGGGTGACGCTGAAGGGCACCTTGAACGCGTTGACCACCAGGAAGAACCAGGCCCCGGTGCCCAGGAACCCGAGCACCCCCAGGCCGGCCGAGAGCAGGTAGAGCGACATGACCGCACCGCCCGCGTTGGCGACCATGGTGGTGAAGCCGGCCAGCAGGCCGTAGACCCCCGCCACGGGCCCGCCCGCCCGGATCGGGGTCTGCACGCCACCTCGGCGGCGCACGACGAGGTGGACGCCGACGAGCAGGAGCAGGATGACGCCGATCGTTCGCCGCATCACTGTGTCGTCGACGACGGCCAGGAACCCTGCCCCGAGCACCACACCCACCGCGACAGTGGGGAAGAGCCGCACCAGGCGGTTCCAGTCGGCGTGCCGGCGGTAGAGCCGCACGGCGAGGAGATCCCCCACCAGCAGCAGTGGGAGGAGTGCTCCGGTGGACTCCCGGGCCGGGAGGACGGCAGCGAAGATAGCGATGCTGATCGACGCGACGCCCCCGATCGCCGTCTTGGCGAAGCCGACGAGCAGGGCCGCGATCGCGAGCAGCGACCAGTCCAGCGCCGACAGACCCAGCACGACGCCGACCGGGCGGGAGGTCAGGCCGGGACGGCGGCGGTCGGGGACGCAGCGAGCGGGACCGGTGCGCCGCGCTCGTACGAGGTGCGGACCGCCTCGAGCAGCCGAGCCTGGGCCACGGCGTCGTCGCGCCCGAAGGGTAGCGGCGTTCCTGACGTGATCGCCCCGGAGACGCGGTCCAGCTCGATCCGGTAGACGTCCTCCTCCTGGCCGATCGCGTAGCCGGCCGGGGCCTCCACCTCCATCACCTCCACCTCGGCGCCTCGGCGGATCTCCACCCGTCCGGCCCGGCAGACCCAGGGATCCGGCACGACGAGTGTGCCGTCCGAGCCGACGACCTCCAGCTCGTCGCGGCGCGTGTGCAGGAGGCCGACGTCGAGCTGCGCCAGCACGCCGGCCGGCATGCGCAAGGTCGCCCCGAGCACGAGGTCGACCCCGTCGTCGTCCAGGACGGCCTCCGCGTAGACCTGCAGGGGCTCGCCCGCCACCAGCCGGGTCGCCGAGAGGCAGTAGCCGCCGAGGTCGTTCAGTGCACCACCGCCGAGGGCTCGCGACCGCCGGATGTCCCCGTCGGGCGTGGCGATGCTCAGCGCCGTCCGGACGAACCGTACGTCTCCCACGACGCCCTCGGCGAGCAGCTGCTCCAGCACCTCGGTCTGCGGGTGCAGGCGGTACATGAAGCCCTCGACGAGCACCAGGCCTGCCAACTCGGCGGTGTCGAAGGCTCGGACGGCGTCGGCCTGCGTGAGCACGAAGGGCTTCTCACAGAGCACGTGCTTGCCGGCCTCGAGGGCGCGCACGGTCCACTCCGCGTGCATCGATGGGGGCAGGGCCACGTAGACCGCATCCACCGCGTCGCTGGCGAGCAGGCCCTCGTAGGACCCGAACGCGTGGACGACGCCGTGCTCCGCGGCGAACTGCTCGGCCCGGTCGGCCCCACGGCTGGCCACCGCGGCGAAGTCGGTGTGGGCGGAGCCGCGCGTGGCGCGGACCACCGTCGCGGCGATGCTGCCGGTGGAGAGCACGCCCCATCGCAGGGCGGTCACAGGTCGCCCTCGAGGAACTGCGCCCGGCCGTAGGCGAAGGACCAGTCTTCCCTGCTGTTTCCGGTGACCGAGACCATGACATCCGTGGGGGCGATCCCGTGGCGCTTCTGCAGCCGATCCGCCAAGGTGCGGTAGAGGGCGCGCTTCTGCTCGGTGCTGCGACCCTGCTGGAAGACGTGGACCAGCACCACGTCGTCGGTCCGGGTGAAGCCCAGCCCGGTGTCCTCCAGGATCAGGTGACCGGGCCGGTGCTCGGTGACGACCTGGTAGCGGTCCCCCGGCGGCGCGGCGAAGACGTCGAGCATGACCTCGTGGACCGTGTCGGCGAGGGCGCGCAGGTCCTCGTCGCTGCGCCCCTCGACGACGTCGATCCGGACCAGCGGCACGGTCCCTCACCCCCACCCGGCCGTACGACGCTCGATCTCCTCGCGCATGAAGAGGCTGGACTCCCGGGCCCGGTCCTCCCAGGCGAAGACGCAGACCGTCATGATCGTCTCCTCCCGGGCGCCGAAGCCCAGGCGACCGAGCGTCCCGAAGAACTCGCCCCAGTCCACCTCACCCTGCCCGATGTCGAGGTGCTGGTGCACCCGGGCGGTCGAGCCGGGCGGGTTGACGATGTAGCGCAGTCCCGACGAGGCCCGATGGTCGAAGGAATCGGCAACGTGCAGGTGAGTGAGCAGGTCTCCGGCGTACTCCATGATCTCGGTCATGTTGCCGCCCTGGTGGAACGTGTGCGGTGCGCAGTAGAGGAACGAGACCAGCGGCGAGTTGACCCCCCGGACCATGTCGACGGCGGTGAGCCCGTCCTCGACGAAGTCGTCCGGGTGCGGCTCGAGGCGCAGCTCGACCCCCTCGCGCTCGAGGACCGGCAGCAGCTCCTCCATCGACTTCCAGAACTGCGCCTCCGAGAGGCTCGCCGCCTCGGGCCGCCCGTTGAACTCGGAGTTCATCACCCGGCAGTCGAGCTCGACCGTCAGCTCGACGGCCCGCTTCCAGTAGCGGACCGCCGCCCGGCGTTCCTCCTCGTCCGGGCCGGACCAGCGGTAGAGCGGCAGGTGGCACGCGACCTTGACGCCGGCGGCGTCGAGGGCCTTCTTGAAGCCGGCCACGGCGTCGCGGTTGGCCCGCGGGTGGAGGAAGAAGGGCGTGAAGTCCTCCCGGGGGGACAGCTCGATCCACTCGTATCCGAGGTCGGCGACCAGGCCGGGCAGCTCGAGCAGCGGCGTGCCGCGGAACATGTACGGGTCGAGGGCCAGCTTCATGCGGTCAGCTCCTTCGCGTACAGGTCGGGCTTGGCGCGCATCGTCACGGTCGTCCGGGCGCCGCTGTGCAGCGCCTCCACGGCCGCGTCGGACGCCACTGCGGCGGCGAAGCCGTCCCACGAGCTCGGACCCGTGGCGCCGCCTCCCGAGGCGACCGCGTCGACCCAGGCCTGCAGCTCGACGTCGTACGCGCGCAGGAACCGCTCCCGCCAGTCCTCCGGCACGCGGCCGCCGAAGGCGCCGTCGCGGCGGACGACGACTGGGCTGGAGTCGGCCAAGGCCACCGTCCCGTCCTCGCCGACGACCTCGCCGCGGATGTCGTAGCCGTAGCGGATGTTGACTGACGTCTCGATGTCGACCAGCACGCCGCTCTCGGTCTCCAGCAGGATGAGCAACGGGTCCTGCAGCTCGCCGCCGTGCCGACTTCGCCGTGGGGTGAGCACCGTGGCGGCAGTGAGCTCCTCGCCGAGGAGCCACCGCACCGTGTCGAAGTCGTGCACGGCGGTGTCGGTGATCGCCATCTCGCGTGTGTAGTGCTCGGGCACCGAGGGGTTGCGGTGGCGCGAGTGCACGAGCAGCGGCGCCCCGATGTCGCCGCTCTCGACGACCGCCTTCATCGCCCGGTACGCCGAGTCGTAGCGGCGCATGTAGCCGACCTGCACCAGGCGCCGGCCGAGAGCTACCTCGGCGTCGATGATCCGCGAGCACGCTTCCTGCGTGGTGGCGAGCGGCTTCTCGCAGAACACCGGCTTACCGGCGTCGAGCGCCGCGAGCACGTACTCCTCGTGCGTGGGCCCCCAGGAGGACACGATGACCGCGTCCACGCCGTCGTCCCCGATCACTTCCTGGCCGGTCCCGTGTGTGCGGGCCGGGTCGGGGAGAGACTCGGCCACCTGGCGGGCCCGGTCGACGTCGACGTCGGTGACGGCGACGACCTGCGAGCCGGCGAGGACGGTGGTGAGGCGACGGATGTGGTCCTGGCCGATCATCCCGACGCCGATGACGCCGACGCGGACGGTCATGGGGTCTGCTCCTGTCGTGGTGGTGGTGGTCCGGTCTCAGGCCTGCCCGTCGTGCGGGCGGTCGCCGTGCGGGTGCTCGACCTTCTCGATCTCGTGGACCACCTCGTCGCTGGCCAGGCCGCTGCGCTGCAGCTCGTGCGCGAGGGTCTCGAGCTCGTCCCCACCAGCCATCAGCGCCGTGAGGTCCTCGAGGTTGATCTCGGCACGGTGCGCATCGAGGCTCATCCGCCCGAGCTTCAGCACCACGAAGTGGTCGCCCACCATGTACGCGTGGTGCGGGTTGTGCGTGATGAACACGACGCCCAACCCGGCCTCCCGCGCCTTGGCGACGTACTTCAGCACGACCCCCGACTGCTTGACCCCGAGGGCTGCCGTGGGCTCGTCGAGGATGAGGACACGCGCGCCGAAGTAGACCGCGCGGGCGATGGCCACGCACTGGCGCTGGCCGCCCGAGAGCGTGCCGATCGGCTGGTTCATGTCGGCCAGGTCGATGCCCATCTTGGCCAGCTCCTCCTTGGCCGTCCTACGCATGGCGTTGCTGTCCAGCGCGTTGAACGGCCCGAAGCGCCTGCGCTTCTCCGAGCCCAGGAAGAAGTTGCGCCAGACCTCCATGAGGCCGACGACCGCGAGGTCCTGGTAGACGGTGGCGATGCCCTTCTCCAAGGCCTGGCGAGGGGAGTCGAAGCGCACCTCCTCGCCGTCGACCACGAGCGCGCCCTCGCTGTGCTGGTGCAGGCCGGCCATGATCTTGATCAGGGTGGACTTCCCTGCGCCGTTGTCGCCGAGGACGCAGGTGATCTCACCCGCGTCCACGCGCAGGTTGATCCCCTCGAGGGCGCGGACGGCACCGTAGGTCTTGCCGACGCCGGTCATCTCGATGAGCGGGGCGCCCTGGCCGTCACCGGTCGGGGCGGGGCTGGAAACCGTCTCGGTCATTTCGTAGGCACCTTCCGCGAGCTGGCGTACTGCCGGACGTAGAGGTTGACGACGACGGCGATGAGGAGCATCGCGCCGAGGAAGAAGCGGTACCAGCTGGGGTCCCAGCCGGCGTAGACGATGCCCTGGCGGGTCATGCCGAAGATGAAGGCGCCGATGGCTGCGCCGACGGGCGATCCGTAGCCGCCGGTGAGGAGGCAGCCGCCCACCACCGCGGCGATGATGTAGAGGAACTCGTTGCCGACGCCCTCACCGGACTGCACGGTGCTGAAGGCGTAGAGCCGGTGCATGCCGTAGAACCAGGCGAGGGATCCGACACCCATGAACAGGCCGATCTTCACGGCCTTGACCGGGACGCCCACCGCGCGGGCACTGGCCGCGTTACCGCCGACCGCGAAGATCCAGTTGCCGACCCTGGTGCGGATCAGCAGCCAGGTGGCGAGGGCGACGAAGAGCAGCCACCAGACGACGGTGATCCGCACCGTGAAGCCACCGATCGAGAACGAGGAGGCGAAGATCGTGCGGAGCGTGTCGAAGCCGTCCATGTTCGAGATGTTGGTCGTGGCCACGGTCCCGGTCAGCAGCTTCGTGACACCGAGGTTGATCCCCTGCAGCATGAAGAACGTGCTCAGCGTGACGAGGAAGCTCGGGATCCCCGTCTTCATCACCAGCCATCCGTTGGCGAACCCGATGGTGAGGGCCAGGGCCAGCGCGACGATGGCGCCCACCCACAGGTTGAGGCTGAGCTCGTAGCTGAGCATGGCCGCCGTCAGCGCGGCCGTGATGACGGCGACACCGGCGGACAGGTCGAACTCCCCGCCGATCATCAGCAGGGCGACTCCCACCGCCATGATGCCGATCGTCGAGCTGTCGTAGAGCACGGTCGAGAAGGCCGCGAGCGACCGGAACGGCGGCGCGACGGCGAAGAAGAAGACGAAGATCGCTACTGCGGCGACGAGAGCGCCGATCTCGGGTCGCTCGAGCAGGATCGTGAGGAGCGACTTTCGCGGCGGCTCCGCCGTGCGCTCCACCGGGGGTGGTGCTGTCTCGAGGGTCTGGCTCATGGTCACTCGCTCCCTGGCTGGGGTGGAGCAGCCCGGGAGGCCGGCGTGAGCCGGCCTCCCGGACGGCTGACTACCGGGTGTTGTTCTGCGTGTACGGCAGGATCTGCTCGATGTTGGACTCGTCGACGATGGAAGGCCCGGTCAGGACCGCCTGGCCGCCGCCGATGTCGTTGCCGTTGGTCAGGTTCAGCCACAGCGACGAGACGGCCAGGTAGCCCTGGACGTACGGCTGCTGGTCCACGGAGAAGAGGATCCGCCCGTCCTGGATCGCCTGGGCCGCGTCGACGTTGAGGTCGAAGGTGACCACCGTCGCCTCGCTCCCGGCGGAGTCGATCGAGTCGAGCGCGGCCAGGGCGATCGGGGCCCCGAGGGTGACCACGTGCGTGATCGCCGTGTCCTGCTGGAGCTTGGCGGTGAGCGCCGCCTGCGTGCCCGGCAGGTCGGTGCCGTCGACGTTGATGTTCTCGGTGTCGGCGAAGGTCTCCGCCACCCCGCCGCAGCGGGCCTCGAGGGCGGCCGAGCCCTGCTCCTGGATCACGCAGAGCGCCTTGCCGGCGCCCTCCTCGGTCAACCGCTCGCCGACGGTGTTGCCGGCCAGCGTCTCGTCCGAGCCGAAGTACATCGCGAGGCCGTACTCCTCCCAGTCGTCGATGCCCTGGTTGAAGGCGACCGCAGGGATCCCGGCGTCGAGGGCGGCCTGGATCGCAGGCCGCACGGCCTCCTGGAAGGAGAGCGTGACGGCCAGCCCGTCCACGCCGCTGTCGACGGCGTTCTGGATGAGCGTCGCCTGACCGGCGGCCTCGTTGTCGTTGGAGTAGCGCAGGGTCAAGCCGTGCCGCTCGGCGGCGGCCTCGGCTCCGGCTCGGATCTTGTCCCAGAACGTGTCGCCCGGGGCCTCGTGGGTGACCATGGCGATCGTCAGCCCGGTGTCCTCGACGGCGGGGGCGTCGCCCGAGCCGCCGGCGGCCTGCTCCTCGGACTGGGCGCCGCCTTCGCTGCTGCAGGCGGCGAGGGCCAGGGCGGCCGTGGCGATGAGTGCCCCGGCGCGGAACGCTCGGCGGGTGGGGGTCATGTCGTGCTCCTTGCTGGGGTGGGGAACGGATGGGACGGACGGGTGGGTGCGGACCGCGTCAGGTCGACGGGAAGGGTCCGAGCCCGAGGGCGTTGAAGTACTGCCGGGTGCGGGTGGCGATCGGCAGCGGGGCGTCGGGCTCGCAGGGGTACATGTCCTGCTCGACGATGGCGAAGAGGTCTCTGTCGAGGGCGGCGAGCGCCTCGAGCAGCGGGTCCATGGCGGGCTCACCGCGCGGTGGCTCCACCATGGCCCCGAGCTTCACGGCCTCGGCGAACGACAGCCGCTCGGCACGGACCCGCTCGACCACCCTCGGGTCGACCTGCTTGAGGTGGACGTAGCCGATCCGGTCCGGGAACCGCCGGACGATGTCGAGGTTGTCGCCGCCGCAGTACGCGATGTGGCCGGCGTCCAGGCACAGGTTCACGTAGTCGGGGTCGGTGTCGGCGAGCAGCCGCTCCACCCTCTCCTGGACGTCGACGTGGCTGTCGGCGTGCTGGTGGAAGACCAGGTGGACCCCCGACTCCTCGTACAGCTGGCGGCCGAGCTGCGTCATCCCGGTGACCATGGACTTCCACTGCTCCGGCTCCAGCTCGCCGAGCTGGGTGAGGTCGCCGCTGTGCATGTCGGTGTACTGCTCCGGCAGCAGCACGAGGTAGCGGGCACCCAGGGCGGTGAGCAGCTGCGCCTCCGTACGGCAGTCCGCGAGCGCCTGCTCGTAGGCGTCGGGGCCCCGGTGCAGGCCGGCGAAGACGGCGCCGCCGGAGAGCCGCAGTCCTCGTGACCCGAGCTCGTCCTGCAACCTCGAGGGGTCGGTCGGCAGGTAGCCGTAAGGCCCCAGCTCGACCCACGCGTAGCCGGCCTGGACCACCTCGTCGAGGAAGCGGTCCCACGGCACCTGGTGCAGGTCGTCGGGGAACCACACGCCCCACGAGTCCGGGGCGGTGCCCAGGGTGACCCGGTCGAGGCCGGGCCGGCCGGGGCCGTCGGGGGTCTGCGTCGTCACGGTGTCGTCCTCCGGTCAGCTCGAGGCGAAGTGGTAGCTGGCGCCGGCCGGGTGCTCGACGTGCGGCCACCGCGACGTGATGACCTTGCTCCGGGTGTAGAACTCGACGCCGTCCTTGCCGTGGATCCGGGACTGGCCGAAGAGGGAGTCCTTCCACCCGCCGAAGGAGTAGTAGGCGACGGGCACGGGGATCGGGACGTTGATCCCGATCATGCCGATCTTGACGCCGCGCTGGAACCGCCGGGCCGCCTCGCCACTGGACGTGAAGATGGCGGTGCCGTTCCCGTACGGGTTGGCGTTGACCACCCGGATCGCCTCGTCGACGGTGTCGGCCCGCACGACCGACAGCACCGGGCCGAAGATCTCCTCCTTGTAGACGTCCATCTCGGTGCCCACCCGGTCGATGACCGTCGGGCCCACCCAGAAGCCGTTCTCGTAGCCCTCGACGGCGAGGCCGCGGCCGTCGACGGACAGGGTCGCGCCCTGCTCGGCGCCGGTGCCGATCAGCCCGGTGATCCGGTCCCGGGCGGCGGCCGTGACGACCGGGCCCATCTCGCTCTGCGGGTCGCGACCGGGCCCGACCTTGACCGCGCGGGCCTTGGCGCTCACGGCCTCCACGACCGAGTCGCCGGCGTCGCCGACGGTGACAGCGGCGGAGATCGCCATGCACCGCTCGCCGGCCGAGCCGAAGGCGGCAGCGACCAGGTGATCCGAGGCGAAGTCCACGTCGGCGTCGGGCAGCACCACGGCGTGGTTCTTGGCGCCGCCGAGCGCCTGCACCCGCTTGCCGTTGGCTGTGCCCCGCTCGTGGATGTACTTCGCGATCGGCGTCGACCCGACGAAGGAGACGGCCGCGATGTCGGGGTGCTCGAGAATGGCGTCCACGGCCTCCTTGTCACCGTGGACGACGTTGAACACGCCCTCGGGCAGACCGGCCTCGGCCCACAGCTCGGCGACGAGCATCGACGCCGACGGATCGCGCTCGCTGGGCTTGAGCACGAACGTGTTGCCGCACGCGATGGCGACCGGGTGCATCCACATCGGCACCATCACCGGGAAGTTGAAAGGCGTGATGCCGGCGACGACACCTAGCGGCTCGCGGAAGGAGAAGACGTCGATCCCGGACGACGCCTGGTCGGAGTACTCGCCCTTGAGCAGGTGCGGGACGCCGCAGGCGAACTCCACGACCTCGAGCCCGCGCTGCACCTCGCCGAAGGCATCGGAGACGACCTTGCCGTGCTCGTCGGAGATGATCTCCGCGAGGTCCTTGGCCCGGGCGTTGACCAGCTCGCGGAAGGCGAAGAGGGTCTTGGCCCGCATGCTCAGCGACGCCTGGCTCCACGCCTCGAACGCCTTGGCGGCGCTGGCCACAGCCGTGTCGACGTCGCCCTTGGTGGCGAGGACGACCTGGGCCTGCTGCTCCCCCTTCGCCGGGTTGTAGACCGGCGAGTGCCGGGTGGAGGCACCGGAGGTGGTGCGTCCGTCGATCCAGTGCTCGATGGTGCGCATGAGCTTCGCTTCCTTCGTCGGGGTGGCGGGGTCAGAGGAAGAGGCGCTGCTCGGCCTTGTGCGCCTCGTAGGTCTTGCGGGCCTGCACGGTGGAGTCGAGGTCGGCGACCTCGGAGACGGGGACGTCCCACCACGACTCGCTGCTGGGTGCGTTGACGAGAGGGTCGGTCTCGACGTGGACGACGATCGGCCCGCCGCTGGAGGCCTTGGCCTCCTGCAGCTTGGCCCGGAAGTCGGCGACGGTGGTCGCGCGGAGGACCCGGACGCCCAGGCTCTCGGCGTTGGTGGCGAGATCGACCGGGAGCTTGTCCCCGTCGAGCCGCCCGGATCCGGAGTCGCGGTAGCGGTAGCGGGTGCCGAAGCGCTGTGACCCGAGGCTCTCGGACAGGTCGCCGATGGAGTGGAAGCCGTGGTTCTGCACGAGGACCACGACGACCTTGACGCCCTCCTGGACGGCCGTCACGAGCTCCTGGGCCATCATCAGGTAGGAGCCGTCGCCGACCATGACGAAGACGTCCCGGTCGGGGCTGGCCATCCTGGCCCCGAGTCCGCCGGCGATCTCGTAGCCCATGCACGAGTAGCCGTACTCGACGTGGTAGCCCTTGGGATCGCGGGTCCGCCAGAGCTTGTGCAGGTCGCCGGGCATCGAGCCGGCTGCGCAGACGACGACGTCGCGGGGGTCGGACACCTCGTTGACGACGCCGATGACCTCCGACTGCGCCGGAAGGGGGCCGTGCCCGAGGTGGTAGGCCCGCTCCACCGTCTCGTCCCACTCCGCGGCCAGCGTGCGCGCCCGCTCCCGGTACGGGTCGGGGGTCGACCAGTCTGCCAACACGTCGGTCAGCGCGGCGGCGGCCTCCCGGGCGTCGGCCACCAGGCTGACCCCCACGTGCTTGGCGGCGTCGAAGGCGGCGACGTTGACGTTGACGAACCGGACACTCCCGTGCTGGAAGGCCGTCCGGGAAGCGGTGGTGAAGTCGCTGTACCGGGTGCCGATACCGATCACGACGTCGGCCTCCCGGGCCATCCGGTTCGCCGCCGTGGTGCCGGTGCTGCCGACCGCGCCGAGCGACAGCGGGTGGTCGTACGGCAGGGAACCCTTCCCCGCCTGCGTCTCGGCCACCGGGATGCCTGTGGCCTCGGCGAAGGCTCGCAGCGCGTCGGTGGCCTCGCTGTAGATCACTCCGCCACCTGCCACGATGATCGGGCGCTCGGCCGAACGGATCACCTCGACCGCCCGTCCCAGGGCGGCCGGTTCCGGCACCGGGCGGGCGACGTGCCAGACCCGCTTGTCGAAGAGGGTGGTCGGCCAGTCGTGCGCCTCGGCCTGGACGTCCTGGGGCAGGCAGATCGTCGCGGCCCCGGTCTCGGCGGGGTCGGCGAGCACGCGCATGGCACCGAGCAGGGCCGCCGGGAGCTGCTCGGGCCGCCACACCCGGTCGAAGAAGCGGGACAGTGGGCGGAACGCGTCGTTGACGGTGACGTCATAGCCCGTCGGGTCCTCCAGCTCCTGCAGTACCGGGCTGGACGCCCTGGTGGCGAAGACGTCGCTGGGCAGCAGCAGGACGGGGAGCCGGTTGATGGTCGCCAGGGCGGCCGCGGTGAGCATGTTGGTCGAGCCGGGGCCGATCGAGGCGGTGCAGGCGAGTGTGGAGAGCCGGTTGCGCATGCGGGCGAACGCCGCGCTCGCGTGAACCATGCCCTGCTCGTTGCGGGCGAGGTAGTAGGGGAGCCGGTGGGGGTCCTCGACCTCGGCCTGGAGCAGGGCCTGGCCGACGCCGGCCACGTTGCCGTGGCCGAAGATGCCGAAGCAGCCCTCGATCAGCCGGTGCTCGACTCCGTCGCGCTCGGTGTACTGCTGGGCGAGGAACCTGACGACGGCCTGCGAGACGGTGAGCCGCACGGTGTCGCTCCGGGGGCCGGACGGGCTGGTCACGAGTCGCTCCTTTCGGGGGTGGCCTCCGCGGCACCGGCCGGTGCGGCCGGGGTGAGGGGCAGGCGCGGATCGGCAGGCTGGTCCTCCCAGGTGCCGCGGACCCAGGCGTGGGCGGGGTCGTCGCAGATCTGCCAGACACGTTCGCCGGGCCCCGCCATGACGTTGAGGTAGTAGAGGTCGTAGCCGGGGGCGGCGACCGAGGGGCCGTGCCATCCGTGTGGCACGAGCACCACGTCGCCCGTACGGACCTCGGCGAGGACGTCGATCGGGCGCTCGTCCGTCCCGTACACGCGGTGGTACCCGAACCCACGGGGGGCTCCGCCCCCCGTGCTCCCCCCGAGAACTCCCCCATGGGAGATCGCCTGGACCTCGAAGTAGTAGACCTCCTCGAGCACCGACTCCTCGCCCGGCCGGTCCTCGTCGTGCTTGTGCGGGGGGTAGGAGGACCAGTTGCCCGCGGGGGTGAGCACCTCGACGGCGATCAGCCGGTCGGCCTCGAAGGAGTCGGCGGAGCAGAAGTTGTTGACCTGCCGGCTGCAGGCCCCCGCCCCTCGGATCTCCACCGGTACGTCGGGCGCCGGGCGGTAGCGGGCCGGCAGCCTGCGGCGGCAGCGGGCGCCCGGCAGGGCGAAGCGCCCACCGGCGGCGGACGTGATGACCACCTCGGCGTCACGCGGCACGTACGCGAGGTCGGAGACGCCCTCGAAGACCCCGGGCCGCCCGGTCAGCTCGAAGGTGTCGCCGTCCACCTCGACGGTGCAGCCACCCGCGAGGGGCAGGACGACCATCTCCTCCTCGCCGGTGCTCAGCCGGTGGGAACCGCCGGCGAGGAGCTCGAGGACGCGCAGGGAGGACCAACCCCAGCCGGCGTCGGCCTGCGTGACCTCGAGCGAGTACGGCCCACGCCCGGCGCTCCCGGCGGGCAGGTGCAGGCGGACGTCGGTCCCGTGGGCGGTCACAGCAGGCTCACCGCCGTGGCCACCGCGCCGGCGACGTCGCCGTCGGCCGGGTACAGCAGGGAGCGGCCCAGGACCAGTCCCTGCACGGTCGGCATCTTGAGCACCCGCTCGAACGCGGCGAAGGCGGCGTCGGGGTCGTCGGGCACCTCGCCGCCGAGAAGGACGGCCGGCAGCGTGGATGCCGCGAGCACCTGCTCCATGCCCTCGACGCCGTCGCTGACGACCGGGAGCTTGAGCCAGGTGTGCGCGGAGGTGCTGCCCAGGCCCGCGGCAACCGTGACCGAACGCGTGACGGCCTCGGTGCTGAGGTCGTTGCGCACCCGGCCGTCGATGCGGTGCGAGATGAACGGCTCGACCATCGCCATCAGGCCCCGGCCGGCCAGCTCGGACACGGCGCGGGCGCAGGCCTCGAGGGTCGGTGCCGTGGCCGGGTCGGCGGGGTCGATGCGGAGCAGCATCTTGCCGGCCTCGAAGCCCATCGCCGCGATGCTCCCGGCGTCGTAGCCGGTGAAGCGGTCGTCGATCTCGAACGCCGTCCCGGCCAGGCCCCCGCGGTTCATCGAGCCGACGACCACCTTGCCCTCGAGAGCGCCCAGCAGCAGGAGGTCCTCGAGGATGTCGGCGGTGCCGAGCACGCCGTTGACCTCCGGGCGCTCCAGCGCGACGCAGAGGCGGTCCAGCAGGCTCGCCCGGTCGGCCATCGCGAGCGGGTCCGGTCCCGCACGCAGAGCCCCCCGGGCCGGGTGGTCGGCGGCGATGACCATGAGCCGGCCGGTCGGGCCGAGCAGCGAGTCGGGCCGGCGGCGGCCCGCGGCGGCCTCGGCGACGGCCTGCGGGCGCGTGACCCTCGTGGTGACGAGCCGGCGGACGTCAGTGGACACGCGAGGCCTCCTCGAGTCGGGACCGGACCTCGTCCTCGGTCGGCATGGCCGAGGAGCACTCCAGGCGGGATGCGACGATCGCGCCAGCCACGTTGGCGAAGCGCAGGATCCGCTCGAGCGGCCAGCTGCTGAGCAGGCCGTGGCAGAGCGCGCCCCCGAAGGCGTCGCCGGCGCCGAGCCCGTTGACGACGTCGACGGGGAAGGGCGGCACCTCCACCCGTTCGTCGGAGGTTCGTGCGAGCACTCCCTTGGGGCCCTGCTTGACGATCGCGAGTTCGACTCCCCGCTCCAGCAGGGCGTCGGCCGCCCGGTCGGGCTCGGTCTCCCCGACCGCGGTCTCGCACTCCTCGCGGTTGCCGACGGCCACCGTCGCGTACGGGAGGAGGGCGGCGACCTGCTCGCGCGCCACCTCCTGCGACTCCCAGAACATCGGGCGGTAGTCGAGGTCGAGGACGGTGTGCCGGGCCCGCGCGCGAGCCTCGAGGGCGGCGTGGTGCGCCGTCCGGCTCGGCTCACGGGAGACGCCCGTGGCGGTGACCCAGAAGACGCCGGCCCGGCGGACCGCCTCGAGGTCGAGGTCGGCGGCGGTGATCTGCAGGTCGGCAGCGAGGACGTCGCGACCGTAGAAGTACAGCGGGAAGTCGTCGGGCGGGAAGACCTCGCAGAACGTGACCTGGGTCGGCGTGCCCGGGACACTGCCGACCCATCGGTCGTCGACGCCGAACTCGCGCAGGGCGCGGTGCAGGTAGCGGCCGAAGGCGTCGTCCCCCGTCGCGGTGACGACCGCCGCCGAGTGGCCGTAGCGGGCTGCGGCGACGGCGACGTTGGTGGCCGAGCCGCCGAGGAACTTGCCGAAGGTCTCGACGTCCTCGAGTCCCACGCCGGTCTGCAACGGGTAGACGTCGACGCTGATCCGGCCGACCGTGATGACGTCGTAGGTGCTCACCGGCCCAGTCCCCTCAGGTGCTCGATGCTGGCGCGGACGTCGGCCACGGGGCCCTCGCCGGTCGGCTCCTCGGTGAGGACGGCGTCCTGCTCCAGCACGTACCAGCCCTGGTAGCCGGCGTCCTCGAGCGCGCCGACGATCCCAGCGACGTCGACGTCGCCGCGGCCGAGCGGGCGGTACATGCCGTGCCGGACCGCATCGGTGTAGGTCACGTCCCCTGCGCGGACCCGGTCGGCCCACCCGGCGTCGACGTCCTTGAGGTGCGTGTGGGCGATGCGGTCGGTCGCCTCGCGCGCGAGCGCCGCCGGGTCGGTCCCACCGATGAGCAGGTGACCCGTGTCGAGCGTCAGCGGGACCGACGAGCCCTCGAGCACGCGGTCGACCTCCTCGCGCATCTCGACGACCGTGCCGACGTGGGGGTGGAGCGTGGCCAGGACACCCCGCCCGGCCGCGCGCTCCGACAGGTGGTCGAGGTTGTTCAGCAGACGCTTCCAGGCGTCGTCGTCGAGCTCCGGGCGCTCGTCGTAACCGTCCCGGCCCGTAGCGGCGGCGAGCACGAGCACGCCTGCCCCCGCGGCGACGAAGCCGTCGAGCGCCCGGTCGACCCCGGGCGCCGGGTCGTGGCCCCGCTCGTGGAGGACGACGGGCACGAATCCGCCCACCGCCGAGAGGCCGTACGACCGGAGCGTCGCGGCCTTGTCCTCGGGTGGCTCGGGGAGGAAGCCGTCGGGGCCGAACTCGGTGGCGATGAGCCCCACGTCGCGCATCTCGGCGAGCACGCGGTCGGGGGCGAGCTGGTGGCCCCAGCCCGGCACCTCGCAGACGCCCCAGGAGATCGGGGCGCCAGCGGTGCGCTGTGCGACGGTGCTCACGAGCGCACCTCCCCCACGCGTACGGGGCGGTGCTCCGCGCGCGACAGCGTGGCGGCCTCGGCGACGTAGAAGGCCTCGAGGGCCTCCTCGACGGTGCAGGGGCTGACGGTGCGGCCGAGGGCCACGTCGACGAAGGCGTTGAGCTCCGCTTCGTACGCGGGGAGGAAGCGGTGCCAGAAGTCCGGCCACGGCTCGCCGGCCGGGCTGGGTACGCCGGGGTCGGCCGGGACGATCGGGGCGTGGTCGCCGAGGCCCACGACCCAGGTGGCCTCGGTGCCGGCGACCTCCATGCGCACGTCGTGGCCGCCGCCGTTGTACCGAGAGCCCTGCAGGGTGGCGAGGGTGCCGTCGTCGAGAGTGAGCACGGCCGCTGCCTCGTCGATGTCCCCGGCCTCGGCGAAGAAGGCGGCGCCCCGGTTGGCGCCGACCGCGTAGACCTCCTCGACCTCACGACCGGTGACGAAGCGGAGGATGTCGAAGTCGTGCACGTGGCAGTCGCGCCAGAGCCCGCCGGAGCGGGGGATGTAGTCGGCGTGCGGGGGCTTCTCGTCGCCGGTGACCAGGTGCAGGCGGCGGACCTCGCCGAGCGCTCCCGACCGCACGGCCTCGCGGGCGGCGAGGTAGCCGGCGTCGAAGCGCCGCTGGAAGCCGATGTGCACCTGGACCCCCGTGCTCCGGACGGCCTCGAGCACACGTAGGTGGCCGGCGACATCGGGTGCCACCGGCTTCTCGCAGAAGGTGGGAAGGCCCGCCTCGACACCGGCGACGATCAGCTCGGCATGGGCGGCGGTGGCCGCGGCGACGACGAGGGCGTCGACGTCACTGAGGGCTGCGGGGACCTCGTGGGCGACGGTGACCTCGGCGGGGGTGGTGGCGGCCGCGGCCGTCCTCGCGGCGAGCCGGTCGGCGACCGCCTTCGCCCGCTCGGGGTCGGCGTCGGCGACCACGAGCTGGTCGACGTCGGGGTGGTCGCGGACCACCGCGGCGTGCGCGGCGCCGATGCGCCCCAGTCCCACGAAGCCGACCCGCATGCGCCCTCCTCGTCGCCGGTCCGGTGTCCCGAGGTGTCCGGGGTGTCCGAAAGGTGTCCGACAGGTGTCCGGTGTGTCCCAAAGGTGTCCGGGGTGGATACCGGGGAGTGTGGACCTGATCCGGACGCCACGTCAAGACTTTGTCATGACATTCTTACGTCCTGATGCCGATACGCACGGACAGGTGCGGTGCCATACTGCCTCGGGGAGGGAGAACCCGATGGCGACGACGGACGCGGTGGCGGGGATCGCCGTCGACCGGACCAGTCCGGTCCCCCTCTACTTCCAGGTCGCCCAGGAGCTGCAGCGGCTGATCGAGTCGGGCGAGATCGAGGCCGGCACGAGGCTGGACAACGAGATTGTCCTGGCCGACCATCTGGGGGTTTCCCGGCCCACGATGCGCAGGGCGATCCAGTACCTCGTCGAGCGCGGGCTGCTCGTGCGCAAGCGCGGTGTCGGCACACAGGTCGTCCGGAGCTCGGTGCAGCGGCCCCTCGAGCTGAGCAGCCTCTACGACGACCTGACCCTCGCCGGTCGTCAGCCCCGCACGACCGTTCTCACCGTTGAGACCGGGCCCGCCGAGGGCGAGGTGGCCACGGCCCTGGGGATCGACCCCGGAACGACGGTCGTGCACCTCCAGCGCCTGCGGTTCGCCGACGAGGAGCCGATCGCCCTGTTGACCAACTACCTGCCCACCGACCTGCTCGAGTTCACGACCGCGGATCTCGAGGCCCGCGGCCTGTACGAGCTGCTGCGGCAGGCCGGGGTCCACATCCGCATCGCCAACCAGAGCATCGGCGCCCGCAACGCCACCGGGGCCGAGGCCCGGCTCCTCGGGGAGACCCGGGGGTCTGCGCTGCTGACGATGACCCGGACCGCCTACGACGACGTGGGGCGGGCCGTGGAGTACGGCACCCACGTCTACCGGGGCTCGCGCTACGCGTTCTCGCTCACCCTGGTCGAGCGCTGATCCGGAGCGGAACCTGGCCGCCTGGGCGCCGGCCGCGTCGATCAGCGGGGAGCGCGCGGCCCGGACGACCATCGGTGGATCGATCGGGCGCTTGCGCGGGCGTTGCCCAAAACGTTCACCGATGATCAACTGGGGGCCTCAACGCGGTGTCCGTGAGCTCCAGCCGGTCCGCCGGCGCGACCCGACCGTCGTCTCGCCGTCCAGCCGCCGCGGCAGCAGCAGTCGGGTCGTCACCAACCGGGCCCGGTCCCGACGGCGCAGCCGGGCGCTCCGGGCCAGGTCGGCGGCACCGACGAGGCCCGCGTCGTTGCCCAGGGCCGCTCGCACGATCCGCGCCTCGGGACGGAAGCCGCGCCCGGTGAGGGTGCGGCGGAAGGACGTTCGGGCAGGTGCGAGCAGGAGCTCGTCGGCCTCGGACACCCCGCCGCCGATGACGAAGAGGCCAGGGTCGAGGGCCGCCGCGAGGTTGGCGAGGCCGATGCCCAGCCAGTGCCCAACCTCCTCGAGCAGCTCGACCGCGGCCGGGTCCCCCTCACGGGCGAGCTGACTCACCATCGGCCCGGTGATCCGCCGGGGTTCGCCGTCACACGCCTCGGCGAGGCGGTGCGCGACCGGTGAGTCGGCCACGACCATCTCCCGGGCCTCGCGGACGAGCGCGTTGCCGCTCGCGTACTGCTCCCAGCAGCCGCGGTTGCCGCACTCGCACCGGTGGCCGCCGGGCATCGCGATCATGTGACCCCACTCGCCGGCCACGCCGAAGCGCCCGCGGTGGAGGACGCCGTCGAGGACGAGGCCGCCCCCGATCCCGGTCCCCAAGGTCACGCAGACGACGTGCGACTCTCCCTGCGCCGCCCCGAAGCGGCACTCCGCCCACGCCGCGGCGTTCGCGTCGTTGTCGACCACGACCGGGAGTCCGGTCCGGCGGTGCACGGCCTCGCGCAGGGGCTCGTTGCGCCACGCCAGGTGCGGTGCGAAGAGCACGTGTGACTGGGTGCCGTCGACGAATCCGGCGGCCCCGATCCCCAGCGCCACGACGTCGTGCCGCGCGGTGAGCTCCCGGACGACGGCGGCGATCGTGTCCTCGACCACCGTCGGGCTCTTGGTCTTGTCCGGCGTCTCTCGTCGGGCCCGGTCCAGGATGCGCCCCTCCCCGTCGACCACCCCGGCCGCGACCTTCGTACCTCCGATGTCGATACCGATCGTGCGACGGAGGACGGCCGGCACCGCCCGCGTACGCGTCGGGGACATGGCGGCAGTATGGCCGCGCGGGACGGTGGAGGGGTATCAGCGACCACCCCGCGCGACTCCTCCTCCCGGGGTCGGGGCGAAGGGGAGGCGTCGTGGCACAGGTGCTGTCGCTGCCGCTGGTGGGTCGCGAACCGGGACGCAGAGCGGCCGAGCCCGACGAGCAGGCGGCGACGCCCCTGCTCGACGCTCTCCGCGCGTACGACGAGACGGCGTTCCACTGCCCGGGCCACAAGCGGGGACGCGGCGCCTCGCCCGACCTGCGGGCGACCCTGGGTGACGCCGTCCTCGCGTCGGACGTGTGGCTCGAGACCGGCACGTACGACCGGGCCCGGCGGGCCGCCGAGACGCTCGCGGCGCGTGCCTGGGGGGCGAACCGGGCCTACGTCCTCGGCAACGGCTCGACCAGCGGCAACCACGCGTTCCTGCTCGCGCACCTGCGCGACGGCGACACCGCCGTGGTGTCCCGGACGCTGCACACGTCGACGCTGACGGGTCTGGTGCTCACCGGGGCGCGGCCGGTGTACGTGAGCCCGCGGGTCCACCCCGTCCTGGGCACCGGTCTCGGCATCGAGCCCGGGGACGTCGCCGCCGCCCTGGCGGCCCACCCCGGCACCCGACTGGTGTCGGTGGTCTCCCCCTCGTACACGGGAGTCTGCTCCGACACGGCCGCGATCTGCGCGGCGGCGCACGCCGCGGGAGCCGTGGCCTACGTGGACGAGGCATGGGGCCCCCACCTGGCCTTCCACCCCGACCTGCCCGCGCACGCGATGGCCGCCGGTGCGGACGGGGCGGTCACCTCCGTGCACAAGCTGCTGCCCGCGATGAGCTCGGGCTCCCTCCTGCTGGCCGGTCCGGCGGTCGACGGCGACCGACTCGACGCGGTGGTACGGACGACCCAGACCACCAGCCCGCTGCTCCCCCTGCTGGCGTCGGTGGACGCCGCCCGGCGCGACCTCGCCGTGGACGGGCCCCGCATCATCGAGCGCGCGGTCGGCCTGGCCGAGGCAGCCCGTCGGGCCCTGGCCGCGCTGCCGGGCCTCCGGGCACCCGGCTCCGATGAGCTCGGCGTCCGACTCGACCCGCTCAAGGTCTGTGTCGACGTCACCGGCCTGGGGCTCAGCGGAAACCGGGCCGAGGCGCTGCTGCGGGAGTCGTGCGGAATCGCCCCGGAGGGGGCCGACCTCACCAGCGTCTACCTGGTCGTGGGGACGGGCGACGACGAGGCCACGGTCGCGGCGCTGACGGCGGGCTTCCGGCGGCTCGTCCGGCTCGCACCCCGACCTGGCGCCACCCGGGTCCGCCGGCTGCGGGACCGCGTCGGTCGGCTGGCCGCCCCGCCGTCTCCGGGACCCGCACCGCTGACGCCCAGGGCGGCCTTCCTGGGTGCCTCCCAAGCGGTCCCGCTACGCGGGGCGGTGGGCGAGGTGTGCGCGGAGCTGGTCACGCCGTACCCGCCCGGGATCCCCGTGGTCGCGCCCGGCGAGGTGGTCACGGCGGAGGCTGTCGACTACCTGGCCGAGGCCCTGGCGGCCGGTGCTCACGTGCACGGCACGGCCGACCCTGCCCTGCGCACCGTGCGCGTCGTCCAGCCGTAGGCAACCCGGCCGCCCGGGATGGGCAACCGGGGCCGATGGCCGGGTCCGCCGCCGTCCCTAGCGTCGCGGCCAGACCACCCCCGTACGCAGGAGGAGCCCGAGATGCCCACGGTCGAGACCCTCGTCGTCGGAGCCGGTCAGGCCGGGCTCGCACTGAGCCGGCACCTGACCGACCTCGGCCGCGAGCACGTGCTGCTCGAGCGTGGTCGGGTCGCCGAGCGCTGGCGGAGCGAGCGCTGGGACTCCTTCAGCCTGCTGTCTCCGAACCGCTACAACGAGCTCCCCGGACTCTCCTACGAGGGGGGCGACCCGGAGGGCTTCCTGGCCGGGCCCGAGGTGGTCGAGCACTTCGACGCCTACGCGCGGAGCTTCGCCGCCCCAGTCCGTACGGGAGTCGCGGTGCGCCGGGTGGAGCCGGCGCCCGCGGGGTGGCGGGTGCGCACGGCCGGCGGCGGTACCTGGGACGCCCGGGACGTCGTCGTCGCGACGGGGCACTACGACCGCCCGTACCTGCCGGCGGTCGGGGAGCGGTTGCCGTGGCGGCTGGAGCAGCTGCACACGTCGGCATACCGGCGGCCGTCCCAGCTGCCGGGAGGGGCCGTGCTCGTGGTCGGTTCCGGGCCGTCCGGTCAGCAGATCGCCCTCGAGCTGGCTCGAGCGGGACGCCGGGTGCACCTCGCGGTGAGCCGGCACCGGCCGCTGCCCCGGCGCTACCGCGGTCGGGACGCCTACGCCTGGATGGACCTCCTCGGGATGCTGGACCGGACCGTCGACAGCTTGCCGACGGGCCGGGCCCCCCACGCGCCGGGCGTCATCCTCGCGGGGGGGACCGAGGACCTGAACCTCCGCGTGCTGGCCGAGGTCGGCGTCGTCATGCACGGCCGGTTGGCCGACGTGGCCGACGGCCGGGCGCACTTCGCGGGCGACCTGGCGGAGCGGCTGGCCGAGGCCGACGCCCACGAGGTGCGCTTCCGCTCCCTGGTTGACCTGCACGTGGGGGTGTACGGGGGTGGGCGGGGCGAGGCGGTGCCAGCGCCCTGCGGCCCGGAGCCCTGGACCGAGGCCGACCCGCGGTCGCTCGACCTCCGGCGCGAAGGGGTGACCAGCGTGGTCTGGGCGACCGGCTTCCGGCGCGACTTCTCGTGGCTGCGAGCCCCGGTGCTGGACCCGACCGGCGACCTGATGCACCACCGAGGCGTGACCCCCGCGCCGGGGCTGTCCGTGCTGGGCCTGCGCTGGCAGTGGAAGCGCAAGTCCAACTTCATCGGCGGCGTGGGCGAGGACGCGGCGTACCTGGCGCAGGTCATCGACGCCCGGGCCCGGGGCCGGGACTGCGGGCCCGCCCTCGAGCCTGTCGGGTGAGCCGCGCCGTGCCCCTGCAGAGCCCCGAATGACCACGTTCACCACCTTGGTGGGGGACTGGACCGGGTGCTCGGCGCCCCATCAGCCTCGTGGTGGATCCATCACCAGGTGCGTGGTGCCACCACCAGGCGCTGACGCCTCGTGATGACCTGAGCAGCCTCGTGGTGGCCCGGAGGTCGGCCCCACAAAGGTGGTGAACGTGGTCAATCGGGGGCGGGCCGTCGGGCCTGCCATCCTTCGACCCGGAGCTTGATGCCGTGCAGCATGCCGGTGGCCATGACGTGGTCGGCCGGGACGAGCGCCCCCACGTACGCGGCAGTGAGCCACCACGGTCGGGTCCGCCCCTGCGTCCGCAGCTGGAGCCGGGTCCGGCCGCCCGGCCGCTCGTCGAGGGCGAAGGTCCACACCCAGTCGATCGCGGCACCCCAGCGCTGGCGCCACTGCACCGGGACGTGGGTCGTCGAGTGCAGGACCAGCACGTGAGGCGGTTCGGCCTGCTCGACCAGGAGCTCCGCGGTGCCCGGTTCGCCATCCGGGAAGGAGTCGCCCACCCGGAGGTCGCGGACCAGCGCGGGCTCGAGCCGCTCAGCGCTGGGCCAGTTCGCCGGGAAGAGCAGGCGGTCCACCCAGCGGGGGGTGTACCAGCCGCCCCGGTGCCACCCCATCTGGGTGAGCCAGGGCCACACCGCCTCAGGCCCCGCGTCGATGGTGACCGCGTGGTTGGTGACGACGGTCGGGTCCTTGACCAGCTCGTCTCCCGGCAGCACCCGCCGGCGCTCGGTGCGGGTGCTGCCCGAGGTCCGGCCGAGGACGTGGAGCACCGCGTAGCCGAGGCCCGCCGTGGCCACGGCGCCACCGAACACCCGCGCGGCCCGGCGGGACCGATCGCGTCCGTGGTCACCGAACGGCCGCAGCGGCGTACCGCTGGACGAGACGGGCACGCTGATCACACCGGACCCGGGCGCTCGGCCACCACCGCGACCAGCGACTGGCCCGGGGTGAGCCGCCTCGGACGCTGGGGCGTGAGGCCAGCAGCCCTCAGCTGGGCATCAAGCTCCCCCAGGTCCGGCAGCTCCATCCCGGACCCCTGGGCACGCAGCAGCAGGTCGAAGTGGCGCGAGAAGAAGGTCGGCTCCGCAGCCGTCGTGACCACGACCAGCGCACCGCCGCGCCGCAGCAGACGGGCGCACCCGGCGAGCAGCTCGACCCGGTCGGAGACCGGCATGTAGTAGATGACGTTGGCCAGCAGGGCGAGGTCCGCGGGTCCGCCGATCCCGTCCGGACCGCGGGAGACCAGCTCGGCGATGTCCGTGCGTACGATGCTCGCCCGTTGGTCGAGGCCCGCCCGGTCGATCGCCGCCTCGGCGAGCGCCGCCGCGGCCGGATCGACCTCCACGCCGACGCCCTCGACCGGCGGGCCGGCCCGCATCATGCCGATCAGGCGCTGCCCCGCACCGCACCCGAGGTCGAGCACACGCAGGGGCAGACGCTCCTGCACCAGGCCCGCCAGCAGCTCGTCGACAAACGGGTCGAAGCCCTCGGACAGCTTCGCGATCAGCTCACCCTGCTCCTCGACGTCCCGCCGCGACGGCCCACCGGCGAGCTGCGCGGTCAGCCCGCGGTACAGGCCGGTGTGGTACCCGGCGTAGCCCTCGTAGCCGGCCCGCACCAGGTCGTCGGCGAGTGCCCGTCGCCCTCGCGAGGTCAAGCCCCACAGCCCTCGCCGGCGGCGGACGACGCCGGCGGCTTCGAGCAGGCGGAGGTACGGCAGGAGGAGCGACTGATCGGACCCGCCGAGGCGCTCCGCGAGCGACTCGCCCGTCGCCGGCCGCTCGGCCAGGGCGTCGACGACTCCGGACTCCAGGGCCGCGCCCATCATCGCGACCCGGATCGCGGCCGTCCCGTCGCGGAACAGGGTCAGCCGCCCCCGCAGGTCCCCCGCCCGCGCCAGTCTGCCCAGGGTTCTGATCCGGCCCATCATCGCGTCCCCCCACCTCGGCGCCCCGACCCCCGAACGGTCCACCCTGCGGCTCACCGCCGCAAGACCTGCCAGGTGGGGCGCCGACCCCTCCGTACGGAGGGAGGCACACGGACGGCACGTGCAGCAGCCCGCTCGTACGGGATGGGCAGCCGGGCACGCCGACATGGGCACCCACCACTGATGGTCGGGCGGGCCGACGGGACGAGGCTGCAAGCACCCGGTCAACCACCCGAAGGAGACACGACATGACCACGGCCACCACCGACGCCCCGCAGAGCCGCCACGGCGTCGACGTGCCCACCCTCTTCGCGACGCTGGACGCCGTGAAGGGCCAGCGCGAGCTCGCGAAGTTCCAGTTCCGGGCGCGCAACCGCTGGATCAGCGGCAACCACAGCCAGTCGACGATCAGCGACTTCTACGGCGCCGGGCAGGAGCACGAGCACAAGCGCACGTACGTCTTCGACGGCGACCACCCGGCCGTCCTCGTGGGCAGCGACGAGGGCCCGACCCCCGTCGAGTACCTGCTGCACGCGCTCGCCGCCTGCATCACCGCCGGCCTGGGCAACATCGCAGCCGCCCGCGGCGTCACCCTCACGCGCGTCGAGTCGACCGTCGTCGGCGACATCGACCTCCAGGGGATCTTCGGGATGTCCGACGAGGTCCGCAACGGCTACCAGCAGATCCGCGTCGACTTCCACGTCGAGGGCACCGGCACCCCGGAGCAGATGCGCGAGCTCGTCGAGCAGTCGAGGGCCCGTTCGGCCGTCTTCGACGTCCTCACCAACGGCGTCCCGGTCGAGATCAACGTCACCGCCTGAACGCCGTCCGTACCACCCCCGTCGCTCGCCCACGACACGCCGCCGGGCCCCGTCCCGCCGGCGTGTCGTGGGCTTCCGGCGTCAGGGGACCAGGCCGCTCAGGTGGGCCGCCAGCCGGTCGGCCGCCTCCGGGACGTAGGAGAGGAACAGCGAGGGCTCGGTGAGCTCCACCTCGAGCAGCAGGGGTGCACCGTCGGGCCCGGGCAGCAGGTCCACGCGGCAGTACGCGAGGGCCGAGGCGTCGAAGGGCAACGCCGCCAGGACCGCCTCCCCCACGGCCAGCTCCTCCGCCGCCGGGACCCGGACCGACATCTCCTCCTCGAGGAAGAGCCCGCCCACCAGGTCGCCCGCCGAGTCGCCGAGCAGAGGCCCCTTGCGCATGGCGTGGCTCGGCCGGCCGCCGATGTGGACCAGGGCGGTCTCCCCGGCCTCGTCAACCGCGCGCAGATACGGCTGGACCATGACCGCGCGGCCGGCGTCGAGGAGGCGCCGCGAGTGCGCGAGCGCCCCCGCCGACCCCCCGTCGTCGTGGCGGGCGGTGTCGCGGGAACCGGCCGAGACCGCCGGCTTGACGACCACCGGCCCTTCGACGGCCGGCGCCGGGTCCCCGGGTTCCGCGAAGACGGTGGGCACGACCGGCACCCCGGCCGCGGCGAGGTCACGCAGGTAGGCCTTGTCGATGTTCCACCGGAGGACGGGCGCGGGGTTCACCAGCCGGGTCACCCGCTCCACCGCCTCCGCCCAGGCGACGAACTCGGCCGGCCGCTCGTGGTAGTCCCAGGTCGACCGCACGACGACCAGCTCGTACGAGGACCAGTCCGCCGCCTCGTCGTCCCAGTCGACCGGCTGGCCGGCCAGCCCGTGGCGGCGCAGGGCGTCCAGCAGCAGCGGCTCGTCCTCGTCCAGACCGCGGGCCTGGGCGCAGGTGGCGACCGCGACGCGCGGCAGGGTCATGAGCCGACAGTACGGACGTCGAGGTCACCGCTCGCGTGCTGCTGGCGCAGCGCCTTCTTGTCGAACTTCCCGACACTGGTCTTGGGCACCTCGTCGACGAAGGCCCAGCGCTCGGGCACCTGCCAGTGCGCCACCCGGCCAGCGAGGAAGGTGCGCAGCTCCTCCGGTGCGACCTCGGTTCCCTCGGCAAGCACGACGATCGCCAGCGGCCGCTCGCCCCAGCGCTCGTCGGGGACGGCCACGACGCTCGCCTCGACGACCGCCTCGTGCGACATCAGGTGGTTCTCCAGCTCGACGGAGGAGATCCACTCGCCACCGGACTTGATCACGTCCTTCATCCGGTCGGTGAGGGTGAGGTAGCCGTCCGGGGTGATCGACCCGACGTCGCCCGTCCGCAGCCAGCCCTCGTGGAACCGGGAGGGGTCGTCGTCGCGGTAGTAGGAGCCGGTGACCCACGGCCCCCGCACCTCCAGCTCACCGACCCCCTCACCGTCCCAGGGGACGGTCGACCCGTCCGTCCCCACCAGCCGGGCCTCCACGGGCCCGACGAAGCGACCCTGGGTCAGCCGGTACCGCCAGGCCTCGTCCGGATCGGTGACCCCGACCGGCGGCCGGGCGAGCGTGCCCAGCGGGCTGATCTCCGTCATGCCCCATGCGTGCAACAGGGTGATCCCGAGCCGGTCGTAGGCCTCCATCAGCGACGGTGGGCAGGCTGCTCCGCCGACGATCGCCTCGTCGAGCGAGGAGATGTCGGCCTCGGAGTGCGTCTGGACGTGCTGCAGCAGGCCGCCCCAGACCGTCGGGACGCCGGCTCCCTTGTTGGGCCGTGCCGCGGACACGAACGCGGCCAGGGGTTCGGGGACGAGGAACCGGTCCGGCATGGCCATCGACGCGCCGGTGAGGAACGCGGCGTACGGCAGCCCCCACGCGAGCACGTGGAACTGCGGGACGATGGCCAGCACGGTGTCCCTGGCGGAGAGTCCGAAGACGTCCGGCAGCGCGATGCCGAGCGAGTGCAGGTAGACCGACCGGTGGCTGTAGACGACGCCCTTGGGGTCTCCTGTCGTGCCCGACGAATAGCACATGGCGGCCGCCGAGCGCTCGTCCACGTCGGGCCACGGGAAGCGGTCCGGGCGGCCGTCGAGCAGCGACCGGTAGTCGTGCACCTGCGGACCGAGGCCCTCCAGCGCCGACAGGTCGGCCGGGCCGCCCGGGCTGTTGACGACCACGTGCCTGACGGTGTGGAGCTGCGGCAGCAGCCTCGCGACGACCGGGACCAGCGAGTCGTCGACCACCAGCACCCGGTCCTCCGCGTGGCGGGCGATCCAGACCACCTGCTCCGGGAAGAGCCGGATGTTCAGCGGGTGCAGTACCGCGCCCATGGCCGGGACCCCGAGGTAGGCCTCCACGTGCTCCTGGTTGTTCCACATGAACGTGGCCACCCGGTCGCCGTCCCCGACATCCAGGTCCCGCAGCGCGTGGGCCAGCCGGGCGGCGTTCCGCGCGACCTCGGCGTAGGACGCGCGGCGCGGGCCCTCGGCGGTCATCGTCGCGACCTCGCTGACCGCGTGGACGGTGCTCCCGTGCTCGATCAACCGGCGGACCTGCAGCGGGATGTCCTGCATCGTGCTGTGCACGGCACTACCTCCGTCGTACGTCGGTGGGGGTGCTGGTGTCAGGTGCGACCGCCCCCGTCCACGTACAGCGTCTGGCCGGAGACGTAGCCGGCCTCGTCGCTGGCCAGGAAGGCGATCGCAGCGGCGACGTCCTCGGGCATGCCCACGCGGCGGACGGCGACCGACGAGGCGATCGCCGACTGGAAGTCCTCGAAGCTCACCCCGATGCGCGCGGCGGTCTGCTCGGTCATCGCCGTGGCGACGAAGCCGGGGGCGACGGCGTTGACCGTGATGCCGAACTGCCCGAGCTCGAGTGCCAGCGTGCGGGTGAGCCCCTTGATGCCCGCCTTGGCGGCCGAGTAGTTGGCCTGCCCGCGGTTGCCGTCGGCGGCGATCGAGGACAGGGAGACGATCCGGCCGTAGCGCTGCGGGACCATGACGCGCTGGGCGGCGCGGGCGCAGACGAAGGCGCCGCGCAGGTGGACCTGCAGCACCGTGTCCCAGTCGGAGTCGCTCATCTTGTGGAGCAGGTTGTCCCGGATCACGCCCGCGTTGTTCACCAGCACGTGCAGCGCGCCGAGCTCGTCGACGACGTGCGTCACCGCGTCCTCGACCTGCGCGGAGTCGCTGACGTCGGCGCCGAGAGCGACCGCCCGGCCGCCGACGACAGTGATCGCCTCCACCGTCCGTACGCAGGCGTCGGCGTCCAGGTCCAGCACGGCGACGGCGGCACCCTCACCCGCCAGCCGCTGCGCAGTCACGGCCCCGATCCCGCGTGCGGCCCCCGTCACCAGCGCCACCCGGCCCTCGAAGCGACCCATGACGCGCACGCTACCGCCGCGTACGGCACGGGGGACCCGGGACCTCGCCCGCGCGCCCGGTTCGGCCAGACTGGGGCAGTGCGCGTCGCCCTCGTGCAGCTCGCCGCCAGCCTCGACCCCGCGGAGAACCTCGCCACGGTCACCGGTCTGGTCGGGCGGGCCGCCCTCGACCGACCGGACCTCGTCGTGCTGCCCGAGGCCGTCATGCACGACTTCGGGCCGCCGGACACGCCGCTGGGGCCGGTGGCCGAAGGGTTGGACGGTCGCTTCGTCGACCACCTCTCCGGCCTGGCCCGCACGCACGGGGCCGCGATCGTCGCCGGCATGTTCGAGCGGTCGGAGGACCCCGACCGGCCGTACAACACCCTGGTCGCCGTCGGTCCCGGCGGTGACGTCGTCGCCACCTACCGCAAGGCGCACCTCTACGACTCCTTCGGCTACCGGGAGTCCGACCGGCTCACGGCAGGGGACGCGGAGGCGGTGGTGACGGACGTCGCGGGACTCCGGACGGGCCTGATGACCTGCTACGACCTGCGCTTCCCCGAACAGGCGCGGGCCCTCGTGGACGGCGGCGCCGAAGTCCTGCTCGTCCCTGCGGCCTGGGTCGCCGGCCCGCTCAAGGAGGACCACTGGTCGACGCTGCTGCGCGCCCGGGCGATCGAGAACACCGCGTACGTCGCCGCGGCCGCCCAGTGCGGTCGTGCCTACTGCGGGCGCAGCGCGCTCGTCGACCCCATGGGGGTGGCCGTTGCGGCACTCGGTGAGGCCGAGGGCGTTGTCGTCGGCGACGTGGTCCCCCAGCGGCTGGCCGCGACCCGGGACCGCAACCCCGCGCTTCGGCACCGCCGGTACCGGGTCGTCCCGCGCTGACCCCGGCCAGCAGTCGTACGGGGGCAGTCCCTACGGGGCAGGCGTACGGGGTAACCCGTACGGTGGCGGGGTGCTGAAGGAGTGGGTGCAGGAGCTGGCGGAGGCCCTCGGGCTCGACCCGGCCGAGATCGACGCGCAGGCGGTGCTGGACCTGGCCCGGGACGCCGCGCACGGGGTCGCGCGACCGGCGGCGCCGGTGACGACCTTCCTGGTCGGCCTGGCGGCCGGGCGCGCCGGCGGGGGGCCCGAGGCGGTCGCCGCCGCAAGCCGAACGGCGGAGGAGCTGGTCCGCGGGCGGGGGGACCGGGCTCAGGGCTCCAGCCGGTAGCCCATGCCACGAACGGTCGATATCCGGTCCGGGCCGAGCTTGCGCCGGAGGTAGCGGACGTAGACGTCGACGACGTTGGACACGGGGTCGAAGTCGTAGCCCCAGACGTGGCTGAGCAGCTGCTCTCGCGACAGCACCTGTCCCGGATTGCGGAGGAAGGTCTCGGCCAAGGCGAACTCGCGGGCCGACAGGTCGACCGTCCTGCCGTCCACGGCGGCGCGGCGGGTGCGCAGGTCCAAGGACAGGTCGCCGTGCTGCAGGACGGTCACCTCGGGTCCGCGCTCCGTGCGGACCCGCAGCCTGATCCGGGCGAGCAGCTCCTCGAACCGGAACGGCTTGGGGACGTAGTCGTCGGCGCCGCCCTCCAGACCTGCCACGGTGTCGGCCACCGAGTCACGGGCGGTGAGGATCACCACCGGGATCGTGCAGCTGGCCCGGCGCAGCCGGCGCAGCACGGTGAAGCCGTCCATGTCCGGCAGCCCGATGTCCAGTACCACGAGGTCGAACTCCCCCGAGATCGCGCGTTGGTAGGCGCTGGGGCCGTCGCGGACCACCGTGGTGGTGAACCCGTTGGACCGCAGGCCCTTCTCCACGAAGGAGGCGATGCGCTCCTCGTCCTCGGCGATCAGGATGCGGTTCACGCGGTGACTTCCTCCCGGCGGTGGACAGGGGCAACGACGAGCGGCAGCTCCAGGGTGAAGGTCGCACCCGCTCCCGGGGCGGAGAGGACGACGACCCGCCCGCCGTGCGCCTCGGCGATGGCGCGCACGATGGCCAGGCCCAGGCCGGACCCCTCCGAGCGCTCGCGACCCTCGCCCCGGACGAAGCGCCCGAAGATCCGGGGCAGCTCCTCGGCCGGGATTCCGGTGCCCGTGTCACGGACCCAGAAGCGCAGGATGCCGTCACCGACCGAGGACCCCACTCCGATGGGGTCACCAGGCTGCGTGTGTGCGACCGCGTTGGCGGCCAGCTGCGCCAACGCCTGGGTGAGCCGCTGTGGGTCGGCCCGCACCCGTCCCACGGCGCGTTCGTCCAGGACCCACTCGCGCTCCCTGAGACCGCGCACCTTGTCGAGCACGTCGTCGGTCAGCGAGCCCACGTCCACGGTCACGGGGTGAAGGAAGTCCGGACGCTCGGTCTTGGCGAGGGTCGACAGGTCGTCGACGAGGCGGCCCATCCGGTCCAGCTCGTCGAGCACCAAGGCTGTGGTCTCCGCCACGTCGCGGGGGTCGCCCCGGTCCATCAGCTCCAGGTGACCGCGCACGATGGTCACGGGGGTCCGGAGCTCGTGGCCGGCGTCGTCGAGGAAGCGGCGCTGCGCGGCGAAGGCCTCCTCGAGCCGGTCGAGCATGGCGTTGAACGTCCGGGCCAGCTCCGAGAGGTCGTCGGCACCGCGACCCACCGGGATGCGCTGGGACAGGTCCGACTCCGAGATCTGCTGGGAGGTCGCGCGGAGCAGGCTGATCGGCCGGAGCAGCCGCCCCGCCGCCATCCAGCCGACCGCGGCCACGAGGAGCACAGTCGCGAGCGCGGTGAAGCTGTAGGTCCGGAGCAGGTTGCCCAGCTCCGCCCGCTCACGGTCGACGAGGAAGGCGGCGACGAACGTGCCCCGCGCCGGGTCGCCAGGCACCCGCACCGGGACTGCGGCGTAGCGGACGCGCTCACCCCCACTGGTGAGGTCGCCGTAGCCGGCCCCGAGCACGGACGACAGCTCGGCGACCGCGTCGGGGTCGTCCTCGAGCTCGATCGGCCGGTCTCCGGACGGGACGAAGGCCACGGCGCCGTCGATGAGTGCCAGCAGGGTCTCGTTGTCGTCGGGCACCTGCCGGCGCAGCGACTCACGCATCAGGACGTCCAGGCTGTCCCAGGGCGCCTCCGTCGACGGGTCGTCCCCCTCGGCCAGCTCGCGGAACTCCGCCATCTCCTGCGCCAGGTTGGCGTCCAGCCGCTCGTCGATGCGGGCCGACTGGATCGCGTAGGCCGACAGGCCGGCGACGACGAGGCCGGCCACCGTGAGCAGTAGCGCCCACCCGAGCACCCTCGCCCGCACCGAGTGCAGCGCCTCCACGACGCCGGCTCGGAGGCCGCCCCCGTCGGTGCCCCTGCTCAGGACGGTCCCCGCTCAGTCGTCGTCGTCATCGTCGTCGTCGTCATCGTCGTCGTCGTCATCGTCGTCGTCGTCATCTCCCCCGGACCCGCCCCCGGCGGAGCCGTCGCCCCCGGATCCACCACCGCCCGAGGACCCCCCACCGGATGAACCGCCTCCGCTGCGCGTCACCGGGGCCTTCGGCGGCGGCGGCTGGACGACCTGCGGCTGCGGAGCCGGCGCCGGGTCCGCCGCGGGCGGAGCCTCCTGGACGGGCTCGGGCTCGGCCGTCGCCTCGACCGTGGGCTCCGGGGTCGGCGTGGGTGTGGGCGTGGGGGTCGGGGACGGCGTCGCCGACGGGCTGAGGTCGGCCGCCGGGTCGCCGCTCACCACCTCGCCGCCCAGGTCGGGCGGGGTCGCGCGCTGCGCGAGCACCGCTCCGGAGCCGAAGCCCAGTATCGCGGCGACCGCCAGCACGAGCGTCATCAGTCTCGTCGGCGTGAGCACGGTTCTCATGGTGACCCTCCTTGGAGGAGAGTTGGGTGAGACACCGATGAGAGCCCTCTCATGATGTCCCCGTCCCTCGTCCGGCGCATCAGGGTCGCGCAGGCTACGGTCCTGCCCGTGGAACCCGACGCCGCGGTACGGCTACCCCTGGTCGCCGTCAACCCGTTCCGGGCGATCGGGCGACGGATGGCCATCGCCTTCCTCGTGCTCCTCGGCGTCGTCCTCATCGTCTACCTGGACCGGGACGGCTACACGGACAGTGCGGACGGCGAGGTCAGCCTGCTCGACGCCTTCTACTACTCGACCGTGAGCCTCTCCACGACGGGGTACGGCGACATCACGCCGGTCACCGATCAGTCCCGGCTCATCAACGTCCTGCTCATCACGCCCCTGCGCGTGCTCTTCCTCATCGTGCTCATCGGCACGACCCTGGAGGCCCTGACCGAACGCAGCCGTCGGGAGTGGCGGCTGTCCCGCTGGAGGCGGACCTTGGAGGACCACACCGTCGTCGTCGGCTACGGCGTCAAGGGTCGGAGCGCCGTCGCGACGCTGCTGGCCAACGGCATGACGATGGACCAGATCGTCGTCGTCGACCCGGACCCCGCCACCATCGCCGACGCCAACGAGCGCGGCCTGGCCGCAGTCCTGGGCGACGCCACCCGGGCCGACGTGCTGCGCCGCGCCGGCGTGCCGACCGCACGACAGATCATCGTCACCACGGGGCGGGACGACGCCTCCGTCCTGTGCACGCTCACGGCCCGGCAGCTCAACCCCGACGCCGAGATCGTGGCCGCGGTCCGCGACTCCGACAACGTGGGCCTGATGCGGCAGGGCGGCGCCGACTCCGTCGTCATCTCCTCCGACGCGGTCGGCCGGATCCTGGGGCTGGCGACGGTCAGTCCCGCCCTCGGCCAGGTCCTCGAGGACCTCATCGCCAGCGGCGAGGGGCTCGAGGTGGCCGAGCGCGGCGTGACCCCCCGGGAGGAGGGCCGGACCCCCAAACAGCTCGAGGACGTCGTCCTGGCGGTGGTCCGGGACGAGACCGTCCTGCCCTACCACTCCCCCGCCGTGGGTCATCTCGTCCGGGGTGACCGGCTGATCGTCGTGCGCCCCTCCGAGGAGCTGCCGTGGGCCCGCCGTCCCGGCGCCGAGGCGGAGGACTTCGGCCACGCCTGAGCGCCCACCGTACGGTGGGGAGCCATGCGTGCGGTGGTGGTGAGCGAGCCGGGCGGGCCGGAGGTGCTGACCTGGGGCGAGGTCCCCGACCTGGAGACCGGGCCCGGGGAGGTGCTGGTCGAGGTCGCGGCCTCGGCGGTCAACCGGGCCGACCTCCTGCAGCGACAGGGGCACTACCCACCGCCGCCCGGCGCGTCACCGGTGCTCGGGCTCGAGTGCTCCGGCACGGTGGCGGGGATCGGCGCCGGCGTGGAGGGGTGGTCCCTGGGCGACGAGGTCTGCGCCCTGCTCGCCGGTGGCGGCTATGCCGAGCGGGTGGCGGTCCCGGCCGGACAAGTGCTGCGGGTGCCCGCGGGGACCGACCTGGTCACCGCGGCGAGCCTGCCCGAGGTGACCAGCACCGTCTGGAGCAACCTGTTCATGGTCGCGGCGCTCCAGCCGGGCGAGTGGCTCCTCGTACACGGCGGCACCAGCGGCGTCGGGACCATGGCCGTCCAGCTCGCCAGAGCGCTCGGCGCCCACGTGGTCACCACCAGCGGCACCGAGGCCAAGTGCGAGCGCGCCCGGGAGCTGGGCGCCGACGCGGCCCTGGACTACCACGACGACTGGGTGGCCGGCGTCCGCGAGGTCACCGACGGGCACGGTGCTGACGTGGTGCTCGACAACATGGGCGCCGCCTACCTGGGCCGCAACGTCGAGGTGCTGGCCGTCAACGGCCGGCTGGTCGTCATCGGCCTCCAGGGCGGCCGCCGGGGTGAGCTCGATCTCGGCGCCCTGCTGGCCAAGCGGGCCGCGGTCGTCGCGACGGCCCTGCGAGCCCGGCCCGCGGCGGAGAAGTCGGCCATCATCGCCGGGGTCGCCGAGCACGTCTGGCCGCTGGTGACGTCCGGGACGGTGCGCCCCGTCGTGGACCGAGTGCTCCCCATGGACCGGGCGGCTGAGGCGCACCGCGTGGTCGAGGCCGGCGAGCACATCGGCAAGGTCCTGCTCCGCCGCCCCCAATGACCACGTTCAGCACCCTCTAGACGATCTCCGGCTGCCACTGAGATCGTCACGAAGCACGCGCTCAGACCCGGCGTGGCCGGAGCGGCAGCTTGGTCAAGTGCGGCCGAGGGTGATGAACTCGTGCAGCGCGGCCGGAACGCCGTGGCTGAGGGAGGCGATGAGCTTGTGCATCAACTCTCGGCCCTTGGTCCGGTCGGGTTCACCGGGAGGCGGCGATCATCCGCTGGTAGACGGCCCCGGTCACCTCGACAGGGTCTGCAGGCGCTGCTGCTGCTTGTCGGTGAGCAGGTCCGCTCCGGTGTGCAGGGTCCGCC
>DATHUJ010000166.1:0-12032 GCA_035462375.1 Jiangellales bacterium
ATCGACCACGACATCCCGTGGCCGCACGGGCCGACCGGGGCCGGCAACAACCTGCCGCTGCACCAGCCGCACCACGACGCGAAGACCTGCGGGGCGTGGTGTCACCGGCTGAACGGGGCCACGGGTGGGCTGACCCAGACCTCCCCGCTCGGGCGGACCTACACCACCACCCCGCTGCCCCCGCTCGGCGAGCTGCCGGTGCCCGACCCAGACCTCAGCGTGGCCGTCCGGGCCCGGCTGCACCGCCTCGCCGACCGCCCCCGCCGACGCCGAGCCGGCCGGCCGCACATCACCGGACCACCCGACCGCGCCCACCCCGAATCCGACACCTACCAACATCACCGGACCGCCCCCGCCGGCTGACCCGACCGCCGCGGCACTACGTGGCCAGGACGCGCTCCCTCTCGGCGCGGATGTCGTAGTCCGCCGCCGGCCACTCGATGCTCATCGCCTCGAGATGCTCGATGAGCAGCCGGGTCACCGCCCAGTTGCGGTACCACTTCCGGTCGGCGGGGATCACGTACCACGGGGCTGCCTCGGTGTTGCAGCGCTCGAGAGCGATCTCGTAGGCCTCTTGGTAGGCCGGCCAGTGCTTGCGTTCCTCGACGTCGCCGGGGTTGTACTTCCAGTGCTTCGTGTGGTCGTCGAGGCGGGCGACGAGCCGGTCGCGCTGCTCCTCGTGGGACAGGTGCAGCTTCGCCTTGATGATGATGCAGTCGTCCGCGACGAGCTTCGCCTCGAACTCGTTGATGGCCTCGTAGCGGCGCTCGATGGTCGACGGCCGAGCCAGCCCGCGGACCCGCGCGATGAGCACGTCCTCGTAGTGGCTGCGGTCGAAGACGCCGACCATGCCCGGTTCGGGCAGCGCCTGGCGGATTCGCCAGAGGAAGCCGCGCCGACGCTCCTCTGCTGTGGGCGCCTTGAACGACGTGATGGACACCCCCTGGGGATCCATGAGCCCGACGGCGTGCCGTACCGTGCCGCCCTTGCCCGAGGTGTCCATGCCCTGCACGACGAGCAGCAACCGCCGCTGTCCACCCGAGCGTCCGTGGGCGAAGAGCCGCTCCTGCAGGTCACTGAGCGGGGCCTTCAGATCCGCGAGCGCGGCCTTGCCGTCCTGCTTGCCCCCGTCGAAGCCGGGAGTGGCACGGGTGTCGACGGCAGCGAGGTCGACCGGTCCGGGCGGCAGCCGGAGACGGTCGGTCAGGCGCCGCAGCTCACGCTTGTCCTTCTTGCCCTTGCCCATGTCCACCTCCAGGCGGACGCGACGCCGGTCGCCGCACCCGGTGCCGTCGCATCCTGCCGTATCTCACCGGGACCGGCAGTGAATGATGGGCGCGACACGATCAGCCCCGGCGGACGCCGGAGAGACGAGCACGGGAGGCCGGACGCCGGTGACGACCTTCGAGGTGTGGGCGCCCACGGCGTCGGGCGTCGACGTCGACCTCCCGGACGGGGCACGCCCCCTACGGCCGTCCGGCCGGAGCGGCTGGTGGGTGCTCGACGCGCCCGACGCCCGGCACGGCACCCGCTACGCGTTCCGGGTCGACGGCGGCGACCGGCTACCGGACCCACGCTCCGTGTGGTTGCCGGACGGGGTTCACGCGGCAGCCGCCGTCTACGAGCACGACCGGTTCGACTGGTCGGACCTCGGGTGGGAAGGCCGGGCGCTCGAGGGCGGCGTTATGTACGAGCTTCACGTCGGGACCTTCTCGCGTGTCGGGACGTTCGACGGTGTCGTGAGCCACCTCGACCACCTCGTCGACCTTGGCGTTTCCCACGTCGAGCTCATGCCCGTGGCGGCGTGGGACGGGTCACGCGGGTGGGGGTACGACGGCGCCGCCCCGTGGTCGGTCCACCAGCCGTACGGCGGACCGGACGGCCTCAAGCGCCTGGTCGACGCCTGCCACGACCGCGGCCTGGCGGTCGTCCTCGACGTGGTCTACAACCACCTCGGGCCCAGCGGGAACTACCTCTCCCGCTTCGGTCCGTACTTCCACGACGCGTACCACACGCCGTGGGGGCAGGCGGTGAACCTCGACGGTTCCGGATCGGACGAAGTGCGGGCGTACGTCGTGGACAACGCCGTGTCGTGGCTGCGTGACTTCCACCTCGACGGGCTCAGGCTCGACGCTGTCCATGCCCTGCACGACGAGCGCGCCATGCACCTGCTCGAGCAGCTCTCGGTGGCCGTCGACGACCTCGCCGACGAGCTGGTACGTCCGCTGCTGCTCATCGCCGAGAGCGACGTCAACGACCCGCGAGTCGTGACGCAGCGGGGCAGCTGGGGGCTGGGCGTCACGGCTCAGTGGAGCGACGACTTCCACCACGCCCTGCACGCGCTCCTCTCCGGTGAGGGTCAGGGCTACTACGCGGACTTCGCCGCCGATCCGTGGGCCGCGCTGGCGCGCACGCTCACCGGAGCGTTCTTCCACGACGGTGCCTGGTCGAGCTTCCGCGGCCGTTCCCACGGCCGTCCTGTGGACGTCGAAAGCCTGCCGGGCTGGCGGTTCCTCGGCTACCTGCAGAACCACGACCAGGTGGGCAACCGGGCGCTCGGCGACCGCCTCTCGGCGACCCTCTCCCCCGGCCTGCTCGCCTGCGGAGCGGCCCTCGTCCTCACGTCGCCCTTCACCCCGATGCTCTTCATGGGCGAGGAGTGGGGCGCGGGCACCCCGTGGCAGTACTTCACGTCCTACCCCGACACGGGGCTGGGTCGGGCCGTGAGCGACGGCCGCGTACGCGAGTTCGGGGAGCACGGCTGGGCTGCCGACGAGGTGCCCGACCCGCAGGATCCCGCGACGTTCGAGCGGTCGAAGCTCGACTGGGACGAGCCCCTGCGCGAGCGGCACGCCCGGCTGCTGGACTGGTACCGCGAGCTGGTCCGGCTGCGCGCGCGGTCACACGAGCTGACGGACCCGTGGCTGGGCCAGGTCCAGGTCGCCTATGACGCCGACGCCCGCTGGCTGGTCGTGCACCGGGGCGGGCTGCGCGTCGTGTGCAACCTCGCCGACGAACCCCAGGCGGTGCCGCTGGACGAGGAACCCGTGCGGGTCGTCCTGGCGTGGGACGGCGCCGCCGCCGAGGCCGGTGCGCTGCTGCTGGGTGCGACCTCCGTGGCCTTGGTCGACACCTCGGCCGTGGAGTCCGCACCCGCATGACCCTCGGGTCAGGCCGTCTCGCGGAGCGGCTCGCCGGACCAGGACGACTCCCCGAGCTCGGGCCGGGCCGGCCGGTAGCGGCCCCTGAGCAGCGGGGAAGAGATCATCAGGTCGGCGGTGGCGATGTTGCACGCAACACCCACGTTCCACACAGCAGCGACCCGGAGCAGCGCCTTGACGTCCGGGTCGTGGGGCTGAGGCTCGAGGGGGTCCCAGAGGAAGATCAGCAGGTCGATCCCGCCCTCGGCGATGCGCGCACCGATCTGCTGGTCCCCGCCCACCGGACCGGAGAGGAAGCGTGTGACCTGCAGCCCGAGCTCGTACTGGATCATCGTCCCGGTCGTGCCGGTGGCGTAGAGGTGGTGTTCGGCCAGGGTCTCGCGGTTGTAGGCGGCCCAAGCGAGCAGGTCCACCTTCTTGTTGTCGTGCGCCACGAGGGCGATGTGTCTTCGTGTCGTCGTCACCAGGACAGACTCGGCCGCCCGGGTTACGCGGCGGTGACGGGCCAGTGTCAGTGGGACGACGTGGTGCGAGTCACGTGCTTGCCCTCGCGGGCCAGCGTGACGAGGCGGCTAACGGCTCGGAAGTACTTCTTCCGGTACCCGCCGCGCAGCATCTCCTCGTCGAAGACCCGGTCCACGGGCGCCCCGCTGGCCACGACGGGGACGTCGCGGTCGTAGAGCCGGTCCGCCAGCACGACGAGCCGCAGCGCCGTCGCCTGGTCCGAGACCGTCCGAACACCGCGCAGGTGCACCGCCGGCACACCGTCCAGGAGTGGTCCGTAGCGGGACGGGTGGACCCGGCCGAGATGGGCGCAGAGCTCCTCGAAGTCGTCCAAGGTCGCCCCGGGGACGAGCTCGGCGGATTCGGTCACGGCGGCGTCCTCGTACGGAGTCGGCGCGTCGGGCAGTCCACGGTGGCGGTAGTCCTCCCCGTCGACGCGGACGACGTCGAAGTGCGCCGCGAGACCCTGGATCTCCCGGAGGAAGTCCTCGGCGGCGAAGCGCCCCTCCCCCAGGCGGCCGGGAAGCGTGTTCGACGTCGCGGCGAGCCGGACGCCGGTCTCGCCGAGCCGGCTCAGCAGGGTCGACGTGAGCACCGTGTCGCCCGGGTCGTCCAGCTCGAACTCGTCGATGCACAGCAGCCGGTGACCGGAGAGGGCGTCCACCGTGTCCTGGAAGCCGAGGGCGCCCACGACGTGGGTGAGCTCAACGAAGGTGCCGAACGCCTTCGGTGGCGGTGCGACGTGCCAGAGTGCCGCGAGCAGGTGGGTCTTGCCGACGCCGAAGCCGCCGTCCAGGTAGACCCCCGCCCGCCCCTCGGGCGGTGCCGGAGCACGCCGGAACCACGAACGACGCTGCTCGCGCACCTCTAGCTGTCCGGCGAAGGCCTGCAGCGCTGCCACTGCTGCGCCCTGCGTGGGCTGTGCCGGATCGGGCAGGTAGGTCTCGAAGCGGACGTCGGTGAACCGCGGGGGCGGGACGAGGTCGGCGACGATCCGGCCGGGTTCGACCGTCGGGTGGCGGTCGACGAGGCGGAACGGCATGCGCGCAAGGGTACGGCTCTGGTGAGATCGTCCCGTGCGCCTGCTACTGCCCCCACCTGTCCAGGACGACGTCGACGACGACACCCTCGCCGAGCTCTACGCCTATCCCCCGGACCGCCCGTGGGTGCGCGCCAACATGGTGTCGTCACTCGACGGCGCGGTCACCGGACCGGACGCCCGTTCGGGCTCCCTGGCCACCGCCGCGGACCGGCGCGTCTTCTCAGTGCTGAGAGGGCTGTGCGACGTCGTCCTCGTCGGCGCGGGGACGGCGCGTGCCGAGGGGTACGGGCCGGCCCGGGTGATGCCCGACCGCGCGGCGCTCCGGTCCCGGCTCGGCCTGCGAGAAGCACCGGCGATCGCGGTCGTCAGCGGCTCCCTCGACTTGGACCCGTCGGCACCGCTCTTCACCGAAGCCCACGAGCGGACGCTCGTGCTCACGCACGCCGGGTCACCGACCGACCGACAGGACGCGTTGACGCTCGTCGCCGACGTCGGCGTGGTCGGGGAGGACCGCGTCGACGTGAGTGCGGCGCTGGCCGCGTTGCACGGCCGCGGGCTGACCCGGGTCCTCTGCGAGGGCGGGCCCCACCTGCTCGCCGACGTGGCAGCGGCGGGCGCGCTCGACGAGCTGTGCCTGACCGTCGCACCCGTGCTCGAGGGCGGCACCGCTCCACGGATCCTCAGCGGCCCGCCCCTCGACGTCCCGATGCGGCTGGGACACGTCCTGGAGGAGGATGGGACGCTGCTGACCCGCTGGGTACGCAGCTGACACCCCGGCACGTGGCACGATCGCCTGGTGCACCTCCCCGTCATGCCCCCCGTCGCCCCGATGCTCGCCAAGTCGGTCAAGGGGGTGCCCGAGCCCTCGACCGTCCCGGCCGGACTCGCGTACGAGCCGAAGTGGGACGGCTTCCGCAGCGTCGTCTTCCGCGACGGTGACGAGGTCGAGATCGGCAGCCGCAACGAACGGCCGATGACCCGCTACTTCCCCGAGCTCGCGGCCGGCCTGCTGCGTGAGCTGCCCGAGCGATGCGTGGTCGACGGCGAGATCGTGGTGGCCGTCGACGGTCGCCTGGAGTTCGAACGGCTGCAGGAGCGCATCCACCCGGCGGCGTCACGGGTGGCGATGCTGTCGGAGCGAACTCCTGCCTCCTTCGTGGCCTTCGACCTGCTGGCCCTGGACGGTGAGTCGTTGGTGGACCAGCCGTTCGAGCAACGACGGGCCCAGCTCGAGCAGGCCCTGGCCGAGTCCCGGGCACCGGTGTTCGTCACCCCGCTGACCCGGGACCACACGACTGCGCTGGAGTGGTTCGACTCCTTCGAGGGCGCCGGGCTGGACGGTCTCGTCGCCAAGCCGCTCGACCTCCGCTACCAGCCGGACAAGCGGGTCATGCTCAAGGTCAAGCACGACCGCACCGCCGACTGCGTCGTCGCCGGCTACCGCGAGCACAAGCAGTCGACCCCCGAGCGCCCGCTGCTGGGCTCACTGCTGCTCGGGCTGTACGACGCCTCCGGCGGGCTGCAGTTCGTCGGCGTCTCGGCGTCGTTCCCGGTGGCCCGCCGCGCGGAGCTCTGGGAGGAGATGCAACCGCTGCGCACCGACCTGGACGGGCACCCCTGGGGGGACTGGGCGGACGCGGCACCCGCCGGCGAGCGCCGCCCCGGTGCCGTCTCGCGGTGGAGCACGGGCAAGGACCTGTCCTTCGTGCCACTGCGCCCCGAGCGGGTCCTGGAGGTCGCCTACGACCACATGGAGGGCACCCGCTTCCGGCACACGGCGCAGTTCCGGCGGTGGCGGTCCGATCGGGAGCCGGGATCCTGCACGTACGAGCAGCTGGATGTGCCGGTCCGCTTCGACCTGGCGCAGATCCTCCCCGGGGCCTGACGTCGCGCGTCCATGGTCTTTCCGGCGTCCTCGGGCCACGATGGTGCCCTGGCTCTCCGGAGGTGGACGGTGGACGACGTCGTGGTCCTGGTCGAACAACCGGTGTCGCACGTCGACGCACGGCAGGTCGTCGGGCTGCACGCGGGCAGCGAACGTCCGCGGCACTACCACGTGCTGATCCCGGTGGAGGATGCCTCGGTCCGGGTCGAGGCGACGATCGGGACGCTGGCCACCAGCGAGGTGCTGGGCACCTCGTCGCTCTACTTCGGCGAGGAGGACCTCGACCGGATCCGCCGCGAGGTGGTGGAGTCCTCACGACGGGCCGTGGCCGACTCGGTCGCGGCCTTCCGCGAGGCCGGAGCCTCTGCCGACGGGGAAGTCGCCGTCGAGGACCCGCTCGACCGGCTGTGTGCCCTTGTCGCCGAGCGCGGCTCCCGCGAGGTGGTCGTCCTCACCCGGCCGCACCTCGTGGCCGAGCTCCTCCACGTCGACTGGACGAGCAAGGCGCGCAAGCGGCTCGACGTCCCGTGCGTCCACCTGCTCGCCCACGGCGACGACGAGGTCCCGGTCGAGGAGTGACTCCGCCGCTCCTGCGCGAGCAGCACCACGGCGACGACCGATGCGGCGCCACCGAAGACCACCAGGGTGCCGACGACCGACTCCAGCGCCTGGGGGGAGACGAGCATGGTCCCCGCCAGCGCCAGCATGACGACCCCGCTGACCAGCTTGAGCGCCCGTCCGTGCCGCTCCTGCACCTTCGCCGCACGCAGGGTGACGACGGCGGCCACGAAGACGAGGAGCTCGTCGAGCAGGAACACTGCCATGTAGGCGCCGAACAGCGCGGCGGCCTCGCTGGCGCTCACGCCCGCCTGGGCCAGCAGGCTGGTCCACAGCAGCGGCAGCCCCGCGGTGCACGGGGTCTCCAGGAGCGACACGCCTACGGCGAGCAGGACCGTGCCGGCGAGGGCGGCCGGCAGGGCACGCTGCGGGGAGGCCACGGCGCGCATGCGCCGGAAGAGCCCGGGCTTGCGGGACTCGGGGATGGACAGGCTCACCCCGCGTCGGTAGGCGACGTAGTCCTTCACGTGGACCAGACCGAACGCCGCCGCGACGACCGCTACGGCCAAGCGGAGCCAGCCGAGCCCGCCCAGCAGGTCGAGGGCGCTGTACATGCCGATCATGAAGGCCGCGTACATCCCGGCGGTGACGAGGAGGAACGTCGTGCCCACGGCGACGACACGCCCCCGTGAGCCGCTGTGGAGGACGATGGCCAGCAGCATCGACAGCGCCCACAACGAGCAGGGGTTCACCCCGTCCACGAAGCCGATCGCGAGGGTGGACACGAGCAGGGACGACGACCCCGGGTCGACCTGGCCCACCACCGGCAGCTCCAGCTGCCCGGATGTCGGAGCCGGCGCGTTCTCACCGGCCAGCAGGGCGGCCACGGTGGCCTCGACGTCGTCGGCCACGGCAGCGTTGAAGCCGACCCAGTAGCGCTGACCGACGACAGTCACAGGCACGCCGGATGGCTCGACCCCAGCTCGGCGGCGTGCTCGGCCAGCCGAGCCCGGTTGGTCTCGTCCCCCCACACCTCGTACTGCTCCACCGAGAGGCCAGGGTTCCTGTCTTGCAGCCCGACCAGCCACTCCCGCTCTGCCGCGCAGTGCGGGCAGCCCTCGCCGTGATACAGGACCAGGGTCACCTCGTCGGCCGGGGGCGTGCTCCCCACGCGGCCTACCGGGTGCGGAGACACCGCCGCCGCGGCTCCGGCCCAGAGCAGTAGCACCACCGTCGCCAGCACCGCGATGGCGATGCCCCGCAGGCCCTTGCTCCCCACCCGGCCAGCGTGACCCGCGTCCGGTGTCCGACAGCAGAGTCGGAGGTCCCCGCAGTGGGACACTGCCCGCGAACGACGAAGGGACCTCGATGTTGATCCGAACCGTTCAGGAGATCCTCGGCAGCGAACGCGACGTGCAGGGCGAGGGCTGGCGGAGCCGGCGCCTGGTGCTCGCGGGCGAGGGGCTGCCCTACTCCGTGCACGAGTCCACCGTCGACGCGGGGCAGGTCCTCCGGTTCACGTACCGGTCCCACTCCGAGACGGTCTACTGCGTCGCCGGCGGAGGCACGGTCGAGGACGTCGCCGGCGGGAGGATCGCCGACCTGCGACCTGGCACCCTCTACTCGGTGGGCGTCGGGGACGAGCACATCGTCAGAACGGACTCCCGGACGACGTTCCTCTGTGTGTTCGTCCCGCCGCTCGTGGGCGACGAGGAGGCCGACTGACCCGCCCGGCGCCATGCCGCCGCCGTCATGGGCTCACTCCCCGTCCCCACTGGCCGGAGGACGCGCCCGACTCGGCTGCACCCTCATCGGCTCGCCGGGCATCTTGGGGGTGCGTACCGGCTAAACGCTGTGCTGACCTGCGGAAACGCTGGCCCTGAGGGACCGCTGTAGGCCCGGTTATCGGGCGAGATTCCTACAGGCGGGACCGGCCGCGGATAGGACCCGCGGACGGCCCCTCGACCGCCCCGGGGGACCCGAGGACGTGGTCGACCTCGTGCATCGCGACCTCTCCGTTCGGGTGTTCGGCGACCGCCTGCCACCGTTCACCATCGGAGAAACCGATCAAGAAGTGCCCACCCGGAGTTGAACGGTGGACTCAGGCTAAGCTCAGGTCAGCGCGCCGACATAGACGTTGCAGAAGGTGTCCTCGTCGGCATGCGGCCCGTGGAAGGTGACCTCCTCCTCGAGGACGACCCCTCCCGGCTGGCTGTCGCCAAGCGTGTCGAACAGCACCGTGAACCTGACGACGCCGCGGTCGCGCAGCAACCGGTTGCCGTCGGAGTCGGACAACGTGAAGGTCCCCGCGTCGATGGCCTCGAACCTCCAGATGTCGCCCTCGACGTGCTCCGCGCTCGTCTCGTGGAAGACACCCTTAGCTCGGATGAGCACCTGCGCGCCCGTGTCGGGGTTGGTGTGCACCTCGAGGACGTCGTAGGTGGTGTGCCCGAAGAACGCCTGGCCGTCCGAGTTCGGAACCTCCCGCGTGATGACCACTACGGTGAAGGTGCCGTTGATTTCTACCTCGAGGCCGCAGACCTCTTCGGTAAAGGAGAACTCCCCCGTATCGCGGAAGAGCTCGACGGGCTTGGCGGCCTGCGCCGTCCCCGGGACCGCGACCACCAGGATGAGTGCCCCCAACATTGCTAGCCACCGTGCGAGACGCATGTCGGCCCCCCTCCCCTTGACGCCGGCAGATGCGCGACGCCCCTGAGTGTGGCCCTGCTGGAAGCCGATAACAAGGGTCAGCAACGAGCGGTAGCGGTGCGGCCGTTGCGGTCCACCGCGCTGACGGCCAGGACTGGTGACCGAGCGGGACCGGCCCCGCCGTTCGGCCGATAAGTCATGGCCGATCGGGCCCAAAGTGTCTGGGGACCCTTCGCAAATCACGCCTTCCAGGGAGGGTGGGCACCAGCAAGGCAGTGGATCGGGCGCCGGGTAGTAGAAGTGGCACCGAACGGGGCCATATGGCCCATCCCAGGCGCCGCAACTGCTGCTTAGGTTGGACCGGCAATCAAGTGACGGCAGCCCCGAGCTGCCAGGGGGAAGACAGCAATGCGTAGGTCCAGCATGGCGTCGATGCTGCTGGCTCTGATCTTTCTCGCGGGGACTGCGGGATGCGGAACCGACGCACCCGAACCGGCTCTGACACCAGCAGCCAACACTCCGTCCCCCACCGAAAGCGCCACCGAGAACGCCGAACGCGAGGCCGCTGAGGAAGCGGCCCGGCTTGAAGCCGAGCGGGAGGCCGCCGAGGAGGCGGCCCGGCTGGAGGCAGAGCAGGCAGCAGCCGAGGAGGCGGCCCGGCTGGAGGCGCCGCCGCCGGATGAATGCCACCCGTCGTACGACCCGTGCGTCCCCATCGCCAGCGACGTCGACTGCGAGGGCGGGAGCGGAGACGGCCCGCTGTACACCGGAAGAGTCCGGGTCATTGGGCCGGATGAGTACGACTTGGATCGCGACGGCGACGGCGTCGGCTGCGAAAACTGACTGAGCGCGCGAAGTTGGCGGGCCCCGTCTTCTAGGCGTACCGCGCCGGGATGGTGACGGCTGGCGCGGCAAGGTCCGCTACCGCGTCGACCTCTCGCAGTATCTGCAGTGGCGCGACCAGTCGGAGCTGCGGCGTGCGGCGCAGCGGGAGTCCGCCGCTGCCGCCGCGCGGCTCGACGAGACCGTGGCCGAGGGCGAGGCTGCCCGCGCCGCTGGCCGGACCGACTGGTGACCCGGCCGCTCAGCGGCGCCGACAAGGTGCGGCTGGTCCTGCTGGTCGCTGCCCTGGTTGTCGCCGTGGCTCTCTTCATCGGAGTGGGCCGTGGCCCGGTGACCGGGCGGGCGGCGTGTGCCGAATGCCGACCCGACGCGCCGACCCCCCGGGCAGCCTCCTCCTGGCCACTCACCCGGTCGAGCGGTGGATCAGATCCGGGCTTGGAGCCAACTCGCCTACCCGGTGCTCGCGTCCACCGGTCCGCCAGAGGATTCCCGGGGCGCCGTATCGGTGACGTCGAGGGCCTCCGGGGTCCTACGCGTTGCGATCCGCTCGGCCGCATCGGCGCTGAAGTAGAAGGCGGCGACGGCGCCCACCAATGCGGTCAATGAGGAGAAGAGCTGCTCCACGAACTCGTCCTCCCTGATCGCGTCGAGCAGCTGCGGGTTGAGGAAGAACCCCAGCACCGCTGCGTACAGGGCGAAGAGTCCCGTGGCCAGCCCGTGCCGCACGCGGCGGGTGTCGTAGTACACGCCCGCGAAGGCGACGACGCCCACGATCGGCAGTGCGGCGGCGAACGGCGCGATGCTCGTCAGCCGCTCGGCGACGGCGACCGCAATGATGATCACGGCGGAGACGACGCCGCCGGTGATGAGGATAACCCTGCTCGTGTCGATCGTCGGCTCGTTGCCGGTCACGACCGTCACCTCCCCCCACGACTGTGATCACCATCCTCCGGGCGCGTCCCGCCGACAAGGGCCGTGCGACTGGTCGGGAGGTTCCGGGCGGCGCGATGACGCCATCAGAACCGGATGGCCTGCAGGTAGATCGTCGCGGTCCGCTCGGCGCGGCCCTCGGGGGCTAGCGTCCTCTATGCTGTCAGCCACACGGACAACTCAATCGGTGTTTTCCCAGTTCAGCGGGTTCTTCTTGCTCGGTTGGACCCTGGGAGGCTCGCCCGGCATCTTGGGGTAGTCCGGCGGGTACGGCATGTCGCCCAGACCCCTGTCCCGCTCGTCGCGCTCGTACCACTTAAGCAGCACGCCCAGGTCGTGGACGACATCGTCGATCCCGGCGTTGAGGTCACCGACCTCGGCGAAGCGGGCCGGCACCGACCCTACGGTGAAGTCCTCCGGGGCGACGTCGGCCAGCTCCTCCCAGCGGACGGGCGTGGAC
>DATHUJ010000167.1:0-1763 GCA_035462375.1 Jiangellales bacterium
CTCGATGTCGAAGAGCACGCGTCCACGGTGGTCGGCGAAGCGTTGTCGCTCAATACAAGCCGCAAGCTCGGCCACCTGTGTGCCAAGCCCGAGATCGCTGAGGGCACGTACCGCGTTTCCGGGCAGGTAGATCCCGGTGCCCTCGCTCATCGGCGCGGCTGCGTGCTCGATGATCTCGACCGCCGCGCCCCAACCGCGCAGTCCGCGAGCCGCCGCCAGCCCGGCAATGCCGGCGCCGACGATGAGCACTCGAACACCGTCACCCCGCATGTGCCCCCCGTTGTCTGTGGTCTCGGACAGTCATGACTTCCTGCTCACGCCATGTTGGGGAGGTCGTCCGCCCGTGTCGCGGCGCCCATCTCAGGGACGCGGCTATGCCGCAGGTTGCCGAGCAGGACGCGGAGCGCCGTGGAGGGTCGGAACACCCGTTTGGGCGGGGCCTGGAGTGCGACGACTCGCATGAACTGTTCAGCCACCGCGGTGTCTCGCTCGGCCGCTATCAGCACCCATTTGACATAGGCGTAGATGACCCGGACGGGCAGCGGCCGCGGTCCCTTCACCTGCGGCAGGGCCAGATCGGCGCCGACCGTCAGCTGCCAGGCCATGCCGACCGGCCTTGCGGCGGCCCGGAAGAACCGCCGGGCCAGGTCACGGTCGCCGCCGGCCAGCGAGTCCCGCAGGGCCTCCGCCTGCAGCGCGGCGACCGACATGCCCAGGGCGTAAGCCGGGTTCGAGGTGCAGATCGCGTCCCCGAAAACGAGCAGCCCGGCCGGGAACCGGCGCAGCCGCTCGTACCGCCTGCGAACGTTGGCCGGGAACCGATGGGCGACGATGTCGTCAAACGACTCGGCGTCGCGGATCGCGGCAAAGACATCCGGCGGGGCGATCGCCTCGACGAAGGCGAGGAAGCCGTCGGGGTCGGTCGGCGGGTGGTGCCCGTCGTACCCGATCGCAGTCAGGATCCACCGGTCCTGTTCCTGCGCGAACAGCACGAGGCCGGTGGGCCGGCCCGGCTGGGCACCGATGGAAACCAACTTCTGTCCGCCCAGCGCGCCCGGACGCAGCCGCAAATGCCGAGTGGCGTACTTCAACTGGATCGTGAGCCGCTCTTCCGGCGGCTGATCGTAACCGATCGTCGCCAGCCAGGCGTGCGTGCGGCCGCCGCGCCCGGTCGCGTCCACGACGAGGTCGGCGTCGAGGATCTCCTCGGCGCCGTCGGCAGCAAGATGCAGGAGCCGTACCCCGGTGACGCGGTCTCGAGTCGAAGTCAAGACGAGCCCGACGATCTCACACCGGTCGACGATCTCGACCGCGGGGAGCCCCCGGACCCGGGCACGTACGTGGCCTTCCAGGTAGGGCCGGCCAGCCTGACAGATGAACGGCTGCCCGGGGCGTCCCCTCAGGCAGAGCAGATGGCCGCCCGGGGCGAAGCGGAGCTCTGCGAAGTCCCGGATCACCGGCAAACCCCCGGCGATCATGTCTTCGACCAGGCCGGGAAAGAGTTCGTCGAGGATCTGCGTCCCTCGGGGCACCAGCAGATGGGCGTGCCGACCCTGGGGGACACCCCGCCGATTCTCCGTCGTCTCCAAGAGCGGGTCGCGTTCTGCACCCGTGACTCGCTTATACACGTCGGCGAGCACCCGTGCAGCGAGGAGCCCGGCCATGCCGGCCCCGAGGACCACCGCGTGGTCACCGATCTTCGGCATCTTTGACCTCCCGCGTCATGACGCCTGCTGCGACGCTATGACGGCAGGGGATGTGGC
>DATHUJ010000168.1:0-40505 GCA_035462375.1 Jiangellales bacterium
CTGCGGGGGCTCCGTGGTGGCTCCCGCGGTAGGACTCGAACCTACAACCTGCCGGTTAACAGCCGGACGCTCTGCCGATTGAGCTACGCGGGAAGGACCGGCCGTCCGGCCGGGCACGAGGGGAGAGATTACCAGCCGGCACCTACCGAGCCCGCACGGCGGCGGCCTGGCGCCGCCTCGACGAGCCCTCTCATCCTGAGGTGAGGACCGACGCCGTACGGGGTAGGACAACGGCCGTGCCCAGACTGCGCCGGGTCGACTGCGCCAGCCCCGGCATCCGGCGCCGGCGCCGCGGCCGCGGGTTCTCCTACACCTGGGACGACGGCACGCCGGTCGACGAGCCCGAGACGCTGAACCGCATCCGGGGGCTGGTTCTGCCCCCCGCCTGGACGGACGTGTGGATCTGTCCGTACACGAACGGACACATCCAGGCGACCGGGACCGACGTGGCCGGTCGCCGCCAGTACCGCTATCACAACGCCTGGCGGGCGCAACGCGATGCCGAGAAGCACGACCGGGTGCTCGACTTCGCCGAGCGGCTCGCTGCGGTACGGGAGGTGGTCCGCGAACGCCTGGCCGGCACGGGCTACTCGCGCGAGCGGGTTCTCGCCGCAGCCTTCGCGCTGCTCGACCTCGGCTTCTTCCGGGTCGGCGGCGAGCAGTACGCCGAGGACCACGGCTCCTACGGGCTGGCCACGATCCGCCGGGACCACGTCACCGTGACCCGTAAGGCCGTTGTCTTCGACTACCCGGCCAAGAGCGGCAAGCAGCGGGAGCAGTCGATCGTCGACGACGACGTGCGGGCGGTGGTGGCGGGCCTGAAGCGGCGCCGTGACCCGTCACCCGAGCTCCTCGCGTACAAGGTGGGCCGGGAGTGGCGTGACGTTCGCAGTGACGACGTCAACGAGCACCTGCGTGAGCTCTTCGGTGCGGAGGTGACGGCGAAGGACTTCCGCACCTGGCACGCGACCGTGCTGATGGCCGTGGCCCTGTCCGTGTCGCGCGAGGCGGCAGTCACCGAGAGCCGGCGCAAGCGTGCGGTGGCCCGTGCGTACCGGGAGGTCGCCGACTACCTCGGCAACACTCCTGCGGTGGCCCGGGCGTCCTACGTAGACCCGCGCGTCGTCGACCTGTACGACGACGGGGTGACGGTGGCTCGGGCGCTCGAGCGGGCCGCGCGCGACCGGGAGGCGGACGGCCCGATCCTGCACGGGACGGTCGAGCGCGCGGTTCTCCGGATGCTGCGGGAGGCGGCCTGAGCCAGGTCGCGCTACTCCCCGACCTCGGAGCGGACGCCCGCGACCAGCTCGTCGACCCGCGCCTTGACGTTGGGATCCCCGAGGTCGAGCCCCGGGTCGACGGCAACGGTCCAGGCCAGCCCCGGGCGGTCGTCCCCGACCGGCCGGCGACGTCCGGTGACCCGGATCCCCCGCTGGCCCTGCACGGTCAGCCGGCGGGTCAGCACGACACTGCGGTTGACCTGCTCGCGGACGACGTCGACCAGGCGGCCCGGGTCCTCCACGCGCATCAGGTGCTCGGCGGCCCGGGCGTCGGGACGCGCTGCCTCGACGATCGCCAGGACGCCCGACTCGCGGTCCCAACTGGCGCGCTCGACCGACTCCCAGGGCAGGGCGCGGTGGGTGCTGCGCTGCGGCAGGAGGATCTGGCGGTCGGTGGCGACGAGGTAGCCCCCCTCGACCGTGGTGGCGGCCGCCAGCACCCGTTCGCCCGACTGCAGGTGGAGGGTGGCCAGCACCTCGTCGGGGACCAGGACGCGTCGGGAGAACAGCGGCATGGTGCCGAGCGTAGGTGCTCACGCGCGGTCGTCCGGGTACGGGCTCATGCGCGGTGCCGGGAGGGCTGATCGGCCTGAGGTGGCCGTCCCGGCGGATTCCGCGCTCGGTCATGATCACTGTGACCATCGCATCCCGGCCCCCGACACGCAGGACGCACGGTGATCATCGCCCGAAGGCCGCAGACCGTCCGGCACCGCACCCTTCACCGCAGCGCCGCCACCACCTCACCCAGCCGGTCGAGCGCCGGGCCGTCCCACAATCCCACCAGGCTCAGGATCGCGTGCTGCACCCCGGCCCGCTGCAGAGCGCGCAACCGCAGGACCTGGTCCTCGACCGTCCCCGGGTTCACCCGTGCCGCCCAGGCCGCGTGTCCGCGCACCGGTCGGCGCCGCTCCACCTCGGCGGCGAGATCGCGCGGGTCAGCGGCCACCAGCGCGGTCGACAGGTGGGTCACCTCGACCTCTCCGGGGTCTCGCCCGACCTCGGCGCAATGCTCCTCGAGCACAGTCACCTTGCGCCGGACCACGTCCGGCCGGCCGAAGAGATTGCACGCGTCGGCGAGCTCGGCCACCAGCCGCAACGTTCGCCGCTCCCCCGACCCGCCCACGAGGACGGGCACCCGCTCCTGCAGCGGCCGCGGATAGCACACCGTCTCGGGGAGGCTGATGAGCTTCCCCTCGTAAGCGGGCGAGCCCGGCCCCCACAGCAGCGGCAGCACCCGCAGCGCGTCCTCGAGGAGGGCGAAGCGCTCGGCCGTGGACGGGAACTCCCACCCGTACGCGCGGTGCTCTGCCTCGTGCCAGGCCGCGCCGAGGCCGCACCGCGCGCGCCCGCCGGACAGGACGTCGAGGGTGGCGACGGCCTTTCCGAGCAGCCCGACGTTTCGGTAGGTGACACCGTGCACGAGGCACCCGAGGCTCACCCGGCTCGTCGCTGCGGCAAGGTAGCCGAGCGTCGTCGTCGCCTCGAGAACGTCCTCCCACGGCCGGCGCGGCGGGATCTGCCGGAAGTGGTCCATCACCCAGATCGAGTCCACGCCGGCCTGCTCCGCCGCTGCCGCCACGTCGGCCAGCCGGGGACCGAGATCGGCCGCCCCGCCCGGAACGTCGAAGGCCGAGACCTGCAGGCCGATCCGCAGTCGTCCGCCGTCATCTCCCCGGACATCTCCCCGGACATCTCCTTGGACATCTCCCCGGGCATCCCGTACGGCGGTGGCGCGCGCCGCCTCGGCGACCGCCGGTGGCACCACCCGTACGGGCAGGGGGTGCAGCACCTCGGCGAAGCCCTCGTGGTCCAGTTCCTCCCGCACCGCGGCGTACGTGCGCAGCTGCTGCGCCAGAACGGCCTGCGGCACCCGGTGGTGCCGGGTGGCGTTGCGGCGACGGCACTCGGCGGCCGGGGTGTCGAAGGCGACGGCCACGCAGGGGATGCGGTGACGGGTGGCCAGGTCGAGCCAGCCACGCCGACGTGCGGTCTCGAGCCCGAGGGTGTCGACCACCGTCGTCAGGCGGCGGCCCAGGCGGGTCGCGACCACCCGCTCGAGGAGCTCGAAGGCGTCGGCGCTCGCCGACAGGTCGTGCTCGCTCTCGCCGATCAGGGCACGCAGCCGGTCGGAGCTGACCACCTGGTCGGGCCCGAAGTGCTCTGCCGCCCAGGCGGACTTGCCGGAGGCCGACGGGCCGACGAGGACCACCAGCGTGGGGTCGGCCAGCCGAAGCACCCGGTCAGCGTAGGCGCGCGCTGCCGCCGGGGCGGGTCGGGTCCGGCGTCAGACCAAGTAGTCACGCAGGGCCGTGCTGAACCGCCCGTGCCGCAGCTTGGCGAGCGTCTTTGCCTCGATCTGGCGCACCCGCTCCCGGGTGACCCCGAAGTAGCGGCCGACCTCCTCGAGAGTGTGCTGCTCGCCGTCACGCAGTCCGTAGCGCATGCGGACGACCTCGCGCTCCCGCTCACCCAGCGACGACAGGACCTCGTCGAGGTGGTCCTTGAGCATGGACTGGGCCACGAACTCGGCGGGTGTCTCGGAGTCGGCGTCCTCGATGAGGTCGCCCAGCTCGTTCTCCTCGGACTCGCCCACCGGCGTGTGCAGGCTCACCGGTTCGGGGGCGAAGGACAACAGGTCCACGACCCGGGCCGGCTCGAGCCCGGTCTCGGTTCCGATCTCCTCCGGCGTGGGCTCGCGACCGAGCTCCTGGCCCAGCCGCCGCTGGACCCGGAGCACCTTGTTCATCGTCTCGACCACATGCACGGGCATCCGGATCGTGCGACTCTGGTCGGCCAGGGCGCGGGAGATGGCCTGACGGATCCACCAGGTCGCGTACGTGGAGAACTTGTAGCCCTTGGTGTAGTCGAACTTCTCGACCGCGCGGATGAGCCCGACGTTGCCCTCCTGGACCAGGTCCAGCATCGGCAGTCCCCGGCCCACGTAGCGCTTGGCGACCGAGACCACCAGCCTCAGGTTGGCCTCGATCAGGCGGCGCTTGGCCTGATGACCCTGCCGGACGATCTCGGCGAGGTCGGCCCGGAGCCCGGGGTCGATGCCGGGCAGGTTGGCGAGCCGGTCCTCGGCGAAGAGCCCCGCCTCGACGGCGCGGGCCAGGCTCACCTCGTCGGCCGCGGTGAGCAGCGGCACCCGGCCGATCTCACGCAGGTACTGCCGGACCAGGTCGGGGGTGCGATCGGCTCCGGCCCAGGCCTCGGCCAGCCTGGGAGTCGGTTCGTCGTCGACCTCGGCCACGACGGCAGCGAGGTCGCCCGGGCTGGGTTCCTCGACGGCCAATGGCTCGGCGGGTGCGTCGGCCAATGGCTCGGCGGGTGCGTCGGCCAGCGGCTCGGCCAGGTCGACCGAGTCGGTCGGCGGGTGGCCTGCCGCGGGCGCGTCGACCGGCGGGGACGCGAGCGACTCGGTCCGGAGCGGAGTCGCCCGGCGGTCCCCGCCCTCGCCGGGTCCGCCCTGCTCGGGAACAGTGCGCAGCGGGACGGCCGGTGCCGGTCTGACCGGGTCGGCGGCCCCGGTGGAAGCCTCGGCCACGCCGACCGCAACAGGCTGGGCAGCCACCCCTCGGCGCCGGCGACGCTGCGCCGGTACGACAGCCGTACCTCCGACGCTTGCGGTCTTCCTTCGCGCCACGGTCCCCACCTCGCTCCGGCCCGGACACCAGTGTGCCGTCTCTGGCGCCATCTGCTCCCACCTATTTTTCGATCTGCGCAGCAGGGCCGGTCCCGAGACGGCCGGCCCTGTCGGTAGGAGCGCTGAGGTAGGGCGGTGATACAGCCGATCAGCAAGCCATCCGGTGCCTCGGGCAGACGTGCAGTGGCCTGCCCCACCGAGGGCCCACGGAGGACCCGAGAACGGTCATCGGTGCGCAAACCGGGCGGGAGGAGCGGGGGGGGCGGGCGCGGCGGCGGGGCCCTCCCGCGCCCGCCGGGGTTCAGTCCCGCGCACTGAACGCCGCGTCGAAGGCGGCAGGAGGGGCGTCGAAGGCCAGCCGCCGGACGTAGCCCAGCGCCTCGGGCGCCCCGACGAGCCGGTCCATCCCGGCGTCCTCCCATTCGACGGAGATGGGGCCGGAGTAGCCGATGGTGTTCAGCATCCGGAAGCAGGCCTCCCAGGGGACGTCGCCGTGGCCGGTCGAGACGAAGTCCCAGCCCCGCCGCGGATCCCCCCAGGCCAGGTGGGAGCCGAGCCGGCCGTTGCGGCCGTTGCCGACCTGGCGCTTCGCGTCCTTGCAGTCGACGTGATAGATCCGGTCCCGGAAGTCCCAGAGGAAGAACACCGGGTCGAGGTCCTGCCAGACGAAGTGCGAGGGGTCCCAGTTCAGCCCGAAGGCCGGCCGGTGCCCGATCGCCTCCATCGCCCGCACGGTGGTCCAGTAGTCGTACGCGATCTCCGACGGGTGCACCTCGTGGGCGAACCGCACACCCTCGGTGTCGAAGACGTCCAGGATCGGGTTCCACCGGTCGGCGAAGTCCCGGTAGCCCGCGTCGACCAGCTCCGCCGAGGCCGGCGGGAACATCGCGACGTACTTCCAGATGGCCGAACCGGTGAAGCCCACGACCGTGTCGACCCCGAGGCGACGGGCCGCCCGGGCGGTCATCTTCATCTCCTCGGCCGCACGCCGCCGGACGCCCTCGGGGTCACCGTCGCCCCAGATCCGCGCGGGCAGGATGTCGCGGTGCCGGGCGTCGATCGGGTCGTCGCACACCGCCTGGCCCTTGAGGTGGTTGGAGATCGTCCACACCTTGAGGCCGTACTTGTCGAGCAGGTCGAGCCGGCCCTGCAGGTAGCCGTCGTCCTCGGCGGCCTGCCAGACGTCGAGGTGGTCACCCCAGCAGGCGATCTCCAGGCCGTCGTACCCCCACTCCGACGCCAGGCGGCAGACCTCCTCGAAGGGCAGGTCGGCCCACTGGCCGGTGAACAGGGTGATCGGTCGAGCCATCGTCGGGTTCCTCCTCGTACGGTCGGTGGTCCGGCGCTCGGTCGGGGCGGTGGGCCGGCCGCGAGCAGCCGGCCACCCCCTGGATCCCGGGGGCCGGGCGGGGAGGGAACCGCCGCCCGGCCCCCGGAGCTCAGCGGACCCCGAGCAGGTGGTCCATGGCCAGCTGGTCCAGCCGCTCGAAGGCCATGCCGCGGGCGGCCAGGGCATCCACGTCGTGCCTCTCGGCCCGCAGGTCGGACAGGGACTCCCCGGCACCCAGCGTGGGCTCGGCGAGCTCGCCCACCCGGGACGCGGTCAGCGCCTCGTGGACCTCAGGGTCGGCCCGGAACGCGCGCACCTTCTCCCGCAGCACCAGGTAGTTGTGCATGCAGGCGCCTGCGGTCTCCCAGACCCCGTCCATGTCCTCGGTGCGGGGCGGCTTGTAGTCGAAGTGGACATAGCCGTCGTAGCGTCGCCCGGAGCCGGCGCCCTCCAGAACGTCGACCGCCCAGAACGCCCCGCGCAGGTTGCCCGCCCCGAAGCGCAGGTCCTGGTCGTAGCGCGGGCCGTGCTGCCCGTTGAGGTCGATGTGGAAGAGCTTGTCGTGCCAGAGCGCCTGGGCGATGCCGTGGGCGTAGTTGAGCCCGGCCATCTCCTCGTGGCCGACCTCCGGGTTGAGCCCCACCCGGTCCGGCTCGTCGAGCTCGTCGATGAAGGCCAGCCCGTGACCCACCGTCGGGAGCAGGATGTCGCCCCGGGGCTCGTTGGGCTTGGGCTCGAGGGCGAACCTGAGGTCGTAGCCCTGCTCCCGGACGTACGAGCAGAGCAGGTCCATCGCCTCCTTGTAGCGGTCCAGGGCGGCGGCGACGTCCTTGGCCGCGCCTGTCTCGGCCCCCTCGCGCCCGCCCCACAGGACGTAGGTCCGCGCGCCCAGCTGGACGGCCAGGTCGATGTTGCGCAGCACCTTGGCCAGTGCGTGGCGGCGGACGGCGCGGTCGTTGGCGGTCAGCCCGCCGTCCTTGAAGACCGGGTGGCCAAAGAGGTTCGTCGTCGCCATCTCGACGCCCAGACCGGTCTCGGCGAGTGCCTCGCCGAAGCGGTCGAGCGTGCTCTGCCGCTGCGCGTCGTCGGGCACCAGGTCGTCGTCGTGGAAGGTCAGGGCCGAGGCACCCAGCTCAGCGAGCCGGTGCACCGCCTCCACCGGGTCGAGCGCGGCCCGGACGGCGCCGCCGAATACGTCGACGCCGCGCCAGCCGACGGTCCACAGCCCGAAGGAGAACCGGTCCTCCGGGGTCGGGGTGTACGTGGTCACGAGCCCACCTCCTGCCAGCACTCCTTCGAAGCGCTGCTCTCGACGGCCGCCAGGACGCGCTGGACCTGCAGGCCGTCGGCGAACGACGGCAGCGGGTCGGAGCCCTCGGCGATGGCAGTGACCAGGTCTACTACCTGGTGGGTGAAGCCGTGCTCGTACCCCAGCGGGTGGCCGGCCGGCCACCAGGCACCGACGTACGGGTGCTGCGGCTCGGTCACCAGGATCCGACGGAAACCGGCGGTGCGGGGATCCTCGGTGTGGTCGTGGAAGTGCAGGACGTTCATGTCCTCGAAGTCGAAGGCCAGGCTGCCGGCCGAGCCGTTGAGCTCGATCCGGATGGCGTTCTTGCGTCCGGCCGCGAAGCGAGTGGCCTCGAAGGAGCCCACCGCCCCGCCGGTGAATCGGGCGAGGAAGAGCACGGCGTCGTCGACGGTCACGGGGCCCCGGCCGGCCCCCGCGACACCCGACAGCCCGCTCGAGGACTCCGGCAGCGGGCGCTCCTTGACGAAGGTCTCGAGCATCCCGCCCACCTCGGTGATCCGCTCTCCGGAGACGAACTGGGTGAGGTCGACGATGTGGGCCCCGATGTCACCCAGCGCACCCGAGCCCGCCCGCTCCTTCTGCAGGCGCCAGGACAGCGGTGCCTCGGGGTCGCTGATCCAGTCCTGGAGGTACTGGGCCCGGACGTGGCGCAGCCGGCCGAGGCGGCCCTCCGCCACCAGCTCCCGGGCCAGGGCGATGGCGGGGACCCGGCGGTAGGTGAAGCCCACCATCGACCGGACACCGCGGGCGGCCGCCCGCTCGGCCGCCGCCGTCATGGCCTCGGCCTCGGCCACGGTGTTGGCCAGGGGCTTCTCGCAGAGCACGTGCTTGCCCGCCTCGAGTGCGGCCACCGCGATCTCGGCATGGGTGTCCCCCGGGGTGCACACGTCGACGAGCTGGACGTCGTCGCGGGCGACGAGGGCGCGCCAGTCTGTCTCGGTGGATCTCCACCCGAGCTTCGTGGCTGCCGCCGCGACCCGGGCGGCGTCCCGACCGCAGAGGGCATTCGGTTCGGGTCTCAGCGGGAGGTCGAAGAAGCGGGGGGCCGTGTGCCAGGCGTGGGAGTGGGCCGCCCCCATGAAGGCGTGGCCCACCATGCCCACGCCCAGCGTCGCCGGGTCGGCCGCCTGCTGAGTGGTCTGGTGCTGGTCGCTCATGTGCTGTAGTCCCTCGCGCTCGGTGGGTGGGGACGGTCTCGTCGGGTCCGGCCGGGGGGCCCGCCGGGCGAGGTCGTCGCCCGGCGGGGCCACCGGCCCCGGGATCAGGACTCGAAGCAGGTGTCGGTGTACTCCTCGACGTTCTCCTGGGTCACGACCGGGGCGTTGAGCACGATCCGGCGGGGCACCTCGACCTGGACCAGGTCGGACATGCCCTTGCTCTGTGCGATGAGGCGGGCCAGGCGGATCCCGTCTGCGGCCTGGGTGGGCGGGTAGAGGACGGTCGCCTCCATCTCGCCGTCCTGGATCCACTGCATCGCGTTGCACGAGCCGGCGCCGCCGATGAAGGAGAACTCGTCGCGACCGGCGTTGTCGAAGGCTGCCTTGACGCCCACGCCCTGGTCGTCGTCGTGGTTCCAGATGATGTCGATCTGCGGCGCCGCCTGCAGCAGGTTGGACGCCTCCGCCTCACCCGACTCGACGGTGAACTCGGCGGCCACCCGGTTGTCGACCGTCTCGTCGCACGCGTCGAGGGCGTCGGCGAAGCCCTGGGACCGGTCCTGCGTCAGCGGCAGCGCGTCGATGCCGGCGATCTCGGCGATGACCGGGTCGGCGATGTCGTTCTCCTCGATCAGCTGGCAGGCGTAGGTCCCGGCTGACACGCCCATGCCGTAGTTGTCGCCGAGGATCGTGTTGCGAGCGGCGAACGGGGACGAGAACTCGCGGTCCACGTTGATGACCGGGATGCCCGCCTCCATCGCTTGGATCGCCACGTCGGTGAGCGCCGCGCCGTCGGTCGGGAGCAGCACGATGGCGTCGACGCCCTCGTTGATGAAGGTCTCGATCTGGCTGATCTGCAGGCTGGCGTCGTTGGTGCCCTCGGCGGCTCGCAGGTCGACGTCCTCGTACTGCTCCGCCTCGTCCAGGGCGGACTCGTTGATCGCGGCCAGCCAGCCATGGTCGGCCTGCGGGCCGGACCAGCCGATCACGACGGTCTCACCGACCTCGTCGTTGGAGCTGCCCCCCTCGCCGGAGGTACCGCCCTCGCCGGCAGCGGCGTCGGCATCGGGCTCGGGCTCGTTGCTGGTGCAGGCGGCGACCAGGGCCACGGCCGCGAGCAGGGCGCCCGTGGTCGTGAGCATCCGGCGCAACGGCCTGGGCGTGCGAGCGGACATCTGTACTCCTTGGTGGTGTCGGTCCGGCAGGGTGCCGGGACAGGGCATCCGTGCGGTGCGAGGAGGCGGTGCGAGAGGGGGGTGGTGGGCGCGCCGGCAGCTCCGGCGCGCCCCGGTTCAGGTGGAGAGGTTGCGGGCCGCGACACGCTGCTGCAGCAGGACGGCGGCCACGATGATCACGCCCTTGGCCACCGCCTGGGTGGAGGTGTCCAGGTTGTTGAGCGTGAAGACGTTGGTGAGGGTGGTGAAGATGAGCACGCCGAAGACGGTGCCGACGATCGTCCCGCGCCCGCCACTGAGAAGCGTCCCGCCGATGACCACGGCCGCGATCGCGTCCAGCTCGTAGAGCGTGCCGTGGGTCGAGCTCCCCGTCGTGGTCCGGGCTACGATCATGATCGCCGCGATGCCGCAGGCCACGCCGAGCAGGACGTAGAGCATCGTGGTGTGGCGCTGGACCTTGATACCGGCCAACCGCGCGGCTTCGGCGTTGCCGCCGACTGCGAGTGTGCGCCTGCCGAAGGTGGTGCGGTTGAGCAGGACCCACCCGATCGCCGCCACGAGCGCGAACATGATGACCAGAACCGGGATCCCGAGCACGCTCCCGCCGAAGAAGGACACGAACTCGCGCACGTTGACGATCTGGGTCCGGCGCTGGGCGATGATCTCTGCGAGCCCGCGGGCGGCCGCCAGCATCGCCAGCGTGGCGATGAACGGCGCGATCCTCCCGTACGCGATGAGCAGGCCGTTGACCAGACCGCAGCCGGCTCCCACGGCCAGTGCGGTCAAGACCATGACGGTCCAGTGAACGTTCTCGGCCATGGTCTGGGTGGCCAGGGTGGTCGACCAGACGGACGACAGGGCCACGATCGCGCCGACCGACAGGTCGATGCCTCCACCGGTGATGACGAAGGTCATGCCGACGCTCACCACACCGATGACGGACGCGAGACGCAGGATGGTCAACATGTTGTCGACCGTGGCAAAGCGGTCCCCGGCCGTGGCAACCCCAAGGATCAGCAGCAGGACGAGGGCGATCACGAGACCGAGGTTGCGACCGACGGAGCTGGCCATCATCCGGACGAAGGGGGACTCGGGGGGCGTCGTCGTGGCCGCCGCCTTCTCGATGCGGTTGTGCTCGTCCGACGGCGGCGTCGTGGCCGCCGTGGGAGTGGTCTGCTCGCTCACGCGGCACTTCCTTCCATGACCAGGTCGAGGACCTGGTGCTCGTCGATCTCGGCGGAGGGTCCCTCGTGGACGACCCGCCCCTCACTGATCACCAGGACGCGGTCGGCCAGCCCGAGGACCTCCTCGACTTCGCTGGACACGACCACGACCGCCACACCTTCGGCGGAGAGGCGGCGGACCAGGGCGTAGATCTCGCTGCGCGCCCCGACGTCTACCCCCCGGGTCGGCTCGTCGAGCAGCAGCACCCTGCAGCCGCGCAGGAGCCATCTCCCCAGCACGACCTTCTGCTGGTTGCCACCGGAGAGGTTGCGGACCGGCCGCTCCACTCCTGGCGGTCTGATGTCGAGTGCCTCGGCCTGCTCTCGGGCGGCGTCTTGCTCGGCGCCCCGGTTTACGAAGCCACCCCGGGCGAAGCGGGCCAGGCTGCTCACGCTGATGTTGCTGGCCACCGACTCGTGCAGCAGCAGCCCCTGGCTCTTGCGCTCCTCCGGCGCGAGGCCGATGCCCGCGCGCACGGCGCCCTGCACCGAGCCGTTGCGTACCCGCTTCCCGTCGACGGTGACCGTGCCGTGGGACGCCTTCCTCGCCCCGTACACCGTCTCGAGGATCTCCGAGCGGCCCGACCCGACGAGGCCGGCGAGGCCGACGATCTCCCCCGCTCGTACGGTGAAGGTGACGTCGGCGAACTCGCGGGACCGGGAGAGGCCCGACACCTCGAGCACCGGCCGGGCATCGGCCGGCACGCCGGGACGCCCCGGGAAGACGTACTCGATCGAGCGGCCGGTCATCAGCCGGATCAGCTCGCTCGTCGGGGTCTCGCGGGCGGGGAGCCCCGTCGCGACGGTGCGCCCGTCCTTGAGCACCGTGACGCGGTCGCCCACCTCACGGATCTCCTCCAGCCGGTGCGAGATGTAGATCACCGCGACGCCCTGGGCGGTGAGCTCGCGCATGACGCGGAAGAGGTTGCCGACCTCCTCCTGGTCGAGGACGGCCGAGGGCTCGTCCATGACGATCAGCCGGGCGTCGTGGGAGAGCGCGCGGGCCATGCTGACGATCTGCTTTCCCGCGGCGGAGAGCCGGCCCACCTCGCGGTCGGGCGAGACCTCCTGGTGGCCGAGCCGCTCGAGGACCGCGCCGGTCAGCCGTCGGGCCTCGGCGCGCTGGGAGAAGCCGGCTCGGGACACCTCGTGACCGAGATAGACGTTCTCGGCGACGGTGAGCCCGTCGACGAGGTCGAGCTCCTGGTAGATCGTCGCGACGCCGATCCGCATCGCCGCCATCGGGGTGGACAGGGTGACCGGCTGGCCCTGCCAGCGGATCTCGCCCTCGTCCGGCCGGTAGGACCCGGACAACACCTTGATGAGGGTGGACTTGCCCGCGCCGTTCTGGCCGAGCAGGCAGTGCACCTCCCCGGGCCGGACGTCGAGGTCGACCCCGTCGAGGGCCCGGACACCCGGAAAGGTCTTGACGATCCCGTGCATCTCCAGGATGGGGGCGTCGTCGGTGGCTGGGGTGGCAGTCACGATGGTCCTCCGGTGGGCAGTGGGGTGACCACGGGGTCGACCCGCCGCACGAGCGTCGGGTCGTTGAACACGGACTCGAGGGCGACCTGGGCGCCGCCACGGACCGCCGCGGTGAAGCCGAGGGCGGACAGCTCGACCCGGCAGCCGCCGGCGTCGGGGGCGATGACGCGGGCGCTCAGCTCGGCCTCGAGTGGGCTGCGCAGCCACTCGCCCACGGCCGCCAGGTAGCCGCCGAGGACGAGCACGGCGGGATTGAGCACGTTGACGAGGATCGAGGCGCCGATGCCGAGCCACTGCCCCACGTGCCGTAGGGCCGCGAGGGTACGGCCGTCGCCGAGCCGGGCCCGCCGGTCGATCTCGGCCAGCCGAGCGTCGACGTCGAGGGAGGGGTCTCGCACGGGGTCGTCGGGGTCGGCCACGTCGGCGAGCAGGGCGGCGAGGCCGATCACGGTCTCCCAGCACCCGGTGCGACCGCAGCCGCAGCGGCGACCGGCCGGGTCCACAGGCATGTGCCCGACCTCCCCACTGAATCCGTGCCCTCCGCGCAGCAGCCGGCCGCCGGAGACGACGCCCCCGCCCACGCCGGCGGCGCCGGTCAGCAGGATCAGGTCGGTGGTGCCGGCCCACTTCCCCGCGGTCACCTCCGCGATCGCCGCGAGGTTGGCCTCGTTGTCCACGGTCACCGGGTAGGGCGGGCGACCCAGCCGGGTCGACAGCTCGCGGACGACCGCGACGTCCTGCCAGCCGAGGTTGGGGGCGGTGGTGAGGGTGCCCGTGGCGGTCTCGACCAGGCCCGGGACGGCGAGGGTGAGGCCGACGAGTTGGCCACCGCGGCCCGCGAACGCGTCGGTGACCTCGGCGACCAGGCGTGCGGTGTGGTCGAGGCTCGGCCCCGGGCCGACCCGGGAGGTTCCCAGCGGCAACCGTCGCTCGGCGACCACCTCCCCGCGGAGGTCGACCGCCATGGCGGCCACGTAGTCGACGTTGACCTCTGCGCCGATGCCGCAGATCCCGTGCCCGTCCAGGACGACGGTCTGTCCGGGTCGGCCGACACTGCCGCGTTCCGCCTCGCCCTCCCGGACGAGGCCACGCTCGGCCAGCTCGCTCACCAGGCTGGACACCGTGGCCTTGTTCAGCCCGGTCTCCGCGGCGACCCGGGCGCGCGACCGCGGTCCGGAGTCGCGCAGATGGCGCAGTACGACGGCGAGGTTGTGGCGACGGACGGCGACGTGGTCGGCTCCGGACGAGGCGCTGTCGGGGAGCGGCCCACCGGTGATCGACACGGCCGGGCCTCCCCTCGTCGCTGCTCTGACAGTCAGTGTGAGCCCGGTCACACGTTTTCGTCGGTTGTTGCGACAAACTAAAAGGGAGCTTCCGGCGCGTCAAGAGTGACTGGGCAACCGTCTAAAGTGCGGCTAGGTCAGACTTCCGCTGGGCATCGGACGAACAACGTCGCAAGTCGACGGTATGTTCAGTGATCACCCCGCTCTGACCTGCGATGACATCTGCGTGGGCGGGCGTGGCCGATGTCAACTGACGACGTGGGGCTGGACCAGAGACCATGGGTCGCCGTGACCAAACTGTTACCTAAGTCGCCCGCTCGCTGGCTTACTTCTCACACGGAATAGACGAAGTTCCGCCACCTGGCATAGCGCTCACGGACGGCCCGACCCTGCTCCACGTCGCCGTCGGAGCCACTCTCGTGGGCCTCCCCTCGTGCAGCCGTGAGCGGCCCGGGCCACGCCGGCGGAGTCTCTCCGCCGCGGAGGGCCCAGGCGGCCTGGCGGGCCGCTCCCAGGGCGACGTACTCCGCGGGCTCGGGCACGACCACGGGCGCGCCGAGGACCGCGGGGGCGATGGCCTGGACGGCGGCCGAGCGGGCCGCACCGCCCACCAGCAGCGCCCGCCGCACCCGCACTCCCTGGTCGACCAACGCCTGGAGCCCGTCCGCCAGACCGCAGAGCATCCCCTCCACCGCGGCACGGGCGACGTTCGCGGCGGTCATCGACTCGCGGGTCATCCCGTGCAGCGAGCCAGTGGCGTCGGGGAGGTCCGGGGTGCGTTCGCCGTCGAGGTAGGGCAGGAGGACCAGACCGTCGGCGCCGGGCTGCGCTGACAGCGCGAGCCGGTCCAGACCCGCGAGGTCGGTCCCGAGCAGCTCGGCCGTCGCCGTGAGCACGCGAGCGGCGTTGAGAGTGCACACCAGCGGCAGGAAGCGCCCGGTCGCGTCGGCGAAGCCTGCGACCAGGCCGGTGGGGTCGGCCGTCGGCGCCTCGGCGACGGCGAAGACCGTGCCGCTGGTCCCGAGGGACACCACGACGTCCCCGGGCTCGGCCCCTAGTCCGAGGGCGGCGCCCATGTTGTCGCCGGTCCCGGCCCCGATGACGGCTCCGGCCACCGTCCGACCGACGACCTCGGCGGGATCCGCGACACGCGGCAGGTCGACCCGTCGCCCGAGGGCCAGCTCGACGAGGTCGTCGCGGTAGGAGCCCTGCGCCGGGGACCAGTAGCCCGTCCCGGACGCGTCCCCCCGATCGGTCGTCGCCGGGCCCACGGCCCCACCCAGCCGCCAGGTCAACCAGTCGTGGGGGAGCACGACCGACTGCACCCGGTCCGCGCTCGCCTGCTCGTGCCGGGCCAGCCACCGCAGCTTGGTCACGGTGAAGCTGGCGACGGGCACGGAGCCGACGGCCTCGGCCCAGGCCGCGGCGCCACCCAGCTCCTGGACGAGCTCACGGGCCGACCCCGACGACCGGGTGTCGTTCCACAGCAGCGCGGGACGGACAACCCGGCCCTCGCCGTCCAGCGCGACCATGCCGTGCTGCTGCCCGGCCACCGCCACCGCATCGACGTCGTCGAGCAGCCCGCCGCCCGCCTCCTCCAGGGCCTCCCACCACAGCTGCGGGTCGGCCTCGGTGCCGTCGGGGTGCGCGGCCCGGGCGTCGGCGAGGACGGCACCGGAGTCAGCGTCACAGACGACGACCTTGCAGGACTGGGTGGACGAGTCGATTCCCGCGACGGTGGGCATGAGCCGCATCATCCCTCAGCGGAGCTCGCGGACCCGCACGCGGCGGAAGGACACCTGGTCTGCCTCCCCGTGGTTCTGCAGCCCCACGTGGCCGGGCACCACCAGACGGGTCGGGTCGGTCTCGACGTAGTCGTTGACCAGCACGCCGTTCAGCTCGACCACGATCCTGCGGTCCTGCACCGTGACGGCGAAGGTGTTCCACTCGCCGGGTGGCGCCAGGGCTCGGTCGCGGGCAGCGGTGTCGGGTGCCTGGACGGCGTAGACGGCCCCGGTCGTCGCGTCAGGTGTGTCGGTGGCGTCGATCTGCACCTCCCGGCCCACGGCGATGGCGACGCCCGGGTCGTCCCCCGGGTCGGGGAAGCCCACGAAGACCCCCGAGTTGTCGTCCCCCACGAGGCGCCAGTCCACCCGCAGCTCGTACGCCGACAGCGGGCGCTCGTGCCAGAGCAGCCCGAGGCCCCCGTACGTACGGAGAGTGCATTCCTCCAACCGGACGCCGCCGGGGCCGGCCTGCCGCCAGCCGGTCAGGCTCTCGGGAGTCCCGTCGAAGAGGCTGCTGAAGCCCGGCTCCGCCTGCGACTCGGGACACCGCACCGGCTCCGACTCGGCGCCCGCCTCCGGATCGGCGCCGGCGCTACAGCCGACGAGCGCGACCAGCAGCAGTGCGACGGCGAGCAGGGCAGCGCGCACCGGTCGGTCACCGCGGGTCGAACACCGCGTCACTGATCAGCCGGGCCGCGCCCACGGTGCCGGCGTCGTCGCCCAGCTCGCTGAGCACGACCGGGAGGTTGCCGGTGGCCAGCGGCAGGGAGCGGCGGTAGACCACGCCCCGGATCTCCGCGAGCAGTGAGTGCCCGAGCCGGGACACCCGGCCACCGATGACGATGAGCCCGGGGTTGAAGAACGAGACCAGACCGGCCAGCACCACGCCGACCCTCCGGCCGCCGTCCCGGACCATCTGGATGGCCTGGGGGTCCCCCTGGGCCGCTGCCATGGCGAGGTCGGCGGCGCTGAGGTCACCCTTGGTCTCCAGCAGCGCCTGCAGGACGGATGAGCGGCCGGCGCGCGCGGCGGCCACCGCGTCGCGGGCGAGCGCGGCGCCACCGAAGAAGGCCTCGAGGCAGCCGGTGTTGCCGCAGGCGCAGGTCGGGCCGAACTCCTCGACCCGGATGTGCCCGATGTCCCCGGCGCACCCGTCGACCCCCCGGTAGATGCAGCCGTCCACGACGATGCCGCAGCCGATCCCCGTACCGATCTTGACGTAGAGGAAGTCCTTCACGGTTCGGGCGACGCCAGCGTGCTGCTCGCCGAGAGCCATGAGGTTGACGTCGTTGTCCAGCAGGACGGGACAGCCCATCTCCTGGGCGATGACGTCACGGACGGGATAGCCGTCCCAACCCGGCATGATGGGGGGCGAGACGGGAACGCCGAGGTGGAAGTCCACCGGACCGGGCACCCCGATCCCGACGCCTGCCGGACGGTGCACGCCCTGCTCGGCCAGCACCTTACGGGCCAGCTCGATCGCGATCGCGAGGACGTGCTCGGGGCCCTGGCGCACATCGACGTCTTGGTGCCGCTGGCCCAGCACCGCGAGGCGACCGTCGGTGACGGCGACGGTCATGGCCGTGGCGCCGATGGCGACGCCGACGAACCGGACGCTGGGCGACAGGTCGACCAGGGTCGACCGCCGTCCCCCACGGGAGGCGGCCGGACCAACCTCGGCCGCCAGCTCCTGCTCCACGAGCCGGCCGACCTCGACCGCCATGGTGGTACGGGAGAGGCCCAGCCGGTCGGCGAGCTCGACTCGGGAGAGCGGCCCGTGGTCGCGCAGCAGCTTGAGCACCCTGGCCTGGGTGGCGGACTCGGCACGTCCGGACAGCGTGTGTGCCATGGCGTCGATCGTGCCACGATTCGGCCTCGCCCGAGCGGCTGGCGCAATCCGGGGGTCAGAGGTTGCCGAGTCCGCGCTCGCGGAGGTCGCGGCGGTGCTTCTCCAGGGCCATGAGCTCGGCGAAGAGTCGGTTGTAGGTCTCCGTCTCCGCTTCCGGGTCGGTGCGCTGGAGTCGGGCCTTGACGCCGACCAGCCTCCTGGACACCCACATCTCGTGCAGGCGCAGGACGACCGAGGAGACGTAGCGGGGCATCGCGTCGTCGTCGGCCGGCACCGGCTCGACGGCGAGCTCGGTGACCAGGTGCCGCACCACCTCGTCGGGTGCGGCCTGCCGCAACGCGTCCACCCACCCCGGACCCCCGGGCTGGGTCGCGCACCCGCCTGCCTTTGCGACCACTTCCCGTACGGATCGGTAGGCCGGCGACCGGAACGCCTCGGCGTCGAGGTCGTCGAAGAGCGGCCCGGCGATGGCCGGGCGCTGGATCGCGGCCTTGAGGGCCTCGCGCTCGACGGCCAGCGTCTGCGGGTCGACGTCGCCGTGGACGGGGACGCCGAGCGTCTGCTGTCCCGGGTCGGGCGGTGGCTGGTATCGCCTCCCGGCGCGCTCGGGTGTCCCGGCCACCTGCCGGACCCGGCGGACCACGGCGAGCTCGTCGGCCGCGCCGGTCCAGCCGGCCAGCAGCCTGGCGTAGTCGTCCCGCACCGCGCGGTCGCGGATGCGCGCGACGAGCGGGACGGTCCGGTCGAGCGCCGCCCGCCGGCCCTCCGGACCGTCGAGGTCGTGCTCGGCCAGCATCGACCGGATCGCGAAGCGGAACAGCGGCTGCCGCCGGGCCACCAGCTCGCGGACGGCCGCGTCGCCCTGCCGCTGGCGGAGCTCGCAGGGGTCCAGGCCGTCGGGAGCGATCGCGATGTAGGTCTGGGACACGAAGCGCTGGTCCCCCTCGAAGGCGCGGAGGGCGGCCTTCTGCCCGGCCGCGTCGCCGTCGAAGGTGAAGATCACCTCACCGCGCATCTCGTCCTGATCGAGCAGCAGCCGGCGCAGCACCTTGGCGTGCTCGTCGCCGAAGGCGGTCCCGCAGGTCGCCACAGCGGTGGTCACCCCCGCGAGATGGCAGGCCATGACGTCGGTGTAGCCCTCCACCACCACGGCCTGCGAGCGCCGGGCGATGTCCCGCTTGGCCAGGTCCACCCCGTACAGCAGGTGGCCCTTGTGGTAGATCGGTGTCTCTGGGGTGTTGAGGTACTTGGCCTCGACCCGGTCGTCGTCGTGCAGCCGGCGCGCGCCGAAGCCGACCACGTCGCCGAGCAGGTCGCGGATCGGCCAGACGAGCCGACCGCGGAAGCGGTCGTACGGGGCCCCGCGCCCCTGGGCGACCAGCCCGGCCGCGAGCAGCTCCTCGTCGGTGAAGCCGCGACCGCGGAGGTGCTGGCGCAGCGCGTCGCCGTCGCGCGGGGCGTAGCCGACCCCGAACCGCCCCGCCGCCTCCTGGTCGAAGCCGCGGTCCGCGAGGAACTGACGGCCGAGCACGGCGTCGGGAGAGTCGACGAGAGTGGCGGCGTACATCTCCGCGGCGGCGGCGTGGGCCTCCACCAGACGGGTGCGCTGCTCCCGGTTGCGTCCGGGCCGTCCACCCGCCGGGCCGGTGTCGTCGTAGCGCAGGGCGATGCCGACCTTGTCGGCCAGGCGCTCGACGGCCTCGGCGAAGCCGATCTGCTCCATGTTCTGGACGAACGAGATGACGTCGCCGCCGACCTGGCAGCCGAAGCAGTGGTAGAGCCCGCGGGCGGGTGTCACGTGGAAGGACGGGGACTTCTCGTCGTGGAAGGGGCACAGGCCCTTCAGCGACCCACCGCCGGCGTTGCGCAGCGTGACGTACTCGCGGACGATCTCGTCGATCCTGGCCCGCTCGCGGACGGCCGCGATGTCCTCGTCACGGATCCGGCCGGCCACGCCGGGAGTCTACGGAGCCGCCGCTCCCGTCGGGCGCCGGTCCACAGCGCGGCCCCTTCCCCCAATGATCACGGCAGCCGCGCAAATGGGTGCCGAGCCAGGTGAATGCACCACGGCGACCGCCCACTTACCTGGCTGTCGTGATCATTGGCGAGGGTGTGACGGGCCGGCCACCGACCGCCACCGACCACGGTGCCGCGGCAGATGGGCACAGAGCCAGGTGCATTAACCGCGGCGCGCACCCATTTACGCGGCTGCCGTGATCAGTGCGGGAACGACGGCAGCGTCGGACGTCAGCGGGCGCGGGCGGCCAGCATCCAGGCGACGAAGGCCCCCGCGGCAGCGCCGGCCGCCCCGCTCCACGCGGCCACGAAGGGCAGGATGGCGAAGAGGATGAAGGCGCCAGCGCCGACGACCGCGGCGACGACGGCGGCGTCCTTCACGGTCTCCCGGCGGTCGGTACGGGAGAGGGTGCCGCCGGAGCGGCCGAGCAGCGGGTTGGTCTCGTGTGCGTCCATGCCCTCCACGGTGCCTCGCCGACGGCGCCCTGCCCATCGGGGTCGACCCTGACTCGACCCTGGTTCTGCCCCCGGCCCACCGGGAGCAGACGGTCCGGCTCGCCCACCAACCGGCAGGCACCCACGGGAGCGGCCCCGTCAGCGCACGATCACGCCACCACCTCGGCCAGCGGCACTCCGGCGTCGGCGAGCCGGTCCGGGTCGACCTCGACCCGCTCGGCGACAAGTGCCTTGACCGGGTCGATGCCCTCGTCCCAGAGGTTGGCGTGCATGCCCGCGACGATGTGTCCGCCCGAGAGCCAGAAGGCCTGGAACGCCCGGCCGGCGACGTCGCCGCGCAGCACGACCCGGTCCACCTCGCCGGGGGCGGGCTGCCCCACGTACTCCATGCCCAGGTCGTACTGGTCGGAGAAGAAGTACGGCAGCCGGTCGTAGACGACGTCCTGGCCGAGCATGGCCCGAGCGGCGGCGGGCCCGCCGTGGAGGGCGTTGGCCCAGTGCTCGACCCGGACCCGCCGACCGAGCAGGGGGTTGTAGGCGTTGGCCACGTCACCAGCCGCGAAGACCGCCGGGTCCGAGGTCCGCAGCGACTGGTCCACCAGGACGCCGTTGTCGACCTCGAGGCCCGCGGACTCGGCCAGGTCGGTCAGCGGCCGCACCCCGATCCCCACTACCACCGCGTCGGCGGCGACCCGGCGGCCGCCGTCGGTGACCAACCCCGTCACCCGGCCGCCCTCACCCACGAGCTCCGCGACGCCGGTCGACAGGAGCAGGTCCACCCCGTGCTCGCGGTGCAGGTCGGCGAAGGTCCGGCCCACCTCCTCCCCGAGCACGCCCAGGAGCGGGAGGGGCGCCGCCTCCACCAGCGTCACCTCACAGCCGTACGTCCGGGCGGCTGCGGCGACCTCCAACCCGATCCAGCCACCGCCGACGACCGCCACCCGGCCGCGGCCCTCGAGGACGGCCTTGATCCGGTCCGCGTCGCGCAGCTCGCGCAGGTACAGGACCCCGTCCAAGTCCGAGCCTGGGACGTCCAACCGGCGAACGGCCGAGCCGGTCGCCAGCAGCAGCCGCTCGTAGGCCACCCTCTCGCCACCGTCGAGCACGACCTCCTGTGCCGACCGGTCGATCGCGACGACGCGGGTGCCCAGCCGCAGCTCGACCGACCGCTCGTGGTACCAGTCCCGGTCGTGGACGTACGCCTGGTCGCGCGGCTCCTTGCCGAGAAGGTAGCCCTTGGACAGCGGCGGCCGCTCGTACGGCAGCTCCTCCTCGGCCGTGACCAGCACGACCGGCCCGGTAAAGCCCTCCTCGCGCAACGTCTCGACCGCCTTGCCACCGGCCAGACCGCCACCCACGACCACGTACGCCTGCGACATCGAGGACCACCTCCACCACGACGGACCCGCACCAGCCCATGCCCGGATGGAGGCGGTGTCAACCGGAGAGCCGCCGCAGCAGCGTCACGGCGCTCGCGTCGGTGAGCGACGCGACCTGGTCGACGACGACCCGCAGCCGCCCGGCATCGTCGCCGGCGTGCTCCCAGTCCTCCCGGAGCGCCGGCTCCAGCTGGTGCGGAGCTCCCGCCAGCAGCCGCTCCGCCAGATCGTGCACCTGCTGGCGCTGCCGCTCGTAGACGGGCTGGCGGTCCTCAGCCGTCATCACGTACACGGCGGCGAGCCCCTTGAGCACGGCCACCTCCACCCGGGTGGCCCGCGGCACGACGAGGTCGGCGCAGTAGCGCGTGAGCCGCCCGCCGCCCGCCGCCTCGCGGGTCGCCTGCTCGGCCGCCCCGCAGAACCGGCCGATCAGCTGGCTGGTCATGTCCTTGAGGGCAGCCAGGGTGCGCCGGCTTCCGTCGTACGCGGGGACCCAGGAGGGCTGGGAGCGCAGCACGTCCAGCCGCTCCAACAGCTCCGCCGAGGCCCCGTCGGGCAGGTACCACTCCCGTACGAGGCGGACCAGCCGGTCCCGCTCGGCGGCGTCGTCCAGGTGGACTCCCGGGTCCAGGCGGCCGCCGACGACGGCGTCCTCCACGTCGTGCACCGAGTAGGCCACGTCGTCGGCGAAGTCCATCACCTGGGCCTCGAGGCAGCGGTGGGCCTCGGGCGCGCCCGCCCGCAGCCAGCCGAAGACCTCCAGGTCCTCGGTGTAGACGCCGTACTTGCCGCCACCCGGACGGCGCTGCCAGGGGTACTTCGTGGCGGCGTCCAGGCAGGCTCGGGTGAGGTTGAGGCCCGCTCCCCGCCCGGTGCGCGGGTCGACCACCTTGGGCTCGAGCCGGGTCAGCAGGCGGAGAGTCTGGGCATTGCCCTCGAAGCCACCGCACGACGCCGCGACCTCGTCCAGCGCCTGCTCCCCGTTGTGCCCGAAGGGCGGGTGGCCGAGGTCGTGGGCGAGGCAGGCCGCGTCGACCACATCGGGGTCGCAGCCGAGCGCCTCGCCGAGCTCCCGGCCGACCTGGGCGACCTCGAGCGAGTGCGTGAGCCGGTTGCGGACGAAGTCGTCCGTGCCGGGGCCGACGACCTGCGTCTTGGCGGCCAGCCGGCGCAGGCCGGCGCTGTGCACGACCCGGGCGCGGTCACGTGCGAAGGCCGACCGACCGGGCCGCTTGCCCGGCTCCGGGAGCCAGCGCTCCTCGTCGTACGGGTGGTAGCCGGGCACGCTGCCCCAGCCTAGCGACGGGCCGGCGGGCCGACCCGGTTCAGGCGGTCTCCTCGCCGCCGGCGGCCGAAGCGCCCGCCAGCCGCCAGGCCAGGTAGGCACCGGTCTCGCGCAGGATGTAGCGGAGCTGGGTGCCGCGGCTCTGCACGACCGGCCCGGACCGTACGGGCGCTGCCACGGCGTCCATGCCCGCGGCTGCCGCGATGGCCTTGGAGCGGAACGTGTGCCACGGGTCGCTCACCAGGACCGCGGTCACCCAGCCGTGCTGGGCGAAGACCTCCCCCACGGCCTCCAGCGAGCCCTTGGTGTCCACGCCCTCGGGGACCGCCACCACCTGGTCGACGGGCAGCCCGGCCACGTCGACCAGCCAGTCGGCCCCGGCGTTCGCCTCCGTGGTCCGATCGCCCTGCCGACCGGCACCGACGGTGACGACGACCGGCGCGACCCCCTCCTCGTGCAGCTCCTGCGCCTTGCGCAGCCTCGCCTCGAACACCGGCGACGGGCGGCCGTTGTACTGGGCTGCGCCGAGCACGACGATGGCATCGGAGGCCCGGTGGTCCTCCTGCCGGGCGTCCCACCAGATGCGCAGGGGCACGGAGGCCAGCCAGGCCAGAGCCAGGACGACGACCGCGGTCAGGATCAGGCGGACGACGCGGGACACCCGCAGACCCTAACCGGGCCCCCCGCCGTCGTCGTCAGCGGCTGTCGCTGGCCGCGGCCCTGCCGTGGAGCACCGTGGCCCGCCCGGCCTCGAGGCGCGCGACCGGCACCCGGAAGGGCGAGCACGACACGTAGTCCAGCAGGATCGACTCGAAGAAGTGGATCGAGTCGGGGTCGCCGCCGTGCTCCCCGCAGACCCCGATCTTGAGGTCCGGTCGACTCTCCTTCCCCTCCCACGCGGCGATGGACACCAGGCGGCCGACCCCCTCGGTGTCGAGGGACTCGAACGGGCTGACCCCGAAGATCCCGCGATCGAGGTAGGCCGGGAAGAAGGCCGCCTCGACGTCGTCGCGGCTGAAGCCCCACGCGGTCTGGGTGAGGTCGTTGGTGCCGAAGGAGAAGAACTCCGCAGCCTCGGCGATCTGGGGCGCGGTCATGCAGGCGCGGGGCAGCTCGATCATCGTGCCGATCGGGAACCGCAGCTCGATCCCGTGTTCGGCGGCCACCTCGGCAACGGTCGCGTCGGCCTGCTCGCGGATCGCCTCGAGCTCCTGGACGGCGGCCACCAGCGGCACCATGATCTCCGGCCGCGGGTCGCGGCCACGGGCGACCAGCTCGGCCGCCGCCTCGGCGATCGCACGCACCTGGAGGATGAATAGCCCGGGTATGACGAGACCGAGGCGCACGCCACGCATGCCGAGCATGGGGTTCTGCTCGTGCAGGCGCTGGACCTCCTTGAGCAGCTCGGCCGCCTCGGTGTCGGGCTTGCCGGTGGCCTCACCCACCGCCACCCGGACCGACAGGTCGGTGAGGTCGGGCAGGAACTCGTGCAGCGGAGGGTCGAGCAGCCTGATGGTCACCGGCAGGCCGTCCATCGCCTCGAGGATCTCGACGAAGTCGTCCCGCTGCGGCACCAGCAGCTCCCCGAGCGCCGACTCGCGCTGCTCGTCGGTCCGGGCGAGGATCACCCGCTCGACGATCTTGCGGCGCGGTCCGAGGAACATGTGCTCGGTCCGGCACAGCCCGATGCCCGCGGCGCCCAGCTCTCGGGCGCGTTGCGCGTCGGGGCCGGTATCAGCGTTGGCGCGCACGCCCAGTCGCCGACGGCGGTCGGCGTGCTCCATCAGCCGGTGGACGGCGCGGACGACCTCGGCCTGGGTGGGATCGAGCCCTTCGGGTTCACCCCCGTGTTGCAGGGCCTCTACGACCGAGCTCGGCACGACAGGCACCGACCCGAGGAAGACCTCGCCGGTCCCGCCGTCGATGGAGATGACGTCGCCCTCGCGGACGCAGACGCCGTCGGGGGTCCGGAACTCCCGGTGCTGCGGGTCGACTCGCAGCGCCTCGACACCGACCACGCAGGTACGGCCCATGCCGCGGGCGACCACGGCCGCGTGGGAGGTCTTGCCACCGCGCGAGGTGAGGACTCCGCGAGCGGCCACCATGCCGCGCAGGTCGTCGGGGTTGGTCTCGCGGCGCACGAGGATGACCGTCTCGCCCCGCTCGGCCCACTCCACGGCGGTGGCCGAGTCGAAGGCGGCCTTGCCGACGGCGGCCCCGGGGCTGGCGGCCATGCCCGCGGCGATGAAGGTGCGCTCCGCGGCCGGGTCGAACTGCGGGAACATCAGCTTGGCCAGCTGTGCGCCCGCGACGCGGGTCAGCGCCTCGTCCTCGTCGATGAGTCCCTCGTCGACCAGCTGGCCGGCGATCCGGAACGCCGCCGCCGCGGTGCGCTTGCCCACTCGGGTCTGCAGCATCCAGAGCTTGCCGCGCTCGATGGTGAACTCGATGTCGCAGAGATCCTTGTAGTGGCGCTCCAACGTGCCCATGATCCCGATGAGCTCGTCGTACGAGGCCTCGTCGAGCTTCTGCAGATCGGCCAGCGACAAGGTGTTGCGGATCCCCGCGACCACGTCCTCGCCCTGGGCGTTCGAGAGGTAGTCGCCGTACACGCCCTGGTGGCCGGTCGCAGGGTCGCGGGTGAAGGCCACACCGGTACCGGAGTCGGGGCCGAGGTTGCCGAACACCATCGCCATGACGTTGACCGCGGTGCCCAGGTCCTCGGGCAAACGCTCCTGCCGGCGGTAGATGCGGGCGCGCTCGGTGTTCCAGGAGTCGAAGACGGCGAGGACGGCCAGGCGCAGCTGCTCACGCGGGTCCTGCGGGAACTCCTTGCCAGTGGCCTCGAGGACCACGGCCTTGTAGTCATCGGCGAGACGCCTGAGGTCGTCCGCGTCGAGGTCGAGGTCGGATGTGGCGCCCTTGCGGGACTTGGCCGCGTCGTGCTTGCTCTCGAACGCCTCGCCGTCGATCCCCAGCACGGTCTTGCCGAACATCTGCAGCAGCCGCCGGTAGGAGTCCCAGGCGAAGCGCTCGTCGCCCGCCATCGCCGCCAGCCCGCCGACACTCGTGTCGGACAGCCCCACGTTGAGGACGGTGTCCATCATGCCCGGCATGGAGAACTTGCCGCCTGAGCGGACGCCGAGCAGCAGCGGGTCGTCACCCTGGCCCAGCCGCTTCCCCATGCGCTCCTCGAGCGCCTGCAGGTGCTCCTCGACCTCCTGGGCCAGCTCCTCGGGCTCGGAGCCGTGCTGAAGGTAGGTGCGACACGCCTCGGTGGAGATGACGAACCCGGGCGGCACCGGCAGCCCGAGGTTGGTCATCTCGCAGAGGTTGGCCCCCTTGCCTCCGAGCAGGTCCTTGTCGTCCTTGCTGCCCTCGGAGAAATCGTAGACATACTTCGGCACAGGTCAGCCCTCCGTCGCCTCGGCTTCCCTTGGGACGGTACCGCCGGGCGCCGCGGGGCAACAGGTCCGTGATCACCCCACGGGGGGTCGAACGCCCTGGCCGCCGGGGACCAGCGTCACCTCGGAGCCCACCGTCGGGCGTCGTCGAACACGGGCGCCTCCGGCGAGCAGCTCGGGACGTGGCCAGTCCGGTGCTCAACCCCCCGACACGCCGATCTCGGCGTCGGCCAGGTCGACGCCCACCCCGTCGGTGTCGGCCAGCCATCCGTCGGGGAGCGCGACCCGTCGTGGGCTGCCCTGGCGGCCGCGGGGCAGGCCGAGCTCCGAGGCCGGATACGGCTGGTCGGGATCCAGCCGAGACAGCAGGGCATCCAGCTGCGCCAGGCTCGTCACCATGCCAAGGGCGGCACGGATCTCGCTGCCGACCACGAATCCCTTGAGGTACCAGGCCATGTGCTTGCGTAGGTCGCGCAGACCCCGTTCCTCGCCCATCAGCGCCGACAGCAGCTCTCCGTGCCTGCGCAAGGTGGCCGCCACCGCCCCCAGGTCCGGCGGGGGTGGGAGCGGCTCTCCAGCGAAGGCCGCCGCCAGGTCGCGGAACAGCCACGGCCGACCCAGGCAGCCGCGACCGACGACAACCCCGTCGGCACCCGTGGACCGGACCAGCCGGAGAGCGTCCACCGCCTCCCAGACGTCGCCGTTTCCGAGCACGGGGATCGACACGTGCTCTCGCAGCTGCGCGATGGCCCCCCAGTCCGCGCCGCCCGAGTAGTGCTGCGCGGCAGTACGACCGTGCAAGGCGATCGCCGCGCAGCCCGCCTCCTCGGCGATCCGCCCGGCGTCGAGGTAAGTGAGGTGGTTCTCGTCGATCCCCGTCCGGGTCTTCATCGTCACAGGGATGCCGTACGGCTCGGCCGCCCGGACGGCGGCCTCGAGGATCCGAGCCAGGAGCCCGCGCTTGTACGGAAGGGCCGCACCGCCGCCCCTGCGCGTGACCTTGGGTACGGGGCAGCCGAAGTTGAGGTCCACGTGGGCGACCCCGTGCTCCTCGGCGAGCACCCCGACGGCTCCGGCCACCGTCCCGGGGTCGACGCCGTAGAGCTGGACGGAGCGCACCCGCTCGGCCGGGTCGAAGACCAGCATCGACAACGTCTTGGCGTCGCGCTCCACGATCCCGCGGGACGTGATCATCTCGCAGACGTAGAGCCCGGCCCCGTACTCCGCGCACAGCTTCCGGAAGGCGGCGTTGGTGATCCCGGCCATGGGGGCGAGGACGACCGGCGGGTCGACGGTGAGCGGCCCGAGGCGGAGCGGGGCGGTCAGCGTGCCGGCGCCGGCGGAGGCCGTTGCCCCGACCGCGGAGGCGCCGCGAGCCGGGTCGTCCGACGCCGTGGTGTGACCCGCTGCTGCCCGGTGCTCGGGCGCCGTGCTCGGCGTCGGGGGGGCGGGGATCATCCGCCCATTGTCCGCTCTCTTGACTGGACGACGGGGTGCAGCCCGGCGAGGGCGTGGACGGGCAACCAGCGCCGGGTCGGGCGAGATCACCGTGGGGTGCGCATCGCGGCGGACGGGACCTGGGCCACACGGTGATCAACGACAGATCACGAGAGGCCAGGCCCGGAGATCACCGTGGGCTGCAGGTCGCTGGACGCGGGAAACCGGCCACACGGTGCTGGCGAGCAACCACGCGGGCACCCGCCCAAGATCACCGTGGGTCCTAGGGGGCGGGGCGCGGGCGGTGCGTGGGAGGTGGACTGCACGGTCTGCCGAGTCGGCTCTTGACACCGACTGAACGTTGGTTCAGCATACTGAACATGCGTTCAGCCGACGACCTGACCGCCAGGTCCCGGATCCGCGACGCGGCCGTCGCGCGGTTCGGCACCCAGGGCACCCGGGCGACGACCGTCCGTCAGGTGGCCACCGACGCCGGCGTCTCCCCCGCCCTGGTGCTCCACCACTTCGGCTCCAAGGAGGGACTGCGTGAGGCCTGCGGCCAGCACGTCATCGATCTGATGCAGGCGAAGACGGCGGCCGCGGAGGGTGGGGACCCGGCCGCGGGCATGTCGGCCGTCGAGTCGCTCATGAGCGAGGGCATAGCCGTCGTGCGGTTCCTCGGCCGGCTGGTGGTCGAGGGCGGTCACCACGCCGACCTCGTCACCGACGAGCTCATCCGGCTCACCGCGGAGTTCCTCGACCACTTCGAGGCCGACGGGGTCGTGCGCCCGACCTCCGACCCCGGGATGCGGGCCGCCCTGCTGGTCAGCGTCCGGATGGGCGCCCTGCTGATGCCCGACCACATCGCCCGGGCCACCGGCTCCGACCCCCTCACCCCCGAGGGCATCGTCCGGGTCTCCCGCGTGCTCCTCGAGCTCTTCACCCACGGCCTCTTCACCGACGACCGCTACCTGCAGGCCTTCGACGCCGCCTTCGCCCGACAGGCCCGACCGCCCGATACCGGGGCGACCCCCTCCTCTGACGAGACCACCCGGCCGGACAGCCCGGCCCCGAACCTGGAGTCAGCATGAGCACCACAGCGGCGATCGAGACCCGACGGCTGGTGAAGTCCTACGGGCGCACCCCGGCACTCCTGGGTCTCGACCTGCGCGTCGAGTCCGGCGAGGTCTACGGATTCCTCGGCCCCAACGGCGCCGGCAAGACCACCACCATCCGCATCCTGCTCGACCTGATCCGACCTACAGCCGGCGAGGTCCGGGTCCTGGGGCTCGACCCGTCCCGGGACGGGGTCGAGCTGCGCCGGCGGATCGGCTACCTCCCCGGCGACTTCGTCGCCGACGGGCGCCAGACCGGCCGCCAACTCGTGGAGCACCTCGGCCACCTGCGCGGCGGTGTCCCCGGCCAACGGGTCAGCGAGCTGGCCGAGCGCCTCGACCTAGACCTGTCCAGACCGGTCAAGGCCCTCTCCAAGGGCAACCGGCAGAAGGTCGGCATCGTCCAGGCGTTCATGCACGACCCGGAGCTCCTCGTCCTCGACGAGCCGACGAGCGGGCTCGATCCGCTGATGCAGCAGACCTTCCTGGACCTCGTCCGCGAGGCCAAGGCGAACGGCCGTACGGTGTTCATGTCCTCCCACGTCCTCAGCGAGGTGCAACGCGGTGCGGACCGGGCAGGTCTCGTCCGCGCCGGCGAGCTCGTCACGGTCGAGTCGGTCGAATCCCTCCGCGAGCGCGCCCCCCGCCGGGTCGAGGCCCAGCTGGCCTCCCCCGTCGCGGCCGACGAGTTCGCCGCACTGCCCGACGTCCACGACGTCCGGGTGGAGGGAGCCGTCCTGCACTGCCGGGTCGACGGCTCCCCCGACGCCCTCGTCAAGGCCCTGGCCCGGCACACCGTCCTCGACCTCGTCGTCGACGAGGCCGATCTCGAGGAGATCTTCCTCGGCTACTACTCGCAGAAGGAGCACGTCGATGTCGCGTGAGGTGTGGAGCCAGACGCTCTACCAGCAGCGCCGTGCCCTGCTCGGCTGGGTGCTCGGCATCGCCGGCGTGTCCGTCCTCTACGCCGGCTTCTACCCGTCGGTGAGCGCGCCGGAGTTCGCCGACGCGTACGCCAGCATGCCGTCCGGCGTCATCGACGCCTTCGGGATGCAGGACCTCGCCAGTCCCGCCGGCTACCTCGGGTCCACGGTGTTCGGGATCCTCGGACCGGTGCTGGTCATGGTGTTCGCCATCGGCTGGGGCGCGCGGTTCATCGCGGGCGACGAGCAGAGCGGGGTCCTGGACCTGCTGCTCGCGCACCCGGTCTCGCGGCCCTCGGTCGTGCTGCAGCGCGCCTTGACCCTGGTGCTTGGGCTGGTGGCACTCGGGGTCACCGTCGTCGTCGCCGTCCGGGTGGTGTCCGGACCGGCCGACCTCGACGTCGGCGTGGGCCAGCTGGCCGCCGCGTCCCTGCACCTCGTCGCGCTGGGGCTGGCGATGGGCGCGGTGACGCTCGCCATCGGGGCCGCGACGGGCTCCAAGGCGGCGGCGATCGGCGGCGGCGCAGTCGTCGCCGTGCTGTCGTGGATGGCCAACGCGCTCGCCCCCCAGGCTGAGGCGCTCTCCTGGCTGACCGAGGTCTCACCGTTCTCCTGGTACTCCCAGGGGCAGCCGCTCGTCTCGGGCGTCCAGTGGGGCGACGTGGGGCTGCTGGTCGCTCTCGCAGCGGTCGCCGTCGCGGTCGGCCTGGCCTTCTTCCGGCGTCGAGACCTCATGGTGTGACCGCCAGGGGCGGCCGGGTCGCCTCGTCTCGAGTCGCGGGAGCGCGGCCGTCACCCTAGCGTCGCGAGGGTGCAGGACCGCCCTCCCGCGCTCGTCACGCTCCACGTGTTCGGCGTCCCACGCCGGGCCGTGGGCTCGGCCGTCCTGCACATGGCCCTCGACCGGCGCCCCCTGCGTACGGCACGGGGGCTGCGCTTCGCCAAGCTGCTCGGGACCGGAGCGGGACGCACGTTCACGCTGCGCGATGCGGACCCGAGGCACTGGGCGGTGCTCGCCGCCTGGGAGCACGACGACGACGCCCGCGCGTTCGAGAGCTCAGCGACGATCACCGGCTGGCGACGCCGGTCGGAGGAGTACCTCCGGCTCGCGCTCCGACCCTTGCGGAGCCAGGGTGCCTGGTCAGGTCGACAACCCTTCGGCTCCCCTCGGGGGGCCCGGTGGGACGGACCCGTCGCCGCCCTGACCCGGGCCCGGGTGCGCCAGTCCCGCGGCCGGGCGTTCTGGGCGGCGGTCCCCCGGGTCAACGAAGCCCTGCACGGCACACCAGGACTTCGGCTGGCCATCGGGATCGGCGACGCCCCCCTCGTACTCATGGGCACGTTCAGCGTCTGGGCCTCGGCCGATGACCTGCGGCGGTTCGCCTACGGCACCCCCGAGCACCGCGACGTCATCCGACGTACGAGGGAGACGGGCTGGCATGTCGAGGACCTCTTCGCCCGCTTCGGGGTCCTGGAGGCCGTCGGAAGGCTGCACGGACGCGAGCTGTCGGTCGGGACCGCGGACCGCGTCCCGACCGGCGGCGTCGCGGCGGCGAAGGGAGTGGGATGATCATCCGTGACGTGGTGGTCGTCGGAGCCGGCCACAACGCCCTTGTCGCGGCGTGCTACCTGGCCCGCGCCGGACTGGACGTGGAGGTCGTCGAACGCGACACCGTGGTCGGCGGCGCCTGCTCCACCGTCGAGCGCTGGCCCGGCTACCGGGTGGACCGGGGCTCGAGCGCCCACATCATGGTCCGCCATACCGGGATCGTCGAGCAGCTGGGGCTGGCCGAATGCGGCCTCCGGTACCTGGACATGGATCCGTGGGGCTACGCCCCGTTCGGCGACGAGGCGATCACCTTCCACGTCGACCTGGAGCGGACCTGCGCGTCGATCGAGGCCGTGTGCGGCGAGCGGGATGCCGATGCCTACCACCGATTCGCGACGACCTGGGCCGACCTCAGCGAGCCGGTCTTCGACGCCTTCCAGAGACCGCCGACGGGCGCCTCGGTCGGTCGCGGCCTGGTCCGGGTCAACCGCCGGTCGCCGGACGGCACGGCCGAGACCACGAGGCGGTTCCTGGTCCCCGGTGACCACCTGCTCGACGAGCACTTCGGCGACGAGCGGCTCAAGACGGCACTCGCCTGGCTCGGCGCCCAGTCCGGCCCGCCGACGCACGAGGCGGGCACCGGGGCGCTGGTCGGCTGGAACCCCCTGATGCACCGTGTCGCGCCGGGACGGGCCGTGGGTGGTTCGGGCGCGCTCTCGACCGCCCTGGCCGAGCGCCTACGCCGGTCGGGGGGCCGGCTGCGGCTGGGTGACGGCGCCCGGCGGATCACCCGGGCCCCCTCCGGACGGGTCGACGGCGTCCTCACCAGCGGCGGAGACCGGATCCGATCGCGGGCGGTGCTCGCCGGCTGCCACGTCCTGACCACCTTCGGCCTGCTCGGCGACGAGTGGTGGCTCGACCGGGTGCGCCGAGCCGTCCGGGTCGGCAACGGCCTGGGCATGGCGGTGCGGCTGGGCACGCGCGACTTGCCCCGGTATCCGGCCGCCGACGGGTCCGACGCGCCGTACTCCGCGATGCAGCTGCTGGCCCCCTCCCGTACGGCGTTGCGGCGCGCGTACGGGGAGTTCGCCGCCGGTCGCACGCCGAGCGAGCCCGCCGTCCTCGCCATGACCTTCTCGGCCCTCGACCCCGGGGTGGCGCCCGCGGGGCGGCACTCGGTGACGCTGTGGGCCCAGTGGCACCCGTACGAGCTGGCGGGCGGGGAGCGCTGGGACCGGATCCGCGACCGGGAGGCGGAGCGGATCGTGGGACAGGTCGAGAAGGCGGCGCCTGGGTTCGCGTCCACGATCGAGCGCGTCCACGTCCAGACCCCGGTCGACCTCGAGCGGGAGCTGGGGCTGCTGCGGGGCAACGTCATGCACGTGGAGATGGGCCTGGACGCGATGTTCAGCCTCCGGCCGCTGCCCGAGCTCGCGGGCTACCGGACGCCGGTGCCCGGGCTCTACCTCACGGGGGCCTCCACGCACCCTGGTGGCGGGGTGTTCGGGGCAAGCGGGAGGAGTGCCGCGGCGGTCCTCACGCGGGACCTGCGCCGGCCGCGGTGGCTGCGCCGCCGGGGATAACCGGATGGCCCGAGATCACCGTGAGCTGGCCGTCCCGCCACCCGGGACCCGGAACTCACGGTGATCACCAGCCACCCCTGCCACCGGGGCGGTGCTGATCACCGTGAGTTCACCGTCCCGCCGCCCGGGACCTCCGCCACACGGTGATCTCCGCCGCCACCGTTGACCAGGTGGCCCGAGATCACCGTGAGTTCACCGTCCCGCCACCCGGGACGGGGACCTCACACCCAGCACCCCCGAGCCGGGTCAGCAGCCGGGCAGCCGCTCCACGAGGTAGGTCTCCACCCGGTCCAGCCCCACCCGCTCCTGCGCCATGGAGTCCCGGTCCCGTACGGTCACCGCGTCGTCCTCGAGGGTGTCGAAGTCCACGGTCACGCAGTACGGCGTGCCGATCTCGTCCTGCCGCCGGTACCTCCGCCCGATCGCGCCGGCGTCGTCGAAGTCCACGTTCCAGCGCACCCGCAGCCTCGCCGCCAGGTCGCGGGCCTTGGGGGACAGATCGGGGTTGCGCGACAGCGGCAGCACGGCCGCCTTGACCGGCGCCAGTCGTGGGTCGAAGCGCATGACGGTGCGCTTGTCCACTCCGCCCTTGGCGTTGGGCGCCTCGTCCACGTCGTACGCATCGATCATGAAGGCGAGCACCGAGCGGGTCAGCCCGGCGGCGGGCTCGATGACGTACGGGGTCCAGCGCTCGCCCTTGTCCTGGTCGAAGTAGGTGAGGTCGGCCCCGGAGTGCTTGGCGTGCGTCGTGAGGTCGAAGTCGGTCCGGTTGGCCACGCCCTCGAGCTCGGCGAACTCGCTGCCCCCGAAGCGGAAGCGGTACTCGATGTCGACCGTGCGCTTGGAGTAGTGCGAGAGCTTCTCTTGCGGGTGCTCGTAGAGGCGCAGGTTCTCCGGCGACAGCCCGAGGTCGACGTACCAGTCCCAGCGGGTCTGCAGCCAGTAGTCGTGCCACTCCTCGTCGGTGCCGGGCTCGACGAAGTACTCCATCTCCATCTGCTCGAACTCTCGCGTCCGGAAGATGAAGTTGCCCGGTGTGATCTCGTTGCGGAACGATTTGCCGGTCTGGGCGATGCCGAACGGCGGCCGGCGGCGCGAGGAGTTCATGACATTGAGGAAGTTGACGAAGATCCCCTGTGCGGTCTCCGGCCGCAGGTAGTGCAGCCCCTCGTCGGTCTCGACCGGGCCCAGGTGCGTCTTGAGCAGGCCGTTGAACATCCGAGGCTCCGTGAAGGCGCCCTTGGTGCCGCAGTTCGGACAGTTGACGTCGCCCAGGCCCCGCTCGGGCGACCGCCCGTGCTTCTCCTCGTACGCCTCGACGAGCTGGTCGGCGCGGAAGCGCCGGTGGCAGGACTGGCACTCGGTGAGCGGGTCGACGAAGGCGTCGACGTGTCCCGAGGCCACCCAGACCTGGCTCGGCAGGATCACCGCCGAGTCGATACCCACGACGTCGTCGCGCGTCTGCACGGTGGCTCGCCACCACTGGCGGCGGATGTTCTCCTTGAGCTCCACCCCGAGCGGGCCGTAGTCCCACGCCGATCGCGTGCCGCCATAGATCTCCCCGGTGGGGTAGACGAAGCCACGGCGCTTGGCGAGGGAGACGAGCGAGTCGATGATCTTGTCGGCGGCCACGTGGGGCTCACTCCATCCGGCTGGCGGTCGGCGAGGGGACAGCCCCGTACGGCCGGTACGGACCGGGGGCCGACGCACCAGGGTACCCGTGCGGGCGCAGGCCTCCTGGACCCTAGGGCTCCGCGGCGATCCCGCGGACTCTCCGGCCACGCCGGCGGGTCCGTTCCCGTACGGCGAGCGCCGCGAGCAGCGTCGTGACCGGCACGGCCGCGACGATGCCGAGGCCGCCCACCAGGGCGCGGACCACTTCCTGGGCGACCAGCTCCGTGGTGACCGTGTCGACGACTCCTTGACCTGCCACGGCGAAGAGCAGGAGGACCGGCAGTGCCGCACCCGCGTAGGCGAGCACCAGGGTGTTGACGGTGGCGGCCACATGGTCGCGGCCGACCCGCAGACCGGCCGTCACCAGCTGTCGGCGGGACGCATCGGGGTCGGCCCGGGCGATCTCCCAGACGGCGGCTGTCTGGGTCACCGTGACGTCGTCGAGCACCCCGAGCGCGCCGATGACCAGCCCGGCGAGCAGCAGTCCACGGATGTCGATGTCGCTCTCGAGCGAGCCCAGGTAGGCCGAGCTCTCGTCGGCCAGGCCCGCGAACCGGGCCGCCTGGGTGAAGTAGGCGCCGAGCAGGCCGGTGAGCGTGAGGCTGATCAGCGTGCCGAGCAGCGCCACCGAGGTGCGCACGGAGATCCCGTGCGAGAGGTACAGCGTGAGGATCATGATGGCCGAGGACCCCACCACAGCCACGGCCAGTGGGGACTCCCCGGCGAGCAGGGCCGGGAGCACGAAGGTCGCGAGCACCACGACCGACAGCCCCAGTCCCACCAGCGCCGCCACCCCGCGCCACCGGGAGAGCGCCACCACCGCGAGCGAGAAGAGCACGGCCAGCAGCAGGAGCGGGGTCGTGCGCTGGAAGTCGAGCACCTCGTAGCGACTCTCGAGCGGCGCGTCGGGGATCCCGCCCAGGACGACCTCGTCACCTGGCGCGAAGTCCGGGACCCCCGGCCCGTACGGGAGGGGGACCAGCACCTGCTCACCGGCGTCGCGCCCGGCGTCGACCGTGACGAGCGCCTCGAGGCACTCCTCGGTGGGGGGTGCGACGTCGAGCGTCTCCGGGTCGGGCTCCGCCACGTCGACGCACGGGTAGACGTCGACGATCGTGCCGTCGACACGTTCGGCCCCGACCACCGACGGCCCCGGCTCGGTCGGCCAGAGCAGAACCAGGCCCGCCACCGTCGCCAGCACCAGCGGGACGAGGGCGGCGACGATCGCCCGGCGCACCGCCGGAGGCGACGGCAGCGCCGGCTCGCCGCGGTGGTTGTGCTCCGCTCCCACGTCAGTCGAGGTCGGACGGGACGGCGGGAGCCGCCGCCTCGCCGACACCGACCGTGGCCGCGTCGGCGGCTCGACCGCTACGGCCGGTCGGCGCCCCTGGCCTGCCCTCGGAGGCGTCGACGCGGCCGAGCACCTCGAACGCCGTGGGCTCGTCGAGGGCCAGCGCCAGCAGGGGCACGGCACGCAGCTTGACGTCGTGGTCACCCAGGGCGCGCCGGTAGGACCCGACGTCCCCCCACTCGGACGTGACCACCCACAGCTCGGGGTCGTCGGTGGCCCGGCCCACGGTCCCGCCGTACCAGCCGGGCCGCCCCGCCAGGGCGGCGAGCGCCTCACGCGCGCGGTGCAGGAAGTCGGCGGCGTCCGGCCCGGCGACGCGATAGCGGGTGACGGCGAGCACGGGTTCCTCCGGGACGTGCGGGACGATGGGGGGACCACGGTACGGTCCGGTGGCGACGCCCCCGCCGATCCCCCGGCTTCCCGGGCGCCGCCACGGCCCGCCACGGCCACCACACGGCGCCACGGCCCCGCGGCCCGTGGCCCGCTCCGGCGCCCCGAGGAGGACCGCAGACGTGTCCCGCAAGCGACGCCGCTCAGGCCGCCCCGGCGGCGCGCGAGACCAACGGCGGCCGGCCGCCCCCGCACCTCGCCAACGCGGGCCCCGGCCGGGACCGACGCGGCCGGTGCCGGCGTCACCGACCCCCGGGGCGAGGGCCGCGCTCGAACGGGCCAGCTATCCCCTCCTGGCCCGGATCGCCACCGCCCCGAAGTGGCTGGTGGGCCTGGCGGCCGGAGCGGTCCTGCTGGGCGGCCTGCTCGCACCGTCACCCTGGGGCCCGCTGCTGCTGCTCGTGGTCGCGGCCTTCCTCGGCTGGCTCGTGCTGCTGTCCTGGCCCGCCCTCGACACCCGGGGACGGCTGATCCGGCTGGTCACCCTCGGACTGGTGCTCGGGGCGGCCGCCGTCTCGTGGACCGGTGGCTGACCTCGGCCCGCGAAATTGACAACGGTTATCAGATCGCGGAGGATGGTGGGATGCCTCGCTCCCACCCCCCCCGCTCGGCCGTCTTGTCCGTCGCCCTGGTCGCAGGCGCCCTGGTGCTGTCCGGATGCGGAGCGGACGAGGCCGACGGGGCGGGAGTCGCCCAGGACGCCGAGGGTGGCGCGACGATTCTCGCGGGCTTCTATCCGCTGGAGTTCGTTGCGGGGCGGGTCGGGGGTGACCGGGTGTCCGTGTCGTCGTTGACGCCGCCGGGGGTGGAGGCCCACGACCTCGAGCTCACCCCCCGTGATGTCGCCGGGATCGGCGAGTCGGACCTGGTCGTCTACCTCGAGGGCTTCCAGCCGGCCGTGGACGCGGCCGTGTCCCAGGAGGCGTCCGACAGCTCCTTCGAGGTCGGTGCGGTCGCCGGCCTCGACGTCGAGGCCGGGGAGCACTCGGACGACCACGCCGACGAGACCCGCGAGGACGACAACGCGCACGAGGACGAGGCGCACGAGGACGACCACGACGGGACGGACCCGCACTTCTGGCTCGATCCGACCAAGCTCGCGACGGTCGCCGAAGGTACGGCGGACCGGCTGGCGGAGCTGGACCCGGAGGGCGAGCAGGAGTTCCGGGACAACGCCGCCGCCCTCGTGGCCGAGCTCGAGGCGCTGGACGAGGAGATGACCGCCGGCCTGGTCACCTGCGAGACTCGCACCATGGTCGTCAGCCACGAGGCCTACGGCTACCTTGCCGCTCGCTACGACCTCGAGCAGGTGGGCATCGCCGGCCTGACCCCTGACGACGAGCCTTCCGCAGCGCAGATGGCGGAGCTGGTGACCTTCGTCCGCGACAGGGACATCCGAACCGTCTACTACGAGACGCTGGTCAGTCCCGCGGTGGCCGAGACGATCGCCGCCGAGGCGGGCGTCGAGACCGCAGTCCTCGACCCGATCGAGGGACTGATCGACGAGTCTCAGGGCACCGACTACCTCGAGATCATGCGGGCCAACCTCGCCAACCTGAAGGCGGGCCAGCCCTGTCCGTGACGCCGACGCCCTCCGGTGGCCCCCCCGCTGCGGCGGGGGGGCCTCCGGTCTTCTCGTTCCGGGACGCCGTCGTCGGCTACGGCGATCTCGCGGTGGTGCACGCGGTGGACCTCGACGTCCGCGCGGGCGAGGCGGTCGCCCTGCTGGGCCCGAACGGCTCGGGCAAGTCGACACTGGTCCGGGCTGCCCTCGGGCTGGCCGACGTCCTCGCCGGCTCGGTCGAGGTGCTCGGCCTGCCGGTGGCCCGGGTCAGAGAGCGGTGGCGGATCGGCTACGTGCCGCAGCGGCACACTGTCGGCGGCGGCCTCCCCGTCACGGTGCGCGAGGTCGTCTCGACCGGCCGGCTGGCCCGGCGTCCCTGGTGGGTGCCGCCGCGAGGCGAGGACCGGGCAAAGGTCGATGCGGCCATCGCGACGGTCGGCCTGTCAGACCGCGCGGACGTCCCACTCGCCCACCTGTCCGGCGGGCAGCAGCGGCGCGCCCTCGTGGCCCGGGCCCTCGCCGCTCGCCCAGACGTGCTGGTGCTCGACGAGCCCACGGCGGGGGTCGACCAGGCGAACCAGGAGATCCTGGCGCAGGCGCTCACCCGCTCTGCCGCGGCCGGCGTGACGATCGTCATGGTCACGCACGAGGTCGGCCCCTTCGCCGGGTTGCTGCAGCGGGCCGTGGTGCTGCGGGACGGCCGGGTCGTGAGCGACGGCCCGCTCGACCTGGCCCGGGTCGGTGAGTCAGAGGACGACCCGCACCCGCACGCCGGCGTCGTCAGCCAAACCACCGGCACGATGTTCGGCCTGATCGAGCAGGAGCAACCGTGAACCCGGAGGTGTTGCAGTACGCCTTCATGCAGCGGGCCCTGGTTGCCTCGTTGCTCGTGGGGCTGGCTGCTCCCGCCGTGGGGGTCTTCCTGGTGCAGCGCCGTCTCGCGCTCATCGGAGACGGCATCGGGCACGTAGCCCTGACCGGTGTGGCGGTCGGCCTGCTGACGGCGCGGTCCCCCGTGCTCACTGCCCTGGTGACGGCGGTCGCCGGGGCCCTTGCCATCGAGCTGATCCGGGCGCGCGGGAGGACCAGCGGCGACATCGCGCTCGCCGTGCTCTTCTACGGGGGCATCGCCGGCGGCGTGGTCGTCATCGGCCTCGCCGAGGGCGGCAGCACGGCCTCGCTCAACACGTACCTCTTCGGCGCGATCACCACCACGTCCCGGGGTGACCTCGTGGTCTTCGCGGTCCTCGCCGTCGCTGTGCTGGCCGTGGTCGTCGTGCTCGCGTCGCGGCTCTTCGCCGTCAGTGCCGACGAGGAGTACGCCCGGGCGGCGGGGCTCCCGGTCGTCGGGCTGAACGTCGTGCTCGCGGTGCTGACGGCCGTCACGGTCGTGGTGTCGATGCGCGTCGTCGGCCTGCTGCTGATCAGCGCGCTGATGATCCTCCCCGTGGCCGCGGCCCAGCTCGTCAGGGGGTCGTTCCGAGGCACCGCCGTTCTGGCCGTCGTCATCGGGGTCGGTGTGAGCTCGGTCGGAGTGGTCGTGTCGTTCTACGCGAACACCCCGTCCGGCGGCACCATCGTGCTGTTGGCGATCGCCGTATTCACGCTCGCCGCCGTGTCGGTCGGAGTGCTCGCCCGGTTGCGCCGCTGGCGCGGCCGGCCCGACGCCGCGCCGCACAGCGGTCCCCTCCTGACCACGTCCGGAGGGTCCGACAACCCCTGACCGGCTTTGACATGCGCTCGTGCGAATATGAGGATGTGCCCATGGCCGACACCGACCTGCGCGCCTACGAGGAGGCCAGCGAGCTGTTCCGGACGCTGTCCTCCCCCGTCCGGCTGGCCGTCCTCCAACGGCTCGAGGAGGGCGAGCACTGCGTCCACGAGCTGGTGGAGGCGCTCGACCTCCCCCAGCCGCTCGTGTCGCAGCACCTCCGCGTCCTGCGGGGGGCCGACCTCGTCACCCGGGTACGTCGGGGACGGGAGGTGGCGTACATCCTCTCCGACGAGCATGTGGCGCACATCGTGCGCGACGCCGTGCGCCACTCCAAGGAGCACGACAGCGACGGCGAGCACTGATGCGTCCTACCAAGCAGCGCGCCGCGGTGGCAGCGGTCCTCGACGAGCTCGAGGGCTTCCGCAGCGCCCAGGACCTGCACGCGCTCCTGCGCCAACGCGGGGACAACGTCGGGCTCACCACCGTCTACCGCACGCTCCAGGCCCTCGCCGACGCCGGCGAGGTCGACGTGCTGCGTGCCGACGACGGGGAGGCCGTCTACCGCCGCTGCAGCTCGGGCCACCACCACCACCTGGTCTGCCGGCACTGCGGCCGCACGGTCGAGGTGGAGGGGCCGGCCGTCGAGCAGTGGGCCGAGCGGGTGGCCCGCGAGCACGGCTTCGTCGAGGTCAGCCACACCATCGAGGTCTTCGGCACCTGCGCCAGCTGCGCCACGCGCTGACCGCTCGTAGCGGCCGCTGCTGGCCCCGATTGACCACGTTCACCCCCCTCGTGGGGTCATCACGAGGCGTCGGTGCCTGGTGGTGATTCGACGGGCCTGGTGGTGGGCTCGGCTGGTGTCGAGGCACGGCGCGGCGGCCTCACCACTCGGCTCGCGGCCGTCGGTGCATGACCTTTGGACTGGACGGAAGACGGTTGTGGGGAAGGGGCTTGCCGTGGTCCGGTTCTGTCGGACCGGGGTCGTACGTTTGTTCGCATGGACGGCGTGGTGGGTTGGGGCTCGGTGGGCGGGGTGCACCCGGTCGCCGACGCGGTGGTGGGTATCGCCGCCGTGCTGACGCGGTGGCCGAGTGTGCGCTGTTCGGGCTGGGCGCCGAGCAGGCCGGCCGGCTGCTGG
>DATHUJ010000169.1:0-1503 GCA_035462375.1 Jiangellales bacterium
GCACTGCAGGCACGGCCGACCCCCCTGCTCCTCGCTGGGTCGAGCATCCGCCGCCCCGTCCGCCGGGGCAACCGAGTTTCCGCCGGCCTCAGCCTGGACCCACCGCCCATCCGGGGCATCGGTGTTCGCTGCCCACATCTGCCACCGGACCTTCAGCGAACCGCCGCCGGACCGCGACCAGCCGCGAGCAGCGTCGGGGCACAGATCCGAGGAGGGGTCACGATCCAGGAGAGGCGTTCGGCGCCGGAGAGCCCGGCCCGTGGGTGGGGAACTCACGCGTCTCTGTCATGACGTCCATGCTGGCAACCGGGACTGAGAGCACCCTGAGAGTCAGTTGAGCATGACCGAAGAAGTCGACGACGGCACCCAGAAGCGCAGACGGGCGCCGTCCCCGGGCGACCGGTCCGCGCGCACCGCCCCGTCGTGGCGCTCGGCCGCGGAGCGGACGATGGGCAGGCGAGTCCCGATCCCGCGCGCCCGCGCGCCTCGGTGGAGCGGTAGAAGCGCTCGAAGACGTGGGGCAGGTCGGCCTCGGCGATGCCGGGGCCCTCGTCGCAGAACTCGAGCGTCCCGTCGACGAGCGACACCCGGACCGTGCCGCCGGGCGGTGACCACTTGGCCGCGTTGTCGAGCAGGTTAGTCACCGCGCCCCAGCAGCTGCGGGTCGCCGACGACCGGCCACGGCTCCGGACTCACCTGGAGGTCGAGCCCGGGCGCATGTCGGCGTACGCGCGCGACCACGTCTGTCACGGAGTCGGCGAGGTCGAGCTCCTGCCGGGCCCTCGCCGGCGCGTCCTCGCGGGAAACCCGACCGTCCCGCGATCGTGACCACGAAGGGTCACCAGTGCCCACGGGCGGGCCTTCGGGATCACCGGGAGCTGGGGGGGACGGCCCGAACGGGGGACTCAGCCCGGCCGGGGAGTGGCCGAGCTGGGTGGTGCCGGGTGCCAGGCCCGGGGGACCGGGCGGGTCGCCGGGAAGAGGAGGTCGACGAACGCCTGGGCCGTGGGCTGCGGCTCGTGGTTGGCGAGGCCCGGGCGTTCGTTGGCCTCGATGACGACGTAGTCGGGACCGGCGACGTCCGGGACCAGCAGATCCAGGCCCGTGACCGGGATGTCGATCGCCCGGCTCGCCGTCACCGCCGCGTCGGCGAGCCGTGGGTGCAGCCGGGCCGTGACGTCGTGGATGGTGCCACCGGTGTGCAGGTTCGCGGTTCGCCGCACTCGCAGCTCCGTGCCCTCCGGCAGGACGTCCTCCATGCCGTAGCCCGCCGCCCGAACCGTCTCGGCCGTGCTGTCGTCGAGCGGTATGGACGACTCCCCGCCGGTGGCCGCCGAGCGACGCCGGGACTGCGCCTCGATGAGCGCCCGGACGGTGTGCCGCCCCGTCCCCACCACGGTCGCGGGCTGCCGGACCGCGGCGGCCACGACCTGGTGGTCGATGACGACGACCCGCAGGTCCTCGCCCTCGACGCACTCCTCGAGCAGCACGTCGGGACAGAAC
>DATHUJ010000170.1:0-23780 GCA_035462375.1 Jiangellales bacterium
GTAGGTGTTGTCGGCGTTGTACTGGTAGATGCCGATGGTGGCCACGGTCGGGTCGCCCTGCTCGGAGAACTCGATCGGCCCAGAGATGCCGTTGTAGTCGATGTCCTCGCCGGCCTCGAGCAACTCCTTGCACTCGGCGAACTCGGTGCACGCCGTGCCGTCGCGCGAGACGTTGACCAGCTCGGAGGCGATGGCCTGGCCCGAGTCGTCACCGGCAGCCTCCGCAGCCAGCGCGATCAGGATCACCGCGTCGTAGGACTCGGCGGCGTAGCTGAAGCTGTCCAGGTCGGGGTCCACCTCGAGCAGCCGCTGCTGGAACTCCTCCGGCGCCTGGGCACCCGGCAGAGTCCCCTTCGCGCCCTCCAGCGACGGGAAGCCTTCCTCGGCGCTGTAGTCGGCGAGGTTGCCGTCGACGAAGTAGACCTTGGTCAGGTCGAAGCCCTGGGTCTCGAGCTCCGGAATGATCCGGGTGGTCTCGTCGAAGGCGATGAGCGCGATGGCGTCTGGCGCCGACGCCAGGATCTCGCCCACCTCGGCCGCGAAGTTCGGCGCCTGCGGGTTGTAGGAGAGGTTGGCCACGATCTCGCCGCCGCCGCCCTCGAACGACTGGGTGGTGTTCTCGGCCAAGCCCGATCCGTAGGGGTCGTCGATGGCCAGGATGGCGAGCGTGGCGTTGCCGTCGTTGAGGATCAGGTCGCCGAGGACCCGGCCCTGGAGGACGTCGGACGGGGCGGTGCGGAAGTAGAGGCCGCCGTCGTCGTAGTCCGTGAAGTCCGGCGACGTGTTGGCCGGGGAGAAGTGGACGACGCCGGCGTTGGTGATGGTGTCGATGACGTTGAACGACACACCCGAGGACGCGGCGCCGACGATGGCGTCGACGTTCTCGCTGAGCAGGCGCTGGACCGACTGGGAGGCGATGTCGGTCGTGGCGTCGCCGGAGTCGGAGTCGATCTTCACGAGGTCGTTGCCGAGGACGCCACCGGCCTCGTTGACCTCCTGGACGGCGAGGTCGACACCGGCGAACTCCGGCGGCCCGAGGAAAGCGAGGTTGCCGGTCTCGGGGAGTAGCGTGCCGATGGTGAGGGTGCCGTCGCCCTCGGACGTGGCCGGCTCCTCCGTCTCGTCGGTCGCCGCGGTCTCGGTGTCGGTGCCCGCGGTGTCGTCATCGTCGCCGCCACACGCGGCGAGGACGAGCGAAGCAGCACCTGCGACAGCGATCATGCGCCACAAGGGAGTGGGGCGAATCATGCAATCTCCTTCGTTGAGCCAGCGCCGACCAGCGAGAGCGGTCGGGATTCTCAGGGTGAGCCGCAACATAGTCAGCGTCCGAGCGCGACGCAGCAGGTCTGAGCCCGGGGTCGCTAGTTGTGATCGCACTGTGACCTCCCCGTCCCCGCACCGCCGCATTGGGGTCTCGATGCGCGGTCGGGCTCGTCCTCACCCGACGGGAACCCACGTCCCGGCACGGACCTGCCACAGCACAGGAGCCGGGGCGGCCCGCTCCCCGTACTCGGTGAAGGCCACCGGCCCGGTCTCGCCCGGGATCGACACCTGGGACATCTCGGCCACACATCCCTCACGCGCGTCGACGACAGAGTCGGCGGCGGGCAGGCACCGGGACATCGCGTCGAGCACCGCCGTCGCGGCGTCGTAGGCCGCGGCTCCGAACGGACCGGGATCGTCCAGCCCCGCCGCCGATGCACGGGCCGCCAAATCACTGCTCGGCTCAGCGGTGGCCCCCGTGGCTGTGGACGTGGTGGCGACCACCGACTCGGCGGCGGGGCCCGCCGCCTCGATGAAGCCCCCCTCGCGGAGTGCTCCTGGACCTACGAGCGGGACCACCCACCCTGCCGAGGCGACGGTCCGGGCCACGGAGGCCACGGTGTCGCTGCCGGCGGCGACGTAGACCGCGGCCACGTCTGCGGCTCGGGCAGCAGCCACAGCGGCCTCCGGACCGCCCTGGGGCTCGCCGGGCCCAGCAAGTTCCGTCGGCTCCGCAGGTCCCGTCGGGTCGGCCGGTTCCGTCGGGTCGGCTGGTCCCGTCGGGTCGGCCGGCGGTGCCGAAGGCTCCGGGGCCTCGGGCCGGAGGGGGACCGTGACGACGTCGAGCCCGCGGGCGCCGGCCTCACGGGCGACGTCGGACCGGAGGGCGGCGTCCTCCGGCGTGCCGCCGTCCAGGATCGCCACCCGCGCCCCTTCGCCCCCGGTCCGCTCGAGGTGGGCGGCACCTGCAGCGGCCTCGCTCGTTCCTGCCGTGGCGACGGAGAAGTAGGTCGGGTACGGCCGCACGGGCGTCGCCGGATCGGCGCCCCTGGTGTGGGCGGGATCAGTGTCGGCCGGTGACAGGAAGAGCACGTCCGCCGCGTCCAGGACCGGCTGGACCGCTCGGACGACCGGGGCCGACAGCCCGCCGATCACCGCCACCACCCGGCGGTCGGCGCCCAGTTCCGTCACCGCCTCGATCGCCGGGCCGGGTTGGCCACGGTCCTCCAGGACAGCCGTCTCGACGCTCCAGCCACCGACCTCTCGACCCGCCTCGTCGACCGCCAGGCGGACGGCGTCCCGGACGCCGGCTCCTGCGGCCGCCTGGGCGCCGTCGAGGGGGACCGCCACCCCGATGACCGCAACCCGCGGTTCCTCCGGTTGGCGGGACGCCGCCAGGTCTCCCATCGTGCTGCAGCCCGTCGCGAGGACGGCGATCCCGGTCACGATCGCCGGCGCTGTGAGCACCCGCGTCGGGACGGGTCGGCGGTGGTCGTGCAGCACTCCGTCGCCCTCCCTGTGCGCGGCACTGGGCCCAATGTATGAGCGGCAGCTGGACACTCCCGGCGCGACAGGCCGTGGGGGGCCGTGATCATGGACGGATCGCCCTCGGAAGCCCCCTCGGACGGCGATCCTTCCATGATCACCGCAGCCGGGGCGGAGCGGAGGCGGGGGCGGCGCGCGGCGGGGCCCGCGGGGGGTCAGCGCTCCCGGGTGGGCTCGGCGGTGTCGTCCAGCACGACCCGGGCCACGTCGCGCATCGACGTCCGCTTGTCCATGGCGGCCTTCTGGATCCAGCGGAAGGCGTCCGGTTCGGAGAGGCCGAACCGCGCCTGCAGGACACCCTTGGCCCGGTCCACGAGCTTGCGGGTCTCCAGCCGGTCGCCGAGGTCGGCGACCTCCGCCTCCAGGGCGGCCAGCTGGTCGTGGCGCGAGACCGCCATCTCGATCGCCGGGACGAGGTCGGCCTTGGTGAACGGCTTCACGAGGTAGGCCATGGCTCCGGCGTCGCGGGCGCGCTCGACGAGCTCGCGCTGGGAGAAGGCGGTCAGCATGAGGACCGGGGCGATCCGCTGCTCCACGATCCGCTCGGCGGCCGAGATGCCGTCCAGGACCGGCATCTTCACGTCGAGCACCACCAGGTCCGGACGGAGCTCCTCCGCCAGGCGGACGGCGGTCGCGCCGTCACCGGCCTCGCCCACGACCTCGTAGCCCTCCTCGCCCAGCATCTCGACCAGGTCGAGCCGGATCAGCGCCTCGTCCTCGGCGACGAGGACCCTGCGGGTGGCGGCGGCGTCGGTCACGGCCGAGAGCCTACTGAGCCGCGGCCACGACGCGGCTAGAGTGGTCCGCCGCGCGCCCCGGTAGGCAAACTGGCAAAGCCGCCGCACTCAAAATGCGGTGTGTGTGGGTTCGACTCCCACCCGGGGCACCCGCTCGGGGTGCGGGTTCGCCCCACAGTGGCCACCCGCTCAGGGTGCGGCCCCGGCTCCCACCCGGGGGCTCCCGCTCATACCCGGTTCCCCTCCGCAGCCGCCGCGTCGACCGTCCTCCGGTGGGTGACGGCGTCGCCGATCCGGTGCACGCGCATGGCGTTCGTCGACCCCTTCACCCCCGGCGGGCTCCCCGCGACGATGACCACGAGGTCGCCCTCCTGGCACCGGCCGCTCCGCAGCAGCGTGGACTCCACCTGTTCCACCATGTCGTCGGTGTGGCTGACCTCCGGGACCAGGAAGGTCTCGACGCCCCAGGTGAGGGCGAGCTGGCTGCGGGTCGCCGGCACCGGCGTGAAGGCCAGCAAGGGGATGCTCGAGCGTAGCCGCGCCATCCGCCGCGCCGAGTCGCCGCTCTGCGTGAACGCGACGAGGTAGCGCGCGCCGAGGAGCTCGCCCACGTCCGCCGCGGCGCGCGTGATCGCACCCCCCTTGGTCCGCGGCCGCGTGGCGAGCTTGGGCACGCGGTCCAGGCCGTGGTCCTCCACGGTCTGGACGATCTTGGCCATGGTCGCCACGCTCTCGATGGGGTACTTGCCGGTCGACGTCTCCCCGGACAGCATCACGGCGTCGGCACCGTCGAGCACGGCGTTGGCCACATCGGAGACCTCCGCGCGCGTGGGCCGGGACGCCGAGATCATCGAGTCCAGCATCTGCGTCGCGACGATCACCGGCTTGGCCCGGCGCCGGGCGCGCTCGACGACCTGCTTCTGTACCAGCGGCACGTCGGAGAGCGGGAGCTCCACCCCGAGATCACCGCGGGCGACCATGAACCCGTCGAACGCGCCGATGATCTCGTCGAGATTCTCCACCGCCTGCGGCTTCTCGATCTTGGCGATGACCGGGACCCGGATGCCCGCCTCCGCCATGATCCGCCGCACGTCCTCGACGTCCGCGGCGCTGCGGACGAAGGAGAGGGCGACCATGTCCGCGCCCAGGCGCAGCCCCCAGCGCAGGTCGTCGACGTCCTTGCCCGAGAGGGCGGGCACGCTGACGGCCACGCCGGGCAGGTTCAGCCCCTTGTTGTTGGAGATCGGCCCGCCGTCGACGACGCGGGTGACGACGTCCGTGCCGCTGACCTCCTCGACCTCGAGGGAGAGCCGGCCGTCGTCGACCAGAATGCGATCGCCGGCTCCGACGTCGCCCGGGAGACCCCCGTACGTGGTGGAGCAGGTGTCGGCGTCACCGGGGACGTCTCGGGTCGTCACCACGAAGCGGGAGCCGGCCACCAGCTCGGTCGGCCCGTCGGCGAAGGTACCGAGCCGGATCTTGGGTCCCTGCAGGTCGACGAGGACGCCGACGGCGCGGCCGGCCTCGTCGGAGGTCCGGCGGACGAGGGCGTAGCGCTCCTCGTGCTCGGCGTGCGAACCGTGGCTGAGGTTGAGCCGAGCGACGTCCATCCCGGCGTCGACGAGCTGGCGGATGCGGGTCGCGGACGATGTGGCCGGCCCGAGCGTGCACACGATCTTGGCGCGTCTCACGGGCCGAGCCTAGTGACGGCAAGGCCCGGCGGTCGCGTCGGACCACCGGGCCTCCCGGCATGCGGACGGGGGCCTTGCCGCCGACGACCCGGTGACTTCGCGGCCGGCGGTCAGAACCGCTCGACCACGGCCTTGCAGAAGGCGGGCAGGTCGTCCGGCTTCCGGCTGGTGAGCAGGAGGCCCGGGCCCTTCTCGTCGACGACCAGCTCCTCGTCCACCCAGTCCGCACCTGCGTTGCGCAGGTCGGTCCGGAGGCTCGGCCAGGACGTGACCCTGCGGTCACGTACGCCGTCGGCCTCGGCGAGGACCCAGGGCGCGTGGCAGATGGCGGCGACGGGTGTGCCGGCCTCGAGGAAGGACCGCACCAGGGCCACCGCGCCGTCGTCCATGCGCAGGGCGTCGGGGTTCGCGACGCCACCGGGAAGGACCAGCCCGGCGAAGTCCCCCGCCTCCACCGCGCTGACGACGGCGTCCACCCGGAACGTGTCGGCCTTGTCGAGGTGGTCGAACGCCTGGACCTCACCCTCGGTCGTGGACACGAGGACGGGGGAGCCTCCGGCCTGCTCCACGGCCTTCCAGGGCTCGGTGAGCTCGACCTGCTCGATCCCCTCGGGTGCGACGAGGAACGCGATCTTCTTGCCGTCCAGATGACCCATCAGGCACTCCTTAACAACGTGGTTGTGCGTACGGCAGTCCCGTACCCGCCCTCGGACGGGCGACACGCGACAGGGGGTCACTCAGCGGAGCGGGCCGGCGTGCGCCGACACCGGTGCCGGGAGGTGCGTCGAACCCATCAGCCACGCGTCGACCGCGGCGGCGCAGGCACGTCCCTCCGCGATGGCCCAGACCACGAGGGAGGCTCCACGTCCCATGTCTCCCGCGATGAAGACGCCCGGCACACCCGCCGCGTAGGAGGCGTCGCGGGCCAGGCCCGCGCCGGACCTGGACAGCCCCAAACCGTCGACGACGCCGTCGCAGTCGGGACCGTCGAACCCGATGGCGAGCAGGACCAGATCGCCCTCGACCACGAAGGGCTCACCGACCGGGCCGTCACGCACGGCGCGCCCGTCCGGTGTGCTCTCGAGGAGCACCGCGACCTCCAACCCCCGGACCCTCCCGGTGCCGTCGTCGAGGAAGCCCAGGGTGCGGACGGCGAACTCGCGGTCACCGCCCTCCTCGTGGGCCGCGCTCTCGCGGTACACCAGCGGCCAGGTCGGCCATGGTGTCTCCGGGTGCCGGTCCTCGGGCGGACGTGGGTGCAGGTCGAGCTGCGCCACGCGCGCGGCGCCCTGCCGGTGAGCGGTCCCCAGACAGTCCGCGGCGGTGTCGCCGCCCCCGATGATGACCACCCGCCGGTCCCGCGCGTCGATCGGCGGGGCGTCGAGGTCGCCGGCCTGGACGCGGTTGCCCTGGACGAGGTACTCCATCGCCAGGTGGATGCCCGCGAGGTCTCGACCGGGCAGCGGCAGCTCGCGCTGCCGGAGTGCGCCGGCGGCGAGCACCACCGCGTCGTAGCGGTCGCGGAGCTCCTGCGCCCCGACGTCGACGCCGACGTCGACGCCGGTGCGGAAGACGGTCCCCTCGGCAGTCATCTGGGCCACGCGCGCGTCGACCAGCCTCTTGTCCATCTTGAAGTCGGGGATGCCGTAGCGCAGCAGTCCGCCCACCCGGTCGTCCCGCTCGTAGACGGCGACCGTGTGCCCCGCCCGGGTGAGCTGCTGGGCCGCGGCGAGGCCGGCCGGACCGGAACCGACGACGGCCACCGTACGGCCGGTGAGCCGGTCCGGCGGCTGCGGCACCACCCACCCCTCCTCGTAGGCACGGTCGGCGATCGCCTGCTCGACGCTCTTGATGGCCACAGGTGGCGCCACCAGGCCGAGGACGCAGGCCGGCTCGCACGGGGCCGGGCAGAGCCGTCCCGTGAACTCGGGGAAGTTGTTCGTGGCGTGCAGGCGGTCGCTGGCGTCGGCCCAGTCATCGCGCCAGACCAGGTCGTTCCACTCCGGGATGAGGTTGCCCAGCGGGCAACCGCCGTGGCAGAACGGCACTCCGCAGTCCATGCACCGACCGGCCTGCCGCTGGACGACCTCGGCGGCCGGGCGTTCGTACACCTCGCCCCAGTCCTGCAGGCGGATCGGCACCGGCCGCCGTCGGACCGGCTCGTGCGGGATGGTGTGGAACCCCCAGGGGTCCGGCACCGGGGCTCACCTCCCGACGAACCGCGACCGGCTCACGTACCCGGACGGGCCCGCGCCCGTCGACGTCACCAGGCTCGCACGCCGACCGCCGTACGGGCCAGGGCAGCAGCCGCGGCCCGTACGGCGAAGGTCGTCAGACCGCGAGCGGACGGGCGGTGGGGGCGATCGGGGCCGGCAGCCGGTCCACCCCGGTCAGGTGGCGGTCGACCGCCGCCGCGCAGGCGCGTCCCTCGGCGATCGCCCACACGATGAGGGACTGGCCCCGCCCGGCGTCGCCGGCGACGTAGACGTCGGGGACGCCCGTGGCGTACGAGCCGTCGCGCGGAAGGGTGCCGCGCTCGGTCACCGGGACGCCGAGCTGGTCGAGCAGCGGCGAGCGCTCCGGCCCTACGAAGCCCATGGCCAGCAGCACCAGGTCGCCCGGCAGCTCGCGCTCGGAGCCGTCGACCGGCTCGAAGCCCCGCCCGGCCGGGCGGACCTCGACCAGGCGCAGGGCCCGGACCCGCCCCGACTCGTCTCCCAGGAACTCCTGCGTGCTCACCGAGTAGACGCGCTCCCCGCCTTCCTCGTGCGCGCTGGACGTGCGCAGCACCAGCGGCCAGGTCGGCCAGGGGGTCGCGTCGGGCCGGCTGACCGGCGGTCGGCCGAGGATCTCCAGCTGGGTCACGGAAGCTGCGCCCTGCCGGTGCGCCGTACCCAGGCAGTCGGCACCGGTGTCCCCGCCGCCGATGATGACCACGTGGCGGCCGGCCGCCGAGATCGCACCGGGGACCGGCGCGCCGAGGGCGGCCCGGTTGGCCTGCGGGAGGTACTCCATCGCCTGGTGGACCCCGTCGAGGTCGCGCCCGGGGACCGGCAGGTCGCGCCCGGCCGTCGCGCCGACGGCGAGCACGACGGCGTCGTGCCGCTCGCGCAGCTGGTCGAGCGTGACGTCCCCGCCGACGTCGACCCCGCACCGGAAGAGGGTCCCCTCGGCCACCATCTGGTCCAGGCGCCGGTCGAGGTGCCGCTTCTCCATCTTGAACTCCGGGATCCCGAAGCGCAGCAGCCCGCCCGGGGTGTCGGCCCGCTCGTAGACGACGACGGTGTGACCCGCCCGGGTGAGCTGCTGGGCCGCCGCGAGGCCGGCCGGGCCCGAGCCGACGACGGCCACGCTGCGGTCGGTGAGACGCTCGGGCAGCTGTGGCTCGACCCATCCCTCGGCGAACGCGCGGTCCACGATCGAGACCTCGACGTTCTTGATCGTGACCGGGCCGGTCGTCGTCTCGCTGATCCCGAGCACGCACGCCGCCTCGCAGGGCGCGGGGCAGAGCCGTCCGGTGAACTCCGGGAAGTTGTTCGTCGCGTGCAGCCGCTCGGCAGCGGCCCGCCAGTCGTCGCGCCAGACCAGGTCGTTCCAGTCCGGGATGAGGTTGCCCAGTGGGCAGGCCTGGTGGCAGAAGGGGATGCCGCAGTCCATGCACCGACCGGCCTGGCGGCCCACGATGGGCAGCAACCCACGCTCCGGGTAGACCTCCTTCCAGTCGGCCAGCCGTTCCTCCACGGGCCGCGTGGCGGCGGTGGCGCGCGGGGTCGTCAGGAAGCCGCGGGGGTCAGCCATGGGAGGCCTCCATGATGGCGTCGATGACGTCACGCCCGTCGCGTTCGGCGGCGGCACGGGCGGCGAGCACGCGCTTGAAGTCCTTGGGCATCACCTTGGTGAACCGCGGCAGCGCCGAGTCCCAGTCGGCGAGCAGTGCCTCGGCGACCGGCGACCCGGTCTCCTCGTGGTGGCGGCCCACGGCGCGGCTCAGGGCCCGCCGGTCCTCCTCGTCCAGCGGGTCGAGGTCGACCATGCCCGCGTTGACCCGCTCGGTCCGCAGGTCGAGCACGTAGGCCACCCCGCCGGACATGCCGGCGGCGAAGTTGCGGCCCGTCGGCCCGAGGACGACCACGGCCCCTCCCGTCATGTACTCGCAGCCGTGGTCGCCGACGCCTTCGACCACCGCCGTGACGCCGGAGTTGCGCACGCAGAAGCGCTCGCCCACGAGGCCGCGGACGAAGAGCTCGCCACCGGTGGCGCCGTAGGCGATGACGTTGCCGGCGATCACCTGGCGCTCGGCCCGGAACGTCGCGGCCCGGTCCGGCCGGACCACGACCCGTCCGCCGGAGAGCCCCTTGGCCAGGTAGTCGTTGACGTCGCCCTCCAGGCGCAGGGTGATCCCCGCCGGGAGGAAGGCGGCGAAGGACTGGCCGGCCGAACCCGTGAGGGTGATGTCGACGGTCCCGTCGGGCAGCCCGGCACCGCCGTAGCGCTTGGTGACCTCGTGTCCCAGCATCGTGCCGACGGTGCGGTTGACGTTGCGGACCGGCAGCTGCGCGCGGACCGGCTCGGCGCGCTCCAGCGCGTCGCGGCTGAGCTCGACGAGCTGGTGGTCCAGGGCCTTCTCGAGCCCGTGGTCCTGGTCCACCAGCCGGCGGCGGGCGGCGCCCTCCGGCAGGTCGGGCACGTGCAGGAGGGGCGTCAGGTCCAGCCCGGAGGCCTTCCAGTGGTCCACCGCCGGGCTCACGTCCAGGGTGTCGGCGCGACCGATCGCCTCGTCCAGCGAACGGAAGCCGAGCGCGGCCAGGTGCTCGCGGACCTCCTGCGCGACGTACTCGAAGAACGTGACGACGAACTCCGGCTTGCCGTTGAAGCGCTTGCGCAGCTCAGGGTTCTGGGTGGCGACGCCCACCGGGCAGGTGTCGAGGTGGCAGACCCGCATCATGATGCAGCCGGAGACGACCAGGGGGGCGGTGGCGAACCCGTACTCCTCCGCGCCCAGGAGGGCCGCCACCACGACGTCGCGGCCGGTCTTGAGCTGGCCGTCGACCTGGACCGTGATCCGATCGCGCAGGCCGTTGACCAGCAGGGTCTGCTGGGTCTCGGCCAGGCCGAGCTCCCAGGGCCCCCCGGCGTGCTTGAGGGAGGTCAGCGGAGCCGCCCCGGTGCCACCGTCGTGTCCGGAGATCAGCACCACGTCCGCGTGTGCCTTGCTGACTCCCGCCGCGACGGTGCCGACGCCGACCTCGGCGACGAGCTTGACGTGCACGCGGGCCTGCGGGTTGGCGTTCTTGAGGTCGTGGATGAGCTGGGCGAGGTCCTCGATGGAGTAGATGTCGTGGTGCGGTGGAGGCGAGATCAGGCCGACGCCCGGCGTGGAGTGCCGGGTACGCGCGATCCACGGGTAGACCTTGTGCCCGGGCAGCTGGCCACCCTCCCCCGGCTTGGCCCCCTGCGCCACCTTGATCTGCAGGTCGTCCGCATGGGTGAGGTACTCCGACGTCACGCCGAAGCGGCCGCTGGCCACCTGCTTGACGGCGCTGCGCCGCTCGGGGTCGTGGAGGCGCTCCGCGTCCTCGCCGCCCTCCCCCGTGTTGGACCGACCGCCGAGGCGGTTCATCGCGACGGCGAGCGTCTCGTGCGCCTCCTGGCTGATCGACCCGTAGGACATCGCCCCGGTGCTGAAGCGCCGGACGATCGAGTCGACGGGCTCGACCTCGTCGATCGGCACCGGCGCGCGGTCGCGGAATCGGAAGAGGCCGCGCAGGGTCATCAGGCGCTCGGACTGCTCGTCCACCCGCTGGGCGTACTGCTGGAAGACGTCGTAGCGACCGGTCCGCGTGGAGTGCTGGAGGCGGAACACCGTCTCGGGGTCGAAGAGGTGGTGCTCACCCTCGCGGCGCCACTGGTACTCCCCGCCGACCTCGAGCTGCCGGTGGGCGGGCGCGACGCCGCCGGGCGGGTAGGCGACGGCGTGCCGGCGGGCGACCTCCTCGGCGAGGACGTCCAGGCCCACCCCGCCGAGCCGTGAGGTGGTGCCCGTGAAGTAGCGGTCGACGAGCTCCTGGGACAGCCCGACCGCCTCGAAGATCTGGGCGCCGGTGTACGACGCGACGGTCGAGACCCCCATCTTGCTCATCACCTTGAGCACGCCCTTGCCGAGCGCCCTGACCAGGTTGGCGACGGCCTGCTCGGGGTCGATCCCGTCGAGGAACACCCCCGCGCGGGCGAGGTCCTCGGCGCTCTCCATGGCCAGGTACGGGTTGACGGCCGCGGCGCCGTAGCCGATGAGCAGCGCGACGTGGTGGACCTCGCGGACGTCGCCGGCCTCGACGACGAGCCCGACCTGGGTGCGGGTCTTCTCCCGGATCAGGTGGTGGTGGACCGCCGCTGTGAGCAGCAGTGACGGGATGGGGCCCCAGACCGCGTCGGAGTGCCGGTCGGACAGCACGACGATCCGTGCGCCGCCGGCGATGGCTGCCGACGTCTCGCCGCAGATCTCCTCGAGTCGGCGGGCGAGCTCCTCACCACCGCCCGCCACGCGGTACAGCCCTCGTACGACGTGGGTGGCGTAGCCGGGCAGGTCGCCGTCCCGGTTGATGTGGATGATCTTGGCGAGCTCGTCGTTGTCGATCACCGGGAACGGGAGCACCAGCTGGCGGCACGAGGCGGGGCCGGCGTCCAGCAGGTTGGTCTCGGGACCGATGGCGCCCGCGAGGGAGGTCACCAGCTCCTCGCGGATCGCGTCCAGCGGCGGGTTGGTGACCTGCGCGAACAGCTGCGAGAAGTAGTCGAAGACCAGGCGCGAGCGCTCGGACAGCACCGCGATCGGGGTGTCGGTGCCCATCGAGCCGATCGGCTCGGCGCCGGCGCGCGACATCGGCGCCACCAGCAGCCGGAGCTCCTCCTCCGTGTAGCCGAAGGTCTGCTGGCGCCGGGTCACGCTGGCGTGCGTGTGGACGATGTGCTCGCGCTCGGGCAGGTCGTCCAGATGCAGACGCCCGGCGTGCAGCCACTCGTCGTAGGGCGCCTCGGCGGCGAGCCGGGCCTTGATCTCGCCGTCCTCGACGATGCGGTGCTCGGCCAGGTCGGCGAGGAACATCCGCCCCGGTTGGAGCCGGCCCTTGCGGACCACCCGGGCCGGGTCGAGGTCGAGGACGCCGGCCTCCGAGGCCAGCACGACCAACCCGTCGTCGGTGACCCAGAAGCGGCCGGGACGCAGGCCGTTGCGGTCCAGCACGGCGCCGACCTGGAGGCCGTCGGTGAAGACGACGCAGGCCGGCCCGTCCCACGGCTCCATGACGCTCGCGTGGAACTCGTAGAAGGCACGTCGCGTCCGGTCCATGCCCGGGTTGTTCTCCCAGGCCTCCGGGATCATCATCAGCATCGCGTGCGGCAGGCTCCGACCGCCGAGGTGCAGCAGCTCGAGCACCTCGTCGAACGTCGCGGAGTCGCTCGCCCCCGGGGTGCAGACGGGGAAGATCCGCTGCAGGTCGCCGGGCAGCAGGTCGCTGACCAGCTGGGACTCCCGGGCCCGCATCCAGTTGCGGTTGCCCATCACCGTGTTGATCTCGCCGTTGTGCGCGACGAAGCGGTACGGGTGGGCCAGCGGCCAGCTCGGGAAGGTGTTGGTGGAGAACCGCGAGTGGACCAGACCCAGCGCGGACGCGAAGCGGCGGTCGGAGAGGTCGGGGAAGAACGGCTCGAGCTGTCCGGTCGTGAGCATGCCCTTGTACACGAGGGTCCGCGAGGACAGGCTGGCGAAGTAGACCTCCGCCTCGTGCTCGGCGCGCTTGCGCAGGCAGAACGCCAGCCGCTCGAGGGCCACCCCGGCGACTCGCCCTGTCGCGGCGGTCACGAAGAGCTGGCGGAACCTGGGCATGGTCGACCGGGCCGTCGCCCCTAGCAGGCCGGGCTCGACGGGGACGTCGCGCCAGCCGAGCACCGCCAGTCCCTCGGCGGCGGCCAGCCGCTCCACCACGGCGACGGCGGCCCGTGCGGCGGCCTCGTCGACGGGCAGGAAGGCCAGCCCCACCGCGTACGAGCCCGGCTCGGGCAACGGGAAGTCGGCGACCGCACGGAGGAAGGCGTCGGGGACCTGGACGAGGATGCCGGCGCCGTCGCCGGAGTCCGGCTCGGCGCCCGAGGCGCCCCGGTGCTCGAGGTTGCGCAGGGCGGTCAGCGCGTGGTCGACGATCTCGTGGCTGGCCCGGCCGGACAGGGTGGCGACGAAGGCGACGCCGCACGCGTCGTGCTCGTGCCGCCCGTCGTAGAGCCCCTGGGCTGGAGGCGTGAGGCGCATGGGCGCTCCCGTCGTCGGTCTGGCGGCGGGTGCGAGGGACAGCACTGGCCCTGCGCAGAAGGTTTCCGGGAGATTACCGCACCGGGCCCCGTCGTCCCGGTACGCGGACGGGGTCGGCTCCCCTGCTGGATCCGTGGTGCCTGCCTCAGCCGAGTCCGGCCCCCACCAGGGTGCCGAAAGCGTACGTGAGCAGGGCGGCGAGGGCGCCGAGCAGGAGCTGTCGGGTGCCGCCGTACCACCACGGACGGGACGTGATCCTGGTCACGACGGCTCCGGCGACGAAGAGTCCGAGGAGCGACACGACGACGGCCGGGAGCAGGGTCTCGGCACCCAGGAGGTAGGGGGCGATCGGGATGAAGGCGCCCACGGCGAAGGCCAGGAAGGACGACACGGCCGCCAAGCGGGCCGAGGGCAGGTCGTCCAGCGTGACCCCGAGCTCCTCGCGGGTGTGGACCTGGAGCGCGAGCTCTGGGTCGCGGTGCAGCTGCCGCGCGACCTCGGCGGCCAGCTCGGGGGTCAACCCGCGGTCGACGTACATCTGCGCCAGCTCGGCCGCCTCCGCCTGCGGGTTGCGCGCGAGCTCCACCCGCTCCACCTCGATCTCGGCCCGCGCGTGTTCTGCCTGGGAGGCGACCGAGGTGTACTCCCCCGCTGCCATGCTGAAGGCCCCGGCGGCGAGCCCGGCCAGGCCCGCGAGCACGACGATGCTCCGCTCGCCGCTGCCACCGGCGACACCGGCGATCAGGGCGAAGTTGGACACCAGGCCGTCCATGGCGCCGAACACGGCCGGTCGCAGCCACCCGCCCGTGACGTTCGCGTGCTCGTGCCCGATTCCCGGGGCCGCCACTCCGGGCGTGGTGGCCGGCTGGTCGCTCACGGAGCCGAGGGTAGGTCGGCGTGGCGACCGGCGACAACGAAGCGGAGCCTCACCTCAGGCGGACGCCGAGCCCTCCGCCGCCCGAGCGACCCGGGGGTCCACGACGTCCTCGCGCCCCGGCCGCAGCCGGGCCGACACCACGATGTAGGCGACGGCCCCGGCCAGGACGATCAGGGACGTCCAGACGTTGAACCGCAGGCCCAGGACCAGGTCGGCGGGGTCGACCCGCAGGGACTCGATCCAGGCCCGCCCGACGCTGTAGAGGGCGACGTAGAGGGCGAAGGCGCGGCCGTGCCCCATCCGGAACCGCCGGTCGGCCCAGATCACCGCGAGAGCCACGCCGACGCACCAGAGCGACTCGTACAGGAAGGTCGGGTGGAAGGTCTCGGCGGCGGCGTAGGCCGCGGGCCGGTTCTCCGGCGCGATCTCCAACCCCCACGGCAGGTCGGTGGGCCGGCCGTAGAGCTCCTGGTTGAACCAGTTGCCCCATCGGCCGATCGCCTGGGCGAGCGCGATGCCGGGGGCGACGGCGTCCCCGTAGGCCGGGAGCGGGATGCCACGGCGACGGCACCCGATCCAGGCGCCGACGCCGCCGAGCGCGACGGCGCCCCAGATGCCGAGTCCCCCCCGCCACACCTGCAACGCCTGGACGACGTCGCCGCCGGCCCCGAAGTAGGGGTCCCACTCCGTCAGCACGTGGTACAGCCGCCCGCCGACGATGCCGAAGGGCACCGCCCAGACCGCGACGTCGGCCACCGTCCCCTTGCGCCCGCCGCGCTCGACCCAACGCCGGTCGCCGACCCAGACGGCGACCAGGATGCCGACGAGGATGCACAGCGCGTACGCGCGCACGGGCAGCGGTCCCAGGTACCAGACGCCCTGGTCGGGGCTGGGGATGGCTGCGGGCAGCACGGCGTCCTCCCGGTCCGCCCTCAGGACGCCGCGACGGCGTCGGCGATGACCTGCTCGAGGACGCCGGGGTCGTCGAACATCGACCCCAGCTGCGCGTCGGGGACGCGTTCACCGTCGACGAACATCGTCGGTGTGGCCGTCACCCCTGCGGAGGAGCCCGATCGTCCAACGTTGTCCACCCAGGCGGCGTAGCGCTCCTCGTCGAGACAGCTGCGCACGTCCTCCTCGTCGGCTCCGGACTCCCCCGCCCAGCGGACCAGGTCGTCCCCGCTCCAGGCCTCCTGCCCGCGGGTCTCGGGCGGCTGGTTGGCGAACACCGTGGCGTGGAAGCGCAGGGCAGCCTCGTCACCCGCATCCGCCGTGCAGGCGAGCGCCTGCGCGGCGGGCACCGACGACGAGTTGCCCAGGGAGTCGTCGAGGAAGGTCAGCGGGTGCAGGACGAGCAACGCGTCGCCGTCGGCGACCGCCCGGTCCAGCACGGCGGCGTTGGTGGCCTCGAAGTCCGCGCAGGCCGGGCACTGGAAGTCCTCCCAGAGGTCGATGGTGACCGGGGCGTCGGGGCTCCCCAGCGGAAGCCCTCCGTCGGCCTCCGTGACGCCGGCTGGCAGCACCGCCTGGGTGTCGACCTGCGTCCGGTTGGCGTTGACCGCCACCCCGACGACCACGATGGCGACCAGGACGGCCGCCGCGATCCCGATGCGCACCCACCGCTCGCGGCGGCGGGCGGCTCGGGCCTGCTCTTCGCGCAGCTGTTGCGCGCGGGCCCTGGCGGCGGCCCGGTCGCGGGTCGGCTTGGCGCTCATCGGGTGCGCTCCTCCTCCGGGTCCTGGGCGGTGCGGGTCCCGATGTGGGCGTGGCGGCCGTCGGCGTGCGAGTGCGGGGGGCCGGGGGGCAGGTGCGGGGACACCTCGTGCCTGCCGTGGCGGTCCAGGGCGAACCGGCTGGCGGGGAAGAGCACCAGCCAGCAGGCCAGGGCGAGGAACCCGACGTCGCGCACGATCTCCTCCAGATAGCGCGTCTCGCTCGGGTCGATCTCGCCGCCGCCGCCGAAGCAGCCGCAGTCGATCGACAGCCCGCGCGCCCAGGCCGACGCGACCCCGGCGATGAAGGCGACCATGAGGACGGCGGTGACCGCTGCGGCGAAGCGCGTCGCGAGACCGATCAGGAGCAGCAGGGCCAGCCCGATCTCGAGGAACGGCAGGACCAGGCCGACCGCCTCGCCCACGGCGGGTGGGAGCAGCTGGTAGGCCTGGACCGCCTGCACCATCGTCTCGGGATCCACCGCCTTGATGGCGCCGGCGTAGCCCAGGATGCCCGCCAGCACCAGCCGGGCGGCGGTCGAGACCCACAGCAGCCAGGGAGGTCGGCGCGAGAGGGCGATCACGGGGCCGGACGCCCCCGACGGACGCCTCCCGCGAGCTCGGCCGCGAGGTCGGCCACGGCCCGCCGACCTGCTTCCTCGCCGCCCGCGTCGAGCAGGCGGCGGACGAACGCGGATCCCACGATCACGCCGTCGGCGTACGACGCCACCTCGGCGGCCTGCTCACCGGTGGAGACGCCCAGGCCGACCGCCACGGGGAGGTCGGTCAGGCGGCGCACCCGCGCCACGAGCGACGCGGCGGTGCCTGCGACCGCGTCACGAGCACCGGTCACACCCATCGTGGAGGCGGCGTAGACGAAGCCCCGGCAGGCCTTGGACGTCAGGGCGATCCGCTCGTCGGTGGACGAGGGCGCCACGAGGAACACCGTGTCGACGTCGGCCGCCCGGGCGGCCTCGATCCACCCGCCCGCCTCGTCGGGGGTCAGGTCGGGGGTGATCGCGCCGCACCCGCCCGCGTCGGCGAGGTCGCGGGCGAACCGGTCCGGGCCGTAGCGCTCGACGGGGTTCCAGTAGGTCATGACCAGGGGGACGGCGCCGGTACGAGCGACCGCCTCGACGGTGCGGAGGACGTCCGGCGTCCTGGTCCCACGGCGCAGGGCCGCGTCGACGGCCTGCTGGATCGTCGGGCCGTCCATGAGGGGGTCGCTGTAGGGCAGCCCCACCTCCACCACGTCCACCCCGGCGTCCACCATCGCGGCGAGAGCCGCGACGGCGCCGTCGACGCTCGGGTAGCCGGCCGGCAGGTATGCCACGAGGGCGGCCCGGCCCTCGGCGCTGGCCCGGGCGAAGACCTGGTCGAGGCGGCTCACGCCTCCCCCGTGACCAGGCCGAACCAGCGCGCGGCGGTGTCGACGTCCTTGTCGCCACGGCCGGAGAGGTTGACGAGCAGGACGGCGCCGGCGCCCAGCCGTCGGCCCAGCCGCTGCGCGCCGGCCAGGGCGTGGGCGCTCTCGATCGCCGGGATGATCCCCTCCGTACGGCACAGCAGCCGGAAGGCCTCCATCGCCTCGGCGTCGTCGACCGCCTCGTACGAGGCCCGGCCGGCGTCGTGGAGCCAGGCGTGCTCCGGGCCGACCCCGGGGTAGTCGAGCCCGGCGGAGATCGAGTGCGACTCGACGGTCTGACCCATGTCGTCCTGGAGCAGGTAGGAACGCGCCCCGTGCAGGACGCCGGGGGTCCCCCCCACGATGGTCGCGGCGTGGCGGCCGGTGGACACACCGTCGCCACCCGCCTCGAACCCGTACAGCGCCACCCCGAGGTCGTCGAGGAAGGCCGCGAAGATGCCGATCGCGTTGGAACCGCCGCCGACGCAGGCGGCCACGGCGTCCGGCAAGCCCCCCGTCAGGTCCAGGACCTGGGCCCGGGCCTCCTCACCGATGACGCGCTGGAAGTCGCGGACCATCATGGGGAAGGGGTGTGGACCGGCGACCGTGCCGAGCAGGTAGTGCGTCGTGCCGACGTTGGTGACCCAGTCGCGCATCGCCTCGTTGATGGCGTCCTTGAGCGTGCGGGAACCCGTCGTCACAGGGATCACCTCGGCGCCCAGCAGGCGCATCCGGGCGACGTTGAGGGCCTGCCGGCGGGTGTCCTCCTCGCCCATGTAGACCACGCAGTCGAGGCCCATGAGGGCCGCCGCGGTCGCCGTGGCGACGCCGTGCTGGCCCGCACCCGTCTCGGCGATGACCCGTGACTTGCCCATGCGCCGGGTCAGCAGCGCCTGGCCGAGCACGTTGTTGATCTTGTGAGATCCGGTGTGGTTGAGGTCCTCGCGCTTGAGCAGCACCCGGGCGCCGTGAGCCGCCTCGGCGCCGAACCGACGGGCCTCCGTCAGCGGGTTGGGACGGCCGGTGTAGGTCCGCTGGAGGGCGTCCAGCTCGGCGGCGAAGCCCGGGTCCTGGACGGCCGCGGCGTACTCCTCGGCGAGCTCGTCGAGAGCGGCCACGAGCGCCTCGGGTACGAAGCGCCCGCCGTACGGGCCGAAGTGGCCGAGCGCGTCGGGCAGGGTGGTGGTCCGGTGGACGTCGGGCGCCGTCACGGTCTCCCCTGCCGGAGGGCCGGGTGTGTGCCTGCCGCCACCAGGTCGGCCACCGCCGCCCGGGGGTCGCGGCCGGTCACCAGGGTCTCGCCCACGAGGACCGCGTCGGCGCCCTCGCGGGCCAGCTCGATCACGTCGTGCGGACCGCGGACACCGGACTCGGCGATCTTGACGATCCCGTCGGGTACGCGTGGCGCCACCTCGGCGAACCGGTGGCGGTGCACCTCGAGGGTGGTCATGTCGCGGGCGTTGACGCCGACGACCCGAGCGCCGGCGTCGACGGCCCGGTCGACCTCCTCGGCGGTGTGGCACTCGACGAGGGGGGTGAGCCCGATCGACTCCGCCCGCTCGACCAGGGCCACGAGGGCGTTCTGCTCCAGGGCGACGACGAGGAGCAGCGCCAGGTCGGCGCCGTGGGCCCGCGCCTCCCACAGCTGGTAGCTGGTGAGGATGAAGTCCTTGCGCAGCACGGGGACGTCGACCGCCGCGCGGACCGCCTTCAGGTCGTCGAGCGAGCCCCCGAAGCGGCGCTCCTCGGTGAGGACGCTGATCACCGTGGCGCCCCCCGCCTCGTAGTCACGAGCGAGCGCTGCCGGGTCGTCGATCTCGGCCAGGGCTCCCCTGCTGGGGCTGGACCGCTTGACCTCGGCGATGACCGACACACCCGGCGCGCGCAGCCGGGGCAGGGGATCCCGCGCCTGTGGCTGGCGGCTCGCGCGCTCCTTCAGATCGTCGAGGCTGACCCGCGCCTGGCGGGCAGCGAGGTCGGTGCGGACGCCGTCGAGGATCTCGTCGAGCACGCTCACGGTCCGCCTCCCTCGGTGCTCCAGGGCTCGTCGACGCCTCCTCCGGCACCGACCGGCCCAGGGTAACCGCGCGTCGAGACGTCCCCGACCGCGCCCCGGACTGTGCCGGGCACCCGCCCGGTCCGGGCCCGGCCCACCGCCGGCGCTACGTTGGTCGCCTGCCCGACGGCTCGACGCCAGGAGAGGACGACATGAGCGTGCCCCCGTACGGCCCAGGGTCCGGATCCGACGACCAGCCGGAGGGCCGGCCCCAGCAGCCCGGCCCCGAGCCACCGCCCGGGTACGGCCAGCCCGGGTACACACAGCCCGGGTACACCCAGCCCGGGTACGGCCAATCCGCCCCGTCCGGCCAGCCCGGCGGCTACGGCCAGCCCGGCCCGTACGGCGAGCAGGGGTACCCGGGTCCTCAGCCTGGGTACGGCCCCCAGTACGGCTACCAGCCGCAGACCGAGCAGAAGTCGATCTGGGCGCTGGTCGCCGCCCTGGCCGGCTACGTGGTCTGCCCGGTCGTGCTGCACGTCGTCGGCTGGGTGCTGGCCAACCAGGCGCTGCGTGACATCCGCGCCTCCGGCGGCGCGCTGACCGGCGAGGGGATGGCCCAGGCCGCCCGGGTGCTGTCGATCATCGGGCTGGTGTTCTTCGGCTTGGCCCTCGCCCTCCTGGTCGTCGTCGCGGTCCTCGGCGGGCTGGCCAGCGTGACCTCGTACTGACGGGCCGGGCCCCCGTCCGGCGCGGTCTGCTCAGGGAGCCAGCCAGGCGCCGGGCGGGAGGTTCCGCACGACCGCGAAGGCGACCAGTCCCACCGCGACCACGGCGAGCACGCGCGGTGAGGGGTCGACCAGGCGAGTGGCGGGGTCGTTCCGCCGTCGGAGCACCCAGCGCACCCACAGGAGGGCCGCGACGGGGGCGACCGCGAGCACGAGCACGTTGAAGCCCGCCGCAGCGGTCAGGTCGCCGTGCGCCAGGGCGCGGGCCGCCCGGGTACCGCCGCACAAGGGGCACCACAGGCCCGTGGCCACATGCAGCGGGCACGCGGGCAGCGCAGCTTGCCCCCGGGGCCCGGCAGCCGCCAGGGCCAGCCAGGCGCCGAGTACCACCGCCGCTGTGGCGAACGGGGCGAGCAGGGGCCGGCCCGCCACGCGGCGGGCGGGAGCGGCGCCGGTCCGGCTCACGCGTCGGGTGCGCGACGTCCCTCGGCCCGCTCCTCGGCACCTGGCTGGGTGTAGGTCACGGGGGCGCCGAGCCCCATCATCGACATGACCTTGCCGACGACGACACCCGACCCGACGATGGCGACGCCGACCCAGAACAGCGGCCAGTTGAGCATGACGACGGCGATCGCGCCGACGAGGAAGCCGATCAGCATGACGGTGACGGCGGTCCAGGCGGCCGCGGTGTGCCCGTGGCTCGAGCCGTGGGAGCGGGCGGGGTCCTGGGCGGCCATGGCGGTCTCCTCGCAGCTCGGCTGGGTCGGCCGGCTCCATTGTGGCGCAGAGCCGCCGTCCTCACACGGTCGGGTCCTCACCCCGGTCCAGGGCGTCCCAGGTGCTCCGTGGGCCCTCGACCCGGGGCGCTTCCCGGTCGTACCGCGCGCCCAGGGTCGGCCACCGCCCACCGCGGAGGGCGACCAGCGACCCGGCCAGCACGAGCAGCGTCGCGGAGCCGAGCGCGACCGCCGGCCACCAGGTGGTCGCCTCCGCCAGCGAGCCGGCCGCGCCGACCGCGCCCGCCGCTCCGGCCGCCGCCACGAGCACCCCGACGACCAGCCGGCCGCGACGTCCGGTGGCCAGGACCGCCAGGGACCCGGCCAGGGCGACGAGGGCGGCCGCCCGGACCTCGGGCGCCGCCTGGACGCCCGTCACGGCCTCGGGCAGCACCGCGAACGGCGGTCGCGCGGCATCCTGCCGCCAGACCGCGCCCGAGGCCACCAGGCAGAGGGCACCGGCACCGAGCAGCAGGGCCAGGACCGCCGCGTACTCGCGGCGCGGGCTCATCCCGACGCCTGGAGCGAACGGATCGAGCCTGCGACGGCGACGGCACGGAGCACCGCAGCGGCCTTGTTGCGGCACTCCTCGTGCTCGGCGGCGGGATCCGAGTCGGCGACGATCCCGGCACCGGCCTGGACGTAGGCGGTGCCACCGCGGAGCAGGGCGGTCCGGATCGCGATGGCGGCGTCGAGGTCGCCGGCGAAGTCGAGGTAGCCGACCACTCCCCCGTACAGCCCGCGGCGGGTGGGCTCCAGCTCCTCGATGATCTCCATGGCGCGCGGCTTCGGGGCCCCGGAGAGGGTGCCGGCCGGGAAGCAGGCCGTCAGCGCGTCGAGGGCCGTCCGCCCCTCGGCCAGCCGACCGACCACGGTCGACTCGATGTGCATGACGTGGCTGTAACGGCGCACGGTCATGAAGTCGACGACCTCGACGGAGCCCGGCGCGCAGACGCGGCCTAGGTCGTTGCGGCCGAGGTCGACGAGCATGAGGTGCTCGGCCCGCTCCTTGGGGTCGGCGAGGAGGTCGGCGGCCAGCGCGGCGTCCTCCTCGGGTGTTGCCCCGCGCCAGCGGGTGCCGGCGATGGGGTGCGTCATGGCCCGGCCGTCCGTGACCTTGACCAGCGCCTCCGGGCTGGAGCCGACCACGTCGAAGCCGTCGAAGCGCAGCAGGTACATGTACGGGCTGGGGTTCTCGCGCCGGAGCACCCGGTAGACGTCGAGCGCATCGGCGTCCCCCGAGACCTCGAAGCGCTGGGAGACCACGACCTGGAAGGCCTCCCCGGCCCGGATCTCCTCCTTCGCCTGCTCGACCGCGGCGAGGTAGTCGGCCCGGACCGTCCCGCACCGCGTGGCGGGAGCGGCGCCCGGGTCGTAGGTGGCCACCGAGGAGGGGGTGGGACCGGCCACCTGGTCGGTCATCCGGTCCAGCCGCCGGACCGCGTCGGCCCACGCCTCGTCCACGCGTTCGTCGCTGTCGTCCCAGTTGACCGCGTTGGCGACGAGCAGCAGGGTGCCGTCCTCGTGGTCGAGGACCGCGAGGTCGGTCGCCAGCATGAAGCCCAGCTCGGGCAGTGCCAGGTCGTCGGTCGCCAGCGACGGGAGGCGCTCCAGCCGCCGTACCACGTCGTAAGCGAGGTAGCCCACGAGGCCGCCGGTCAGCGGCGGCAGGTCCGGCAGCCTCGGGGTGTGGAGCGCGGCCAACGTCCCCGCGAGGGCGTCGAGCGGGTCGCCACCCGCGGGCAGGCCGACCGGAGGTGACCCCTCCCAGGTCGCCCGGCCCTCGCGCTCGGTCAGGACCGCGGCCGAGCGGGCGCCGACGAAGGAGTAGCGCGACCAGACGCCACCGTGCTCCGCGGACTCGAGCAGGAAGGTGCCCGGCCGGCTCTGCGCGAGCTTGCGGTAGACGCCGACCGGGGTCTCGCCGTCGGCGAGGAGTCGCCGCACCACCGGGACGACCCGGCGGTCCCGGGCCAGCCGGCGGAAGGTCGGCAGGTCCGGCGCCACCGAGCCCGAGGCGGTCACCTGCCGCCACCGGCGAGCAGGACGTCGGCGTCGAAGCAGCTCCGCTCCCCGGTGTGGCAGGCGGCCCCCTCCTGGTCGACCGTGAGCAGCAGCGCGTCGCCGTCGCAGTCCAGTCGGACCTCGCGGACCCACTGGCGGTGCCCGGACGTCTCGCCCTTGACCCAGTACTCCTGCCGGCTGCGGGACCAGTACGTCGCCCGGCCGGTGGTGAGCGTCCGGTGCAGGGCCTCGTCGTCCATCCACCCGACCATGAGCACCTCGCCGGTGCCGTGCTGCTGCACCACCGCCGTGACCAGCCCGTCGCGGTCGCGCTTGAGCCTGGCCGCGACCCGAGGGTCCAGCCCGGACGCTGCCGCTGGGGACGCCATGCGCCGCATTGTCCCGCACCCCGACGACGGCGAGGACACACCCACCGGACTCACCGAGACTGCGAGACCCAGGCCCGGTGCATCCGGGAGTAGGGGCCGCCGGCCGCGACCAGGTCGGCGTGGCGTCCCCGCTCGGCGAGCCGGCCCCGGTCGAAGACCAGCACCTCGTCGGCGGCCTCCGCCGTCGAGAGCCGGTGCGCGATGGTCACCGACGTACGGCCGCGGGTGACGCCCTCGAGGGCCCGCGCGAGCCGCACCTCGGTGGCCGGGTCGACCGCGCTGGTGGCCTCGTCCAGCACCAGCAGGTCCGGGTCGGCCAGGTAGGCGCGGGCCAGCGCGACCAGCTGGCGCTCAC
>DATHUJ010000171.1:0-12744 GCA_035462375.1 Jiangellales bacterium
ACAGCGTGGTCTTCATCGAGAACGTCGGCAACCTGGTCTGCCCAGCCCTCTTCGACCTCGGTGAGCGGGCGAAAGTCGTGATCATCTCGGTGACCGAGGGGGACGACAAGCCGCTCAAGTACCCGCACATGTTCGCTGCGGCCGACCTCGTCGTCGTGAACAAGACCGACCTCCTGCCCTACGTCGACTTCGACGTGCAGAGATGCGTGCGAGATGCCCGCCGACTCAACCCGACGGTTCAGATCCTGCCGCTGTCGGTGCGCGACGGGTCCGGGTTGGACGCCTGGTACGACTGGCTGCGCACCTTGTGAGATGGCGGCCCGGGCACCCGGCTCTTGACAGCCTCTGACCGGGCTGCCTATATGGACATCTGGTTGCGCAAGGGAGCCGCACGTGAGCTCCGGCAGATCATCGTGAGGGGTTCGGGCGTTTCCGGCCTCGCGAGGGAGTGTGGCGACGATGCCCACAGCTGAAGCGCAGAAGGCCGAGGACACCCTGATCCACGTGCTGTGGATCAATGCGGGATTGAGCTGCGACGGTGACTCGGTGGCCCTGACTGCCGCCACCCAGCCCAGCATCGAGGAGATCGCGCTCGGCGCGCTCCCCGGCCTCCCGCGCATCGCCGTGCACTGGCCCCTGATCGACTTCGAGTGCGGGCCCAACGGCGGTGCCGACGACTTCCTCGAGTGGTTCTTCAAAGCCGACCGCGGGGAGCTGGAGCCGTTCGTGCTCGTCGTCGAGGGCTCGATCCCCAACGAGAAGCTGCACGACGACGGCTACTGGTGCGGGTTCGGCAACGACCCGGCGACGGGCCAGCCCATGACGACGAGCGAGTGGCTGGACCGGCTGGCTCCCAAGGCGACCGCGATCGTCGCCGTGGGCACATGCGCGACCTACGGCGGGATCCACGCGATGGCCGGCAACCCGACCGGCGCGATGGGCGTGCCGGACTACCTCGGCTGGGACTGGAGGTCCAAGGCCGACATCCCCATCGTGTGCGTGCCCGGCTGTCCGATCCAGCCCGACAACCTCTCGGAGACGCTGACCTACCTGCTGTACATGGCGACCGGGCAGGCCCCGATGATCCCGCTCGACGACGCGTTGCGCCCCACCTGGCTCTTCGGTCTGACGGTGCACGAGGGCTGTGACCGCGCCGGCTACTACGAGCAGGCGGACTTCGCCACCGAGTACGGCTCGCCCAAGTGCATCGTCAAGCTCGGCTGCTGGGGCCCCACGGTCAAGTGCAACGTCCCGAAGCGCGGCTGGATGAACGGCATCGGCGGCTGTCCGAACGTCGGCGGCATCTGCATCGGCTGCACCATGCCCGGCTTCCCCGACAAGTTCATGCCCTTCATGGACGAGCCGCCGGGTGGCAAGTTCTCCACGACCGCGGTCGGACTGTACGGCCAGACGATCCGGCGGCTGCGCAACGTCACCACCCGCACGCTCGATCACGAACCCAAGTGGCGCAGACGCGGCACGGAGCTCACCACGGGAGCGACCCGCACCTGGTAGACGGAACAACCGGCGAGAGGCGGCGCGATGACGTCGACGATGCCCACCCCCAGCAACGTGAACCAGGGCACCGACGGACTTGTCGAGATGGCCTGGGACCCGATCACCCGCATCGTCGGCAGCCTGGGGATCTACACCAAGATCGACTTCAACCAGCGGGTCGTCGCCGAGTGCCACAGCACCAGCTCGATCTTCCGCGGCTACTCGATCTTCATGAAGGGCAAGGACCCCCGCGACGCGCACTTCATCACCAGCCGGATCTGCGGCATCTGCGGAGACAACCACGCCACGTGCTCGTGCTACACGCAGAACATGGCGTACGGGGTGAAGCCTCCGCACCTCGGCGAGTGGATCGTCAACCTCGGCGAGGCCGCGGAGTACATGTTCGACCACAACATCTTCCAGGAGAACCTGGTCGGGGTCGACTACTGCGAGAGGATGGTCGCCGAGACGAACCCCGGCGTCCTCGACCGGGCGAACGCTACCGAGGCGCCGCACGTCGAGGCCCACGGCTACCGCACCATCGGCGACATCATGCGCTCGCTCAACCCGTTCACGGGCGAGTTCTACCGCGAGGCCCTCCAGGTCAGCCGCTGGACCCGTGAGATGTTCTGCCTGATGGAGGGCCGCCACGTGCACCCCTCCACGCTGTACCCCGGTGGTGTGGGCACGGTTGCGACGATCCAGCTGATGACCGACTACCTGACCCGGCTGATGCGCTACGTCGAGTTCATGAAGAAGGTCGTCCCCATGCACGACGACCTGTTCGACTTCTTCTACCAGGCCCTCCCCGGCTACGAGGAGGTGGGCAACCGGCGCATCCTGCTCGGCTGCTGGGGATCCTTCCAGGATCCGGAGCACTGCAACTTCGACTACAAGGACATGACCAGCTGGGGCCGCAAGATGTACGTGACCCCGGGCGTCATCGTCGACGACAAGCTGGTCACCACCGATCTGGTCGACATCAACCTCGGCATCCGGATCCTCCTCGGCTCGTCGTACTACGACGACTGGGAGGAGCAGGAGATGTTCGTGACCCACGACCCGCTCGGCAACCCGGTCGACCGGCGGCACCCGTGGAACCAGCACACGAACCCCAAGCCGCAGAAGCGCGACCTCGACGAGAAGTACTCGTGGGTGATGTCACCGCGCTGGTACGACGGCAAGGACTACCTCGCCCTCGACACCGGGGGCGGCCCGCTCGCCAGGCTGTGGTCCACCGCGCTCGCCGGCCTCGTGGACATCGGCTACGTGCAGTCGACCGGGAGAAGCGTCAAGATCAACCTCCCCAAGACCGCACTCAAGGGCCCGGTCGAGCTCGAGTGGAAGATCCCGAAGTGGAGCAACACCATCGAGCGGAACCGGGCCCGCACCTACTTCCAGGCGTACGCCGCCGCGGCCGCGCTCCACTTCGCCGAGAAGGCGCTCGCCGAGATCCGTGCGGGCAACACCAAGACGTGGGAGAAGTTCGAGGTCCCCGACGAGGGGATCGGCTGCGGCTTCACCGAGGCCGTGCGTGGCGTGCTCTCCCACCACATGGTGATCCGGGACGGGAAGATCGCCAACTACCACCCGTACCCGCCGACGCCCTGGAACGCCAACCCACGGGACTCGTTCGGCACGCCCGGACCGTACGAGGACGCGGTACAGGGACAGCCGATCTTCGAGGAGAACGACCGGGAGCACTTCAAGGGGATCGACATCATGCGCACCGTCCGCAGTTTCGACCCGTGCCTGCCCTGCGGCGTGCACATGTACCTCGGCGGCGGCAAGAAGCTGGAGCGGCTGCACTCCCCGACCCAGTCCGCCGGCATCGAGTAGCCGGCCGACATGGCGGAGGCCGGTCACCCCAGGTCGACGCCGACCGACCTGCGGGCGGTGGGCGACCGCATCGACGCGCTCCTGGACGCGAGCTCGGCGAGCGGCGCCCACGCGCGCGAGCGGTCCGAGGAGCTCGTGCGCCTGGTGGCCGATCTCTACGGCGCCGGCCTGGAGCGCATGCTCGAGATCCTGTACGAGGCCGGGCACCTGGACGACGGAGTCCTCACGTCCTTCGCGCGCGACGACCTCGTGGCCAGCCTTCTCCTGGTGCATGGCCTGCACCCGTACGGCGTGGAGCAGCGGGTGGAGGAGGCGCTCGACACCGTACGCCCCTACCTCGGCTCCCACGGTGGTGACGTCGAGCTCCTCGCGGTGACCGAGAGCACGGTACGGCTCCGGCTCCTGGGCAGCTGCGACGGCTGCCCGTCCTCGTCGGTCACCCTGCAGCTCGCGGTCGAAGGAGCCATCGAGGCGGCGGCGCCGGAGATCTCGGCGATCGAGGTGGAGACACCGGCGAACGGACGGGCCGGTCCGCTCATCTCCGTCGAATCGCTCCGGTCACATCTGCGCGAGGGCGAAGCCTCCTCGGTGCTGGCGGGTTCCTGGCAGCCCGTTCCCGCTCTGGCCGATCTGCCGCCCGGCGGCGTCACCGATGTCCTGGTCCAGCAGACTCCGATCGTCGGCTGCCGGATCGGCTCGGAGCTGTACGCGTTCCACAACCACTGCGCCCGGTGCGACTCGACCCTGACCGGTTCCACTTTGGCGCGCCGGCTCGGTGGCGGGGCTCTCGATGCGCTGCTGACCTGCCCGAGCTGCCAGGCCCACTACGACGTACGACGGGCAGGGTCGTGTGTCGACGTCCCGGGACTCCACCTCGATCCACTGCCGTTGCTGACCCACGACGGTGTCGCGTCGGTGGCCGTCCCTGCGCCGGTGACGGCATGACCGGCGGGCCGCTGTCCTCCCTCCGGCGTATCACCAGCACCCGTCCGTCCCCGATGACCGGTGAACGTTGCGACATGTGCGCCGAGCCTGTGGACGACGGCCACCCGCACGTGGTGGACCTGGAGAGCCGGGCACTGCTGTGCACCTGTCGCGGGTGCTATCTGCTGTTCACCGACCAGCACGCGCAGCTGCGGTACCGGGCCGTACCGGACCGGTACCTGTCGTTCCCGGGCGTCGACATCGACCAACGCCAGTGGGACGAGCTGCAGATCCCGGTCGGACTGGCGTTCCTCTTCGAGAACTCCGTCCAGCAACGCACCATCGCCTTCTACCCGGGCCCCGCCGGAGCCACCGAGTCCGAGCTCCCCCTCACCGCGTGGGACCGGGTCGTCGAGGCCAACCCGCAGCTGTCCGTCCTGGTCCCGGACGTCGAGGCACTGCTCGTCCGTCGCACCGACGACGGCCGGGCAGCGTGCTACCTCGTCCCGATCGACGCCTGCTACGAGCTCGTCGGTCGGCTGCGCCTGCTGTGGCGCGGTTTCGACGGTGGGCGAGAGGTGCGCGAGGGGTTGGACGCCTTCTGGGCGAGGGTGGAGTCCCGCAGCCGGCCGGCGGCCCGGTCATGAGCAGCTACTCGTTCACGGTGCTCGACATCGTCGCCGAGCCGTACGCCGCCGCTCCCCAGCTCACCGCCCGGATCCGGATGCAGGAATCGACCGGGCAGGTCGTCCACGCGGTCGCGCTGCGTTGCCAGGTCCGGATCGAGGCCCAGCGCCGAAGCTACAGCGGGCACGAGGAGATCGGCCTGCGCTCGATCTTCGGTGACCGCTCGCGCTGGGTCGACACCCTCAAGCCGTTCCTCTGGATGCAGTGCAGCACCACGGTCCAGGGGTTCACCGGCTCGACCGAGCTGGACCTCCCGCTGCCGTGTACCTACGACTTCGATGTGACGGCTTCGAGATACCTGCACTCGCTCGCCGACGACACCGTCCCGCTCGCGCTGCTGTTCTCGGGCACTGTGTTCACCAGGGGCCCCGCCGGGTTCGGGGTCGAGCAGGTGCCGTGGGACTGCGAGGCCCGCTACTCCCTCCCGGTCTCGGTGTGGCAACAGCTGATCGACCGCTACTTCCCCGGTACGGGCTGGATCCGGCTCGACCGGGAACTGCTCGCACGGATGGCCGACTACCGCGCCCGGCACGGTCTGACCACCTGGGACGAGACGGTGCAGCGGCTGCTCGCGTACGACGATGAGGTGCTGTCGTGAACCTCGACCGGGCCCGTGCGGTGGCCGACGCCGTCCTCTACGAGGGCTACCTGCTCTACCCGTATCGGGCCAGCTCCGGCAAGAACAGGGTCCGCTGGCAGTTCGGCGTCCTCGGCCCGCCCGGCGTCGCAGAGGCCGGGCTGGGCGAGGAGTCCTCGATGTCGATGCAGTGCCTGCTCACCGAGCGGTCGGTCGGTGGTCCCGCGGGAGCAGGGACGCGCCCGGGCCCGTCGTTGGTCGTCCACCTGCGCTTCCTCCAGCTCCAGCGTCGGCAGGTTCGTGATGCGCAGGACCGGCCGGTCGAGCAGCTCAGCGCGGCCGGTTCGACGTGGACGAGCTGGGACGAGGCGGTGGAACAGGAGGTGACACTCCACCTCTCGTTGTCGCGGCTCGCGCACGGGTCCGGCTCCACCCTGGCCATCGCCGGCGGTGAACGGGTCGAGATACTCGTCGATGGGGACGGCGTCGAGGTGGGGCGGGTCGTACGCCGTCGCTGGCCGCTCTCGGCCCGCGTGACCGCGACAGCGGTGGCGGGCGACGGCCTCACCCGGCTCGAGGTGCGCGTCGACAACGTCTGGGCGGATCCGACCACCGACAAGGACGAAGCGCTCCGCAGGTCCCTGCTCGGCGCCCACCTGCTGGTGGAGGGCCACGGGGTGGAGTTCGTGTCACTCCTCGACCCGCCCGCCGACGCCCGCGACGCTGCCGACGGGTGCACCCAGCACCGGTGCTGGCCGGTCCTCGCCGGCGCACCGGGTGACACCGACCTCGTGCTCGGGTCGCCGATCATCCTCTACGACCACCCGGAGATCGCGGCCGAGAGCGCCGGCGCGCTGTTCGACGCCACCGAGATCGACGAGATCCTCACCCTGCGGGTGATGACGATGACCGACCAGGAGAAGGCCGAGGCTCGTGCCACCGATCCCCGGGCCCGGGAGATCATCGACCGCTGCGACGACATGTCCGCCGCCGACCTGCAACGGCTCCACGGCACCCTGCGTGACCCGCACCCGCCGACGTCAGTCGGCGACCCCGCCGGTGACGTCTGGTGGGCAGCGGAGCCCGAGGCCGGTGTCCGGCCCGAGGTCGACGCGGTGGTCATCGACGGGGTCAGCGTCGCCCGGGACAGCCTGGTGCGCGTGCACCCCTCACGGCGGGCCGACGCGCAGGACATGTTCCTCGCCGGTCAGCTGGCCAGGGTGACCGCCGTGCTCACCGACGTCGACGACCGCGTCCACGTCGCCGTCGTCCTCGTCGACGACCCGGCCGCCGACATGCACGACTGGTACGGCCGGTACTTCTACTTCGCACCAGACGAGCTCGAGCCGCTGGCCGTGGCGGCTCAGGCGGAGCAACCGGAGGAGAGTCGGTCATGAGAACCCTCGGAAAGATCACCACGGGCGTCGGCGCGGTCGCGGTCCTGGTCGCCGCCGTCGTCGTCGTGCGATCCGCCCCCGACATCCGCAGGTACCTGAAGATGCGCTCGATGTGAGTACGAGGAGGGCAGGGCACCATGAGCGACACGCCAGGTCAGCACCTCCAGGAGGAGCCCCAGGAGGAGCGAGGGCCGCGAGGGTCTCGCGACACGGGAGCGGACGAGCCCGCAGCCGGCCCGGCCGACCGTCCAGCGGGCACGGCGGACGCGGAGTCCGACACCTCGATCCAGCCCCAGGAGCCACGCGACCCCGACGCGCCCGATCTGCAGTCCGGCGGCGGCTAGGGGTCGACCGCAGGAGGAGACCATGAGTGTGCCGATGTCGGGGGCGCCCCTCACCACTCGGGCACCGCGCGCGCAGAGGACCAGTCCCGAGGTGTCGGGACGAGTGCTCGTGGCCGGGATCGGCAACCTCCTCCTCGGTGACGACGGCTTCGGCCCGGAGGTCGTCCGGCGCCTGGCCGAGGCGAGCGACCTCCCGGACGAGGTCCGCGTGGTCGACTACGGCATCCGAGGCATGCACCTCGCCTACGACCTGCTCGACGGGTACGACGAGCTGGTCCTGGTCGACGCGCTCCCCGGCGGCGGGGAGCCGGGTCGGATCGCGGTCCTCGAGATCGGCGAGGGCGACGTGGGCTCCGGCGCCTTCGATCCCCACGGCATGGATCCCGTGGCGGTGCTGGCCGGCCTGCGCAGGCTCGGTGGGACGCTTCCACGGACCTACGTGGTGGGATGCCGGCCGGTCGACCTCAAGGAAGGGATCGGCTTGTCGGATCCGGTGGCGGACGCCGTGCCGCGAGCGGTGGCGACGGTCCTGAGTCTGCTGATTCGACGAGCGGTGGTCTGAGATGTGCTTGGGGATCCCGGGGCGCGTCGTGGGGAGGATGGCGGGCAGCTCCGACCAGCTTGCGCTGGTCGACGTGCTGGGGACCCAGCGCCCGATCAACGTCGGCATGCTCGATGCACCGGAGGTGCGAGCTGGTGACTGGCTGCTGATCCACATGGGGTTCGCCCTCGAGCGCATCGACGAAGACGGCGCGAAGAGGGCCATGGCCGGCCTGGAGCTGCTGGGTCGGCCCGGCGGCGATGCCCCCGGTCCGGGCGGCACGGGGGGCCGTGGTGCCTGACCGGACGCCGACGACGACGCCGGGACCGGTCCTGTTCGCGCGCTACGCCTTCCCGCCGAACTCCCACGGCTACTGCGGGCCCGCGGACCACGGCGGGTTCTTCGAGTACGGCGTCGCCGGCGTCGACCACCGAGGCCTGCGGGCGATGTCGCAGCAGTTCCTCGGGGCGTGGCCCTACCTTCAGCTGATCGCAGGAGCGACGGGCATCGCCGACCCGCTGGACCGCCGGGTGGTGGAGGCCTACTGGGTGGGCAGCCCTCGGCTCGACCGGGTCGGGACCCACGCCGTCGGGAACTCCATGGAGGACCGTTTCCGCGCCATGACCGGCCCGATGTTCTCGAGCCTCACTGCGGGAGTACTCGCCGGCGGCGTGCCCCATCACAGCTTCGCCGTCTTCTGCATCTATCCCTACACGGGACTGCTCACCGACAGCCGCAAGGCGGACCAGGCGCTCACCGTCCTCGACAGGTGCCGCATCCGCTGGGGGCGGGTACTCGCGGTCCAGGGTGACCAGGTGACGGTTGAGAGCCAGCCCTTGACCTGGGACGGGCGGCGGCTCGGTCTCGGCCCCGCCGAGCCCGAGACCGTCGTGCAGTCCGTGGACGGGATCGGGATGGTGGGTCAGGTTGCAGTCGGCGACTGGGTGTCGATGCACTGGGAGTGGGTCTGCGACCGGTTGAGCCCGCACCAGGTCGGCTATGTGCGCCGCTTCACTCAGCGGCACCTGAGGATCGTCAACCGTGCCGAGAACCACTCCGCGGTCCCCTCGATACTCGGCTGACCGTCCGGTTGGTACGTGGTCGGCTGAGGCGTCAGGGCAGTGCCCAGCTGCGCTGCAGACTCCACGCGACCCGGGCGCCGACCTGGTGGCCCGGTGCGCCAGGCTCCCGGATGAGCAGCTCGCCCAAGGGGCTCTCGACCAGGTGGTCGGAGTGGGGCCCCCGGAACCAGATCGCGCGAAGCTTGCCCTCGAGCGGGCCCCCAAGCCGGGCCCAGCCGGGCCGCACGAGGACCCGGACGGAGCCGTCCGGCGAGTCGATCACCGAGGCGGGCCCGGTGAGTCCGGCGGCGAAGAGGTCGACCGGCTCGTCGTACACCTGCTGTGGCGTGCCGACCTGGACGAGGCGTCCGTCGCGCAGGAGGGCGACCCGGTCGGCGAGGCCGAGCGCCTCCTCCGCGTCGTGGGTGGCGTAGAGCGCAGCCGCGCCACTCCCCCGTTGGCGAGCCAACATCTCCTCGAGGAAGACCCCGCGCACATGCGTGTCGAGGTGCGCCGTCGGCTCGTCGAACAGGTACACCGAGGCGTGCCGCGCCAGCGCGCGGCCCAGGCCCACGCGTTGCTGCTCGCCACCGGAGAGCTCACTGGGCTTCCGGTGAGCCAGGTGTGCGATCCGGAGGCGATCCAGGATCGCGAGCGCCTCGTGGCGGGCCTGAACCCGGTCGATACCGCGCCGTCGCGCGGGGTAGGCCACCGTGTCGAGCGCGGACAGGTGCGGCCACAACGCATAGCTCTGGAACACGACGGCGAGATCGCGGCGTTCTGGCGGGACGCTTCGTCCGTGACCCGCGACAGGCCTCCCGGCGAGCCGGATCTCGCCCCCGTCGGGAGTGAGGAACCCGGCCACGGCGTGCAGCAGGCTCGACTTGCCCGAGCCCGAGGGGCCGAGCAGGGCCAGCACCTCCCCGGCGTGCACTGCCAGGCTCACTCCCCGCAGCGCCGGCACCTCGTCGTACTCCACGACGAGGTCGCGCACCTCGACGGCAGGGTCAGGCGACATGGGCGGGCTCCGGTCGCACGACGGGAACTGCGGGTCTGACCTGGAGGCGCGTCAGCACCAGCCAGAGCAGGAACGCCGGGACGGCCACGAGCAGCGAGAGCACGACGCTCAGGGCGGCGGTCGGTCCGATTCGACCGAGCTCCTGGCTGTTGAGCACGATGACCGCCAGTGTCTCGCTGCCGGGCCCGTAGAGGAGGCTCGACATGGTGACCTCGTGGAGTGCGGTGAGGAGGCAGATCAGCCAGGCGCCGAGCAGGGCCGGCGCCAGCGGTCGCAGGGCGACGGTGCGCACGGCTGTGAGAGTCGTGGCGCCGCTGGCTCGCGCCGCCCGCAGCTCGTCGGGTGGCAACCGGTCCAGAGCGCCGGAGATCGGGCGGTGCGCGAAGGCCCACAGCTTCGCCAGGTAGGCCAGGAGGATCAGGGTCAGCGTCCCTGACAGCCAGCGCCCGTAGGTGATCAGCAGCGCCACCGCCAGCGTCGAACCGGGGAGCACCAGGGTGAGGGTGACCAGGGTCGCGATACCTCGCCCCGACCGGCGGCGTTCGATCAGGGCGACGCATCCCCCCAGGACCGTGAGCAGCGTCGCCGCGACGAGCGCAAGGGTCACACTGCGGCCCAGCGCCTCGAACGTCCGTGGCGTGAGTACGTGACGGAAGTGGCCCAGGGTCCAGTTGGTGGGCGTCATGGGCACACCGACGGCTCGGGTGACCGACGACAGCCCGAGGGCGGCGAGCGTCAGCGCCACGGTGAGGAACACGTACAAGGCCAGGCCGGAGGCGAGGGCCCGGTTCACCGCACGCCGCGTCGACACCACCGGTGTGCCTTGCGCATCGGCGGGCCGCACGGCCCGCAGGCGGGGACCGAGGAGCGTGTCGGCGGGGGCGACGCACACGGCCGCGAGCAGCACGAGCAGGAGCGCGAGGGTCGAGGCCTCGACGAAGGAGAAGGGGTCGCCGCCGAGAGACAGGTTGGCGTAGATCCGGGTGGTCATGGTGCGGAAGCCGGCGGGTGCGCCGAGCACCTGCGGGATGGCGAACGTGCCCAGGGTGAGCACGAACACCAGCACCGACGCGGCCGTGACAGCAGGCAGCAGCAGCCGGAGCGTGATCGTGACCAGCGTCGTCGCGCTCCCGGCGCCCGATACCCTGGCGGCGCGCTCGAGACTCGGCTCGGCGCGGGTGGCCAGCCCGACGGCCGCGACCAGGTAGGCGAGCGGGGCGGCGTTGACGACGAGGACGACCCAGACGCCGACCGGGCCTGTCACCCCGGTCCAGTGCCACCCGAGCAGAGTGTCAGTGAAGCCTGCTCGGCCGTACGCCTGGATCCAGCTGTAGCCGAGGACGAAGTCGGGGACCAGGAGCGGGAGCAGCACTGCGACCCGCCAGAAGGCCCGGCCGGGAAGGTCCGGGCGTCGCAAGGCCAGTGCCGTCGCGACACCGATCGGGACCGCGACGAGAGTGACCCCCAGCGCCAGGACGAGGGTGTTCCGTACTGCCTCGCCGAGCTCGTCGGAGCCGAGGACCTGCGCGAGGTCACCGCGTCCCTCCTGCCACACCACCTGGGACAGCCGCAGCAGGGGAAGGACGACGATGACCGCGACGACTCCCACCACCGCCACGGTCGCGCCGGCCTGTGCCCCGGGCACCCTGGCTCCGCGAGGCATCGATCAACCGCCGAAGAGCTGCTGGTACTCGCTCAGGACAGCGTCCTTGCCCGCCCCGACCGCCGCCCAGTCGGGGGAGACGACGGGCGCGCCGGTCGGGATGGTGGGGCTTGGGGCGTCGGGCCGCGTGGGGTACGAACCGGCCCGGCCGAGCACGGACTGGCCGTCCTCGCTCACGACGAAGGCGATGAACTGCTTGGCGGCCTCGGAGTCGGCGCTGTGCCTGGCGAGCGCGACGGGCCCGTAGATCGCGATCGCACCGGGCTCCGGCCAGACCACGTCCACCGGCGACCCGTCGCTCTCAGCGGCGTAGGCCGAGTTGGCAATGGTGATCCCCACGTCGTAGACGCCCTGGGCGACGCCCGTGGTGACCTGGTCGGGTGTCCCAACCTGGACCGCGCCGTTGGCCTTCAGGTCACCGTAGAACTCGACCCCGTAGTCGGGGTCGGCGGCGAAGTAGCCGAGCGCTCCGAGCGCCGAGGCCGCCACGGTGGGATCGGGAAGGGCCAGCGCGTCGGCGTACTCGGGACCGGTCAGGTCGGACCACGTCCGCGGCGCCGGGACGCCTTCGCGGTGGACGACGAGCATGTAGAGCACAGCGGCACCGACGTAGTCGTCGGTGCGGAACTCGCTGGGGACCCCTTCGGCGTCGGGTGGAACCCACTCGCCGACGAGCCCCTGGTCGACGAAGTCCTGCACGGTCAGCGGGTCACAGCCCCAGATCACGTCGGCGCGGAGCCCGCCCGACCGCACGTCACCGGCCACGCGTGCGTTGAGCTCACCCGTGGGAGCACGGAACAGGTCGACCTGCGTGCCGGGGTTGCTCTCCTCGAACGCCTCGATCACCGGCTGGATCGTCTCGTCGCTGACGCAGGTGTAGAGGGTGATCGGGTCAGACGACTCCGCGTCGCCCTCCTGGGTGCCGCACGCGGTCAGGGTCAGCGCCAGAGCAACGGTGCAGCCCACCCACGGCCGGAACCGCCGCCCACGGGTCACCTGCGCGACGGGGAGCACTGGTCCGCGCGGACGAATCGGCACGTCCGTCATCCTCACCGAGAGGGCTGCGCCGGTCCACCACGACCCCGTCAGTCACACCGAGCCGAGCCCGGGGACCGCGCCCTGAGCGTCAAGCGATCTGCAAGCCGCTGTCCAGAGCCACCGCGCACCGTTCCGGGAGTCGGACACCACCTCAGGCA
>DATHUJ010000172.1:0-7455 GCA_035462375.1 Jiangellales bacterium
CACCTTCACCGCGAGCTTCGCGTCCGGCGCCACGGGGACCTTCTCGGTGTCACGCTCCGCCTACGGACACGCGAACTCGCTCGGCTTCGAGGTCTTCGGGCAGACCGGCGCGGCGACCTTCGACCTCGACCGGCCTGCGGAGTTCGGCTTCGCGGACAGCTCCGTCACCGACCCCGCCACCAGCGGCTTCCGCACCGTTCCCGTCGGCCCGGCCCACCCGTACCTGCACGGCGGGATGCCGATGGACTTCCCCGGTGTGAGCTATGGCCAGAACGACCTCTTCGTCTTCCAGGCCCGGGCCTTCCTCGAGCAGGTAGCCGGCATCGACGGGCTGCCACGGATGGCCTCGTTCGAGGACGGCTTGCACAACCTGCGCCTGCTCGACGCCGTCGGCGCCTCCGCCCGGGCAGGCGGCGCCGAGATCAAGATCGCCTGACCGTCCCAGACCGCTCCCGATCCCCTCGTACCACTCCCGGAAGGATCCGCCCATGAAGCTCGGCGTCTACACAGCCGTCCTGCACGACAAGCCGCTGCCCGAGGCCCTGCAGGTCATCCGCGCCCTCGGACTCGACAGCGCCGAGATCAACTCTGGTGGCTTCGTCTCGGCGCCGCACCTCCCGATCGCCGACGTCCGGGCGAGCCAGGACGCCCGCGACGAGTACCTCGGGCACTTCGAGGCCGCGGGAGTCACGTTCACCGCACTCAACTGCAACGGCAACCCCTTGCACCCGGATCCGGAGGTGCGCGCCAAGCACGGCCAGGACGTGCTGGACGCGGTGGAGATCGCCTCGCTGCTCGGTGTCCGTCGGGTGGTCACCATGTCCGGCCTGCCCGGCACCGACGCGGCGGCGACACTCCCGTCGTGGACCGTGCTGCCCTGGGAGAGCTCGTCGCTGGACGCCCGCGACTACCAGTGGAACGAGGTGGCGATCCCCTACTGGAAGGACGTGCAGGCCAGGGCGGCCGACGCCGACGTCAAGGTGTGCCTCGAGATGCACCCGCACAACCTCGTCTACAACCCGAGCACGATGGAGCGCCTGGCCACCGAGATCGACGCCACCCACGTCGGGGCGGAGATGGACCCGAGCCACCTCTTCTGGCAGGGCATCGACCCCGTGGCGGCGGTGAACAGTCTCGGCGACCTCGTCTTCAACGCGGCCGCGAAGGACACCCGGATCAACGAGGCGGCCAGGGTCAACGGCGTGCTCGACGACCGCTTCGGCCGAGTGGGTCCGGACGAGCCGGGTGCCCTAGTGCTGGGCGGCCGCTACACGCTGAGCCGGTGGCCGGAGAACGCCTCGTGGGACTTCGTCGCCGTGGGCCGCGGGCACGACGTCACCTGGTGGAGCGCCTTCCTGGCCGCCCTGGCCAAGGTGGACCCGGACATGGCCGTGAACATCGAGCACGAGGACCAGGAGCTGGGGCAGATGGAAGGCCTTGAGCTGGCGGCAGCGAACCTCCGGTCGGCGGCGCAGGCTGCCGGCGTGTGAGACCTCGCCCCTGCCCCACTGTTGATCCTGGAGGGATCGCCCTCACCCGCCACCGATGAGGGCGATCCTACCATGATCGCGGGGGGCCGGGAGGGTGAGCGACCGGCCGGCGGCGCGCGACAGCCGGGCGGGTGAGGCCAGGGTCGGGCAGCGGGTCAGTCGCAACCGCCGATGTCCCGCTGGTAGGCCTCGAACACCAGGTCGGCGCCCCGCTGGCGGTGCCGGACGAGCCGGGCCAGCAGCTCGGTGGCCTCGTCACGGACCCGGTCCACCCAGGCCAGGTCGGCGTCGGACGGTGTATCGACGATGAGCTTGGCCAGGGAATCGATCGACCCGGAGGCGTCGGCATGCTCGGCGACCAGGCGCTCGACGCCGCGGGACAGTCGGGGGGCCGTGCGGAGGATGTCGGCGTACATGCCGTCCGGGGACTCGGTCGCGGCGACGTGGTCGGCGAAGGAATGCCGCAGGACCTCGACGTGGTGGCTCAGGTGCTCGGTCCAGCCGGGCTCGGCGGACGGGGCGGCCAGCGCCCCTTCCAGACCGTTGATGGCGGCAAGGAGCTCGGCTCGACGGTGACGCGCTCGGACGAAAGGCGAGGACGTATCAGCAGGCACGGGCCCACCTCCCCGAAGCGGGGTCCCCGGTGCGCGGGACCGAAACCGGTCGGTACGACATGGTGCCCCTACTGTGCGCATCTTGGGAAGGGGGTAACTCTGCGTGACCGCGATCCCCGGGCCGCGGGCCGGCAGCCGGGCTCAGTCGCTCCGCACGCCGCAGAACCGCCGCACCAGCTCGGCCACCGCGACGGGGTAGGCCCGCAGCTGGCCCAGGTCGACCCACTCCTCGGTGGCGTGCAGGCCCTCTCCCGCCGGACCGCAGACAACGGTCGGGACGCCCGCCCCGCCCCACAGGGCCGAGTCCATCCAGTACGGGGCGCCCCGCCGTGCGGGCTCGTCCCGCCCGGAGGTCACCAGCGACCGGGCGACGGCGTCGGCGAGCGCCGTGCCGGCAGGGTCCCCTCCCGCCTCCCACGGCTCCCGGGCCAGGATCAGGCTCAGCTCCGGGTCGAAGAGCGGGTCGTCTCCGCCGAGCTCGACGAGCAGCGCCTGCACCTCCGCGAGAGCGTCGTCCACCGTCTCCCCGGGCACGGTCCTCCGCTCGAGCACGGCCCGCGCGGACCCGGCCAGCGTGAACGGCGCCTCCCCGCCGGAGACGACGCTGGCGAGCAGGGACCCCGTGCCCACCAGCGGGTGTGGTGCCCGGGCGGCCAGCGCGGAGTCGTGGCGGTTGACCGCGGTGAGGAGCCGGCCGAGATGGGTGATCGCGTCCACCCCGGCCTCGGGACGGGAGGTGTGCGCCGCCACGCCCCGCAGCAGCACCTCCATCACCGCGAAGCCGCGGTGCGCCACCACGAGGTCGAGCCAGGTGGGCTCGCCGACCAGGCACGCGTCCGGTCGCCGGTCGGTCGCGAGCAGGTGCGCGATCACTGCCTCGGTCCCGAGACTGGCGTCCTCCTCGTCGGCCACGAGCGCCAGCACGACTTCGCCGGCCACACCTTCCGACCCGATCAGTTCGGCCGCCGCCACCAGGCCGGCCACGCCGCCCTTCATGTCGCAGGCCCCCCGCCCGTACAGGCGACCGGTCCGGAGGTCGCCCTCCAGCCGCGGGGTGAACGGCTCCCGCATACCGTGGACGCCGACCGTGTCCAGGTGCCCGTTGAGCACGAGCCGCGGCCCGTCGCCCGCGCCGGTGGACGCCAGCAGGCTCGGCCGGTCGTCGTGGCCGGCGGCACGTACGACCTCAGTACGGAAGCCGCGGCGGTCCAGGCGGCGGCGCAGCATGTCCACGATCCCTACCTCGCCCGCAGCGCCCGGGACGAGTCCGGGGTTCACGCTGTCGACGGCGACCAGCTCCGCGGTCAACGCGACGGCGGCGTCACCCAGGCGCTCGGCAGACGGCGCGCTCACGAGTCGAGGAACTCGGCGGCCGACAGGCGGCGCCGGTCGACCTGGACGCGGAACACGTCCGGTCGCGCGTAGTGACCCGTCGGGTCGAAGCTCTGCCGCGCCTCCCGTACGCGGGCCGGGTCGACGTCCGCAGTGACGATCGTCTCCTTGCCCGCGACCGGTTCCACCAGCCACTCGCCGTCCGGTCCGGCGATCGCCGAACCCCCGTCGTACGAGAGCGGGCCGAGCTCCTCCTCGGCGGCGAGGAGCTCTCCGTACAGAGGGAAGTCGCCAGGGATGTCGTCGATCGACAGGAGCGCGCCCGCGGCGAGGGAGTAGACCCGGCCCTCCAAGGCCACGAACCTCGTGATGTCCCTCGTCAGCCGGGTCGAGCCGGGCCAGACCGAGACGTGTACGTCCTCGCCCCCGGCGTAGAGGGCGTGCCGCGCCTGCGGCATCCAGTTCTCCCAGCAGTTCAGGCCGCCGACCCGTACGGCGCGGTGCTCGTGCACCCGCAGGCCGTGGCCGTCACCCGCGCCCCAGACCAGGCGCTCCTCATGCGTGGGCCGCAGCTTGCGATGGGCGGAGACCAGGCCTCGGTGCGGGTCGACCGCCAGCAGGGTGGCGAAGACCGTGCCGCGTGCGGGGCCGTGGCCGCGCTCGGTGATGCCCAGGTAGGTGAAGATGCCGAGGTCACGGGCCGCAGTGACGACCTCGGCCACCTGAGAGCCGTCGAGGGTGACCGCCGCGTCGAGGTAGGCGGCGTAGGCGCGCTTCTGGGCGGCGTCCTCGAAGGCGGCGCCGCCGGTGCGCGAGACCCATACCGGGTAGCCCGAGAGGAAGGCCTCGGGGAAGGCGAGCAGATCGACGCCGTCGGCCGCGGCCCGCTGCAGGTGGTCGACGACGATCCGGGTGGTCGCGTCGGGGTCCAGCCAAGCCGGCCGGGCCTGGGCGGCGGCGATCCTCATCGGGGCCCTCTCGTCGGGGTCAGGTGCGGTCATTCGACGACCTGGACGGTCGCCAGGGTCGGGTCGGCCGCGTAGGCGATTCTCGCGCCTCGCGCCCTGGCCTCGGCGAGGGCCTCGAGGATGCCGGGCCCGATCCGCTCACCCGGGGCCAGGACGGGAATGCCGGGCGGGTACGGGGCGACGACCTCGGCGCACACCCGGCCGACCGCCTCCGCGGCGCGCACGGTGGCGCGCGGGGCGAAGAAGGCCTCGCGCGGGCTGGTCGCGACGTCAGCGTCGACCGTCCAGGCTGCGGAAGTGAGCGGCGGCTGGGGCGTGCCGCGGTGGCGCCCGACCGCGGGGACCAGGGCGTCGAGGAGCCGGCCGACCGAGACCTGGTCGTCCGCCATCGTCACCACCGGCACGAGGGTGTCGCGGTCGGCCATCTCCAGGGGCAGCCCCGCCGCCACCAGGTCGCGCTCGACCGCGAAGCCGTCGGCGCCGGTGCCGGCCAGCAGCACCACGAGCTTGGTGGGGTCGACCTCCGGACCCTCGAGGACCGCCAGGCCGTCGACCTCCACGAGTCTGACGCGCGCCTCCGAGACGAGCCGGATCGTCCGGTCGAGCAGCTGCTCGCCGTCGCGGGCGAGCAGGGCGCGCGCCGCGTCGGTGCTGGCCAGGATGGCGCCGGCCGGGCTGGTCGTGTGGGTGGCTTCGACCCCGCGGGCCAGCCGTCCGGGGTCGATCCGCTCGGTCCGGGCGAGCACGAGGGCGCCCTGTGACCACGCGGGCAACGTCTTGTGCGCGCTCACCACCAGGGCGTCGGCGCCACGTGCGAGTGCGTGCCGTGGCAGGGCCGGGTGGAAGCCGAGGTGCGGCGCCCAGGCGGCGTCGACGACCAGGGGCACGCCGTGGGCGTGGGCCGCTTGCGCGTACCCGCCGACGTCACCGAGGGTCCCGACGTACGAGGGATCGCCGACCATCACGGCGCAGACGCGGTCGGCGGAGGCGAGTGCCTCGCTGACTGCAGCCACCGGGACAGAGGTGGGCAGGCCGGTGGAGGGGTCGGCGTCCGGTCGGACCCACACCGGCTCGAGGCCGGCCAGCACGAGGCCGAGCAGCACCGAGCGGTGCAGGGTGCGGGAGACGACGACGCGGTCGCCGGGGCGTCCGACCGCGAGGGCGAGCGCCTGGTTGCCGTGCGTTGAGCCGCCGACGGAAAGGTGGGCGACGTCGGCCCCCCAGAGACCGGCGGCCCGGCGCTCGGCCTCGGCGAGGACGCCGTGGGCCAGGGTCACCGTGTCGAGCCCGCCGTGTAGGGGGACGTCGCCGTCGACGACGTCGCCCACCAGGTCGGTCCGCTGCTTGTGGCCGGGGATGGTGAACGGCGTGGGTGGCCGCTCGCGGAAGCGCAACCAGGCGTCGAGCAGCGGAGCGTCACCTCGCAGCCCCCTCGGGTCACCCATGCCTCTCCGCGGCCTGGCGGGGCGCGTTGATGATCAGCCCGAGTGCTGTCGAGATGACCAGGACGTTGAAGACCATCTGGAAGGTCACCAGTAGGCGGGCGCCCTGGCTCACCGCCGTGATGTCGCCGAACCCCACTGTCGACAGCACGGTGACGGTGAAGTAGAGGGCGTCGACGCGATCCATCGTCTGGGTGAAGGAAGCCGGGTCGGAAGCGGAGATCGACACGTACGCGAGGGCGAAGACGATGACCGCCACGTAGAGCACCAGTGCGAGCAGCCTCATCCGCTCCGCGATCTTCTCCCTCAACCAGGCCCGCTGCACCGCCCAGCCGGCCACTGCGACCACCGCTGCCAACGCGAGGACAAGGATGAGGGCGTCGCTGACGGCGTCCTCGCGGGGCAGGGGGATGACCAGGTACACCCCCAGGCCGCCCGCCGTCGCCACCAGGGCCCGGATCAGCCGGAGCACCGGGAACCGCCGTCGTCGCTCCACTCGCCCTCCCTCCCGCGGGGTCACTGTAGGGGCCGACACGTCCGAGCCCGTGGTTCTGGCAGGCTTGACCCATCGAGGAGGGCTGCCGGAGAGGCCGATCGGGGAACTCTTGAAAAGTTCTAGGCAGGGGCCCACTCCTGTCTCGTGGGTTCGAATCCCACGCCCTCCGCCGAGTGTCCGGACTGTCGGAGCCGGCTCCTAGGCTCCAGACGTCGTCTCGCCCCGAGCAGACCATCGAGGAGCCGTCCATGGACATGAAGCTCGAACTCGTCCCGGTCCCCGTCACCGACGTCGATCGCGCGAAGTCCTTCTACGTCGACCAGGTGGGGTTCGTGGCCGACCACGACCACCAGGTGCACGAGGGGCTCCGGTTCGTACAGCTCACCCCTCCGGGATCGGCGTGCTCGGTCGTCCTGGGCACCGGGGTCACCGAGATGGAGCCTGGGTCGCAGCGAGGCCTCCAGATGGTGGTGGGCGATGTCGCGGCGGCTCGCCAGCAGCTGCTCGACCGGGGCGTCGCGGCCAGCGACGTCGATGTCCAGCTGTGGGGATCCTTCGTCACCTTCAGCGACCCGGACGGCAACACGTGGTCGCTTCAGCAACTGCCGACCTCGGCCTGAGGGCCGAAGGCATCGCTCGGAAGCACAACGTTGCCACCACTCGCCGGACCGGAACAGCCCTGATGATTCGGCACAATGGCACCATGAGCAGTACCGCCGGGACCCAGGTTCCCGCCCACGTCGTCCTCGTCCCGGGCTTCTGGCTCGGTGCCTGGGCGTGGGACGAGGTCGTCGCCCACCTGCACGAGCACGGTGTGACGGCGCTCGCGCTCACCCTGCCGGGCCTCGAGGCCTACCATCCTGACCGCGGCTCCGTACGCCTGGAGGACCACGTCGCCGCGATCGAGCAGGCTCTCGCCCTGGCACCTGATGGCGCCCGCACCGTGCTGGTCGCCCATAGCGGCGCGACCGCCCCGGCAACGGTCGCCCTGGACCGGCACGTCGACGAGCTCGACCACGTCGTCTGGATCGATGCGGCGCCGGTCGTGGACGGGTACGCCGTCGACCCCGACGTGGGAGGCAGCGAGTACCCGCTCTCGGCCCAGTACGACGA
>DATHUJ010000173.1:0-13979 GCA_035462375.1 Jiangellales bacterium
GGCGCTCGTGCTGCTACACGGGCTCTCCGACTCGTCGTGGTCCTTCGCCGGCATCGTTCCTCGGCTGACCGGCGTCCGATCCGTCGCCGTCGACCTGCGCGGTCACGGCTCGTCCGCGGCGCCCGCCTCGGGCTACCGGCCGGAGGACCTCGCCGACGACGTCGCGGCACTCATGGACCACCTCGGCATCGACCGCGCCACGGTCGTCGGTCACTCGCTCGGCACGATGGTGGCCCGGGCCTTCGCCCTCCGGTACGCGTCGCGGGTGGACCGGCTCGTCCTCGTGGCGACCATCGCCACACCGGCCAACGAGGCGGCCGCAGAGCTCGGCGCGGCCGTCGCGGAGTTCACCGATCCGGTGCCCGAGGACTTCGTCCGCGAGTTCCAGGAGAGCACCAGCGCCGAGGCGGTGCCGGAGGGCTACTTCGAGCGGGTGATCTCGGAGAGCCTCCGCCTTCAGGCGCATGTGTGGCGGGAGGCCGTCGCCGGCATCGTCTCGGCGGACGACTCGGACCGGCTCGGCGAGATCACCGTCCCTACACTGCTCTTGTGGGGGGATGGGGACGCGTGGTTCCCGCGTGAGGAGCAGGACAGGGTCACGGCGGCCATCCCGGGCGCGCGCCTGGCGGTCCTCGAGGGCGCCGGGCACGCCCCGCACTGGGAGAGGCCGGACGAGGTGGCCTCGGTGCTCACGGAGTTCCTGCAGGAGACCAGCGGTACGGACCGCTGAGCGGAGGCGCGCCCGACGACCGAGCCCCTGCCGCCCGTCCGGGTGGCAGGGGCTCGCGGTCGTGCGGCGCACCGTGCGGGAGCACGGCCGTGGTCAGTCGCCACGGCGAGGACTACCGTGCGGACGTGTCCGACCCCCCGCTTGTCACGGAAGCCCGATGATGACGACCAAACCCGAGGTCGACGACTGGTTCGCCGAGCGGCAGCACCCGCTCGGGGACGCCATGCAGTCCGCGCGACGGCTCATCCTCGACGCCGACGAGCGGGTCTCCGAGTCGGTGAAGTGGAAGACCCCCACGTACTCCTTCAAGGGCAACATCGTCAGCTTCAACCCGTCGAAGAAGCTGGTCAGCCTGCTCTTCCACCGTGGCGCCGAGATCCCCGGCGACTTCCCGCGGCTCGAGGGCGACGGGCGCCTGGTCCGGACCATGCGCTTCGCCGACGTCAGCGAGGTCGAGGAGGCGGCCGACGAGCTCCAAGCGGTCATCCGCGCCTGGTGCGCTGCGCACGAGTAGGGCGTCGGGTCCGGCGGTCGCCGGCCAGAGGTCAGCGCTCGGTGTCGCAGACCGCGCAGGACAGACCGTGTTGCGGTTCCAGTCAGGTCACCCAACGCCTGCATGGTGCGCGGAGCGACTCGGCGCAGCTGCCTCACCCGTCGCAGCCGGCCGTTCGGCCTTCGCGAGCAGGACGTGGTGGGTCGTGGCGATCGCCCACAGCACGACCAGGGCGACCATGAGCACCGCGAAAGCCGTGCTGCTCTCCGACCACAGCATCACGACGCCGGCGACCAGCGCGGCCAGCCCGATCAGCGACGTGGCCGCCAGGTAAACCTTGTTGCCGTGCATCAACTGGTCGAAGCCCGGCACGACCGCGACCGCCGAGGCCACGAAGCCGAGCACCAGGACGACGAGTCCGGTGACCCGAAGGTCACCCATGCCCGGTAGCGCCGCATCAACGAGCCAGAGCAGGTACAGCACGACTGCTACCGCCACCGCCGCGGTGGCGATGACATCTCTCTTCGGAAAGCGCATCGCGTCCGACCTCCTTCGCCCCGCCGACTCCGCGAGCCGGCGGGCCATCCCCCCTGGTTCCGACCCGGGGCCAAGGAGCGCTGCGCTACAGCTTGCGCATCTCGCGCTGGACGTCGTCCTCGGTCACGTCGTGCCGGTAGTAGGCGTCCCACCCGTCGAGCACGAGGAGAACGCCCCATCCCGCGAGGACCCAGCCCGGCCAGAAGTAGCCGAAGCCGGCCATGGCCCAGATCCCGACGAGGAACGCGTTGATCACGACATAGCCCACCACGTCGCCGCGGAACTTCCGCTTCCTGAGCACGCGGGCGCGGGCCTGTTCGTAGTCGGAGGTCATGAGTGTCATGTCGCCACCTCCTTCTCACTTTTCCACCTTCAGCGTGGCGCCGAGCCGGCCTCCTCGTCAGATGCGTTGGTCACGGCCCGGCGTGACCTCCGCCGCCGAACCGCCCGCGGCAACACCGACCCGAGGGCGCGACACCGGCCTCACCGCGTAAGGCCGGACCTCACGCCCCTCCTGTGTCAGTCCCACAGACCAGGAGGAGCGCACATGTCCCTCACCGAGGACCGCACCACCACCGAAGCCTTCACGGAGGCTCGCGACGCCCTCGCCGAGCGGCTCGTCGACGCCGCCACCGGCACGTTGGAGCTCTTCAGCGTGCACCTGGGCCGCGAGCTCGGCCTGTACGCGGCGGTTGCCGAGGCGCCGCTCACCGCCCGAGGACTCGCCGAGCGGGCCGGCGTGGCTGAGCGCTACGCCCGCGAGTGGCTGGAGCAGCAGGCCGTGGCTGGGCTGCTCGAGGTCACCGCCGACTCCCGCGGCGGTACCGCCGACGACCGCGAATACGCGATGCCCGCCGCCCACCGGCCCGTACTCCTCGAGGCCACGGACGCCAGCCACGTCGCTCCGGTCGCCGACATGGTCGCCGGCATCGGTGGCGTGCTCGGCGAGCTGCCCACCGCGTACCACTCCGGCGACGGCGTCCCGTACGCGCGGTACGGGCGGGCCTTCAGCCGCGGCCAGGGCGGCATGAACCGGCCGCTCTTCGCCAACGACGTCGACTCCTGGCTCGCCGCCCTGCCCGACGTCCGTCACCGACTCGGCACGGGCGCGGGCGCGCGCATCGCCGACATCGGCGCCGGCGACGGGTGGTCGACCATCGTCCTGGCCCACGCCTTCCCGGCGGCCACCGTCGACGGCTTCGATGCAGACTGGGCCTCGGTCGTCGCGGCCCGCGAGAACGCCGCCAAGGCGGGAGTCGCCGACCGGGTGAGCTTCCACCACGTCGACGTCGCATCGTCTGATGCGCTGACCGGCCCGTACGACCTTGTCCTGGTCTTCGAGGTGCTGCACGACCTCGCCCGCCCGCAGGTGGTGCTCGAGCGGCTTCGCGAGACGCTCGTCGACGGCGGCGTCCTGCTCGTCGCCGACGAGCGGGTGTCGCCGCAGTTCACCGCACCCGGCAGCCCGGTCGAGCGGCTGATGTACGGGTGGAGCGTCACCCACTGCCTGCCAGCCTCCCTGGCCGAGCCGGGCTCGGCGGGGCTCGGCACGGTGTTGAGGCCCGGTCAGGTGCACGCCCTCGCCGCCGCGGCCGGGTTGGCGAGCGAGGAGCTTCCCGTCGAGAACGACTTCTTCCGCTTCTACCGGCTGCAGCCGGTCACGGCGGCGGCTCTGCCGACCGGTGTCGAGCTCGCGTACGTGGACTCGGGCGGCCCGGCCGGGCGGACCCTCGTGCTGCTGCACGGCATCTCCGACTCGTCGTGGTCGTGGTCGCGAATGCTGCCGCACCTGCCCGCCGGCATCCGCACCGTCGCCGTCGACCTCCGCGGGCACGGCGCCTCGACCAAGCCCGAGCACGGCTACTCCGTCCCGGTGCTGGCCGCGGACGTGGTGGCGCTCATGGACCGCCTCGGCGTCGGTGCGGCCACTGTGGTCGGCCACTCCTGGGGCACCCTCGTCGCCCGCGCGGTGGCCGAGGACCACCCCGACCGGGTCGATCGGCTCGTGCTCGTCGGGGCGATGGCCGCCCCGGTCAACTCGATCATGCACGATCTCGATGCCGAGGTGCGGGCGCTCGGCGACGACGTCCCGGAGTCGTTCGTCCGCGAGTTCCAGGAGAGCACGCTGGCCACGGCCGTGCCGGAGGCCTTCCTGGAGCGGGTCGTCGCAGAGAGCCGCCGGCTGCCCGGCCCCGTGTGGCGGGCGGCGATGCACGGGCTGGTGACAGCCGGCGACGCCGACCGGCTCCGCGACATCGCGGCACCGACCCTGCTGGTGTGGGGCGAGCACGACTCGTTCTTCCTCCGTCAGGAGCAGGAGCGCCTGGTCGCTGCGATCCAGAACGCCCGGCTGGTCGTCGTCCCGGGTGCGGGGCACGCCACCCACTGGGACCGACCCGCGGAGGTGGCCTCCGAGATCGCCGCCTTCGTCCTGGCCGCTCCCGCGCTCTGAGCCCGTCACCTCTCGTCCACCCGCGTCCCACCCGTTCAGCACCAGATCCGAAGGAGTCACCATGCGTACGTCCCTCATCCGCGCGTGGCCTTCGTCGACCGGTTCGGCAGCTGGCGCTGCCAGGGCGCCGCCGTCGACGGGATGGGGTCTTCTGGGCCGAGCGCGCCAGCTCTGCGAGCGCGCCGAGGGGCGGACCTTCTCGGAGGCGGTGGTGCCTGAGGGCCGGCCACGGCGCCTGGATCTGTGCACTGGCCTGACCCGGCCCGATCCCCACGCCGGACGCTCAGGTGCCACGGTCCGGCTCCCCCTCGAGAGGACCGGACCGTCGGCGTACGTACGTTCGACGGCCGGCGCTCCGCAGGTCTCAGGGGCTCCCGCGGCAGCGGCAGCCGATCCCAGAGCCGCTGCCCCCGTCGGTGTCCCGTCAGCACCTACCCTGCGGGTGCCGGGCCGGTACCGCACCCACCAGCAGAGCATGAGGGCCGACGTCAGCAGGTAGAACCCGTGCAGGAACCAGATCGGGCCCGGCGGCAGATGGAAGACGTAGACCGAGTGGACCGCGTTACCGATGTTGGCGAGGACGAGGTTGCCGATGCTGTACGAGGACAGGTCTCGAGTCCTGGCGGCCTTGAGCAGCATCGGCAGCATGCTGCCGGCGAAGACGGTCGTCGAGACCATTCCCGCGACGACGGGCAAGGTGGCTGTTGCCATGTCTGGGAACGTAGGGGCGCCGTGCGCACGCCCGCGTCGGGAGATTGAAGCATCTGCGGCGCAACGCCGATGGGGTGATCACACCAGACCGCGTTCGAAGGCGTACGCCGCGGCCGCTGTCCGGGAGGCGACGTCGATCTTGGTGAAGATGTTGCTCAGGTGCCGGGACACCGTCTTCTCGCTCAGGAACAGCTCCGCCGCGATTGCCGGGTTGCTCTTGCCCGCAGCCACCAGCCGCAGCACCTCGACCTCGCGGGCGGTGAGACCGTCTGCTCTCCGCCGTCGACCAAGGAGCGCCTCCGCCTCCGAGAGCAGCGGGCTCGCACCAAGCTCCGCGAGCCCGACCGCGGCAGCCTCGATCTCCATGCGGGCGGAGTCCTCGTCCCCGGCGGCCAGGCACGCTCGTCCCAGCTGGACCCGCGTCCGCGCCGCCTCGTACCGGGCGCCCAGGTCGTACCAGCGCTGCCACGCCGCCCGCAGCTCCGGGAGCGCCGATGCGGCATCGCCGTCGGCAAGCGCCACGGCTGCCCGGCAGGAGGCCGCCTGCGCCAGCAGCGCTGTGCAACCGAACCTCAGCGCAATGTCGCTCAGTTCGGCGGCGGCTTCACGCGCCGCATCGACGTCTCCGGCCGCGAGCAGCAGCTCGGTGCACCCGGCCAGGACCTTCGAACGCCGCACCACGTCGCCCGTCTCCGTGAGCAACCGGCGCGCCGCGGCAACGGCAGCGTCCGTGCGGCCTTGCGCCAGCCGCAACAGCGCGAGACCCGGTTGAGGTTCGCAGCCGTAGCCGCTTGCCTCCTTGTAGGCGGCTTCGGCTGCGTCGTACTCGCCCCGGATCCGGTGCACCTCGCCTCGCTCGTAGACAGCGAGCCCCGAGGCGTAGACCGCGCCGCTGGCGGCGTACCTGTGGCAGGCGAGCCGCAGTTCCTCGATCGCGTCGGGAAGGGCTCCGTGCAGTCGCATCAGCTGCCCACGGTGCAATGCGCACTGCCCGGTGTATGGCACCAGGTCGGGCTGCTCGTCGCACCACCGGGTCAGGGCCTTCGTCCACTGGCGGGCCCGGTCGAAGTCGGAGATCTCTTGGCAAGCCTCGATCGTGCTGCAGTACACCATCCCCGCGATCACCGGTGACACTTCGCCGGCGGAGACCCCGACCATCGCCTCGTCCATGAGGGCGACCCCCTCCGGAACGCGGTCCTGGTACAGCAGTGCCCGTCCGCGCGTGTGCATCCCCATGGCGACGAGGTCCGCGTCCGTGAAATGCCGGCCCAGGCGTTCCACCTCGGCCGCGGTCTCGGCCGCGGCCGCGACTTGGCCGGTCATCGCCTTGTGCATCCCTTGCGGGATCAACAGGTAGCCCCGCTCCGCTGTCTCGGCCCCGAACTCCTCCAACAGCCGCCAGCCGCGGCCCCACCAGCCGCCCGCGACCGCCATGTCGCCGGCGAGCATGTGGGTCATGCCGAGCCAGAAGCAGCAGCGGACGGCCCGCTCCAGCTCACCGGCGTCGACGTGCTGCTGGAAAGCGCGCTGCAGCACCCGCAGACACGCGTCAGTGCGTCCGAGTAGGTGTGCAGCGGTCGCCCACATCGCCAGCGCATGCGCGGGCAGCGGCTGCTCGGCGTCGGCCTCGGCGAGCCGGGCGTAGGCGGAGGCCCAGTCGCGGCGTTCGAACGCCTCGCGTCCCCTGGCCAGATCCTCGACCACACCCACTGGCACTCCACCTCAGGGGCCAGGCTACGCGCATGGCATGGCCCGGTGCAGTGATCATGTGAGCCTGGCCTCACGCAGCGCCGACCACCGACGCGCGCTCCACGATCCGGTCCGCGACGTACGCCGCGTCGTCCCCCACTCCGCCGATCAGCATCGATCGGAACGACGACTGGAACGACAGGCCGCAGAAGAACAGCCCGGGCACCTCGGCGACCAGGCCCCGCTGCTCGCGCGGCCAGCCACCGTCGCCCGTCACATCCGGCTCGATCCAGTCGAAGCGCTGCTGGAACCCGGTCGCCCACACGACAGCGGCCACGTCCAGCACCCGGTCGTCGGCGAGGGCCGGCCTGCCGTCCTTCGTGCCGACGACGCGCTCGGTGACCCGCTCCACACCAGCGGCGAGCAGGTCTGCCCGCTTCACCCGCAGCGCCGGCCCACCGTGGAACCGGGCATGCCGCAGCCCCTTGCGGCCCATGGGCGTGTTGCGGTTCAACACCTTCCCCCAGACGAACCACAGCACCGGGAACAGTGCCCGCATGCGGCGGCTATCGAGCGGGACCGGGATCTGGCCGCAGTCGCGGCCGGCCAGGACCACCGGCCGCCTGCTGGCCACTTCGAGCGCGATGTCGTGCCCCGAATGCGACGCCCCGACCACGAGCACCGGACCCTCGGGCAGCTGGTCGGGTCCGCGGTAGTCGTTGGAGTGCAACTGCACGATCCCGGGGTCCAGGTCGCCAGCGAAGGCGGGGATGTACGGTGTCCGCCCGAACGTCCCGGTGGCCACCACAACGTTGCTCGCGACGTACTCGCCTTCTTGCGTGTCCACGCAGAACCTGTAGCCGTCGGCGGCGACCCGAAGCACCCGCACCCCCAATCGCACAGGGAGCTCGAGCGTGCGGGCGTAGGTCTCCAGGAAGTCGGCGGTCTCGTCCTTGGTCGGGTAATGCCACGCTCTCGCCGGGAAGGGCATGCCGGGGAGTGCGTTGTACTTCGCCGGGCTATAGAGCCGGAGCGAGTCCCAGTGCTGCCGCCAGCTGTCCCCGACGCGGCCGTTACCGTCCAGGACCAGGCACTCCCGGCCCTGCCGGCTGAGGTGGTAGGCCGTGGCCAGGCCGGCCTGGCCGGCCCCGATGATCAGCGTTTCGACATGTGTGCTCATGCCGGTGACGGTAGGAAGGCGGGGCTGCTGTCCGCGTCGGGCGACCACCCCATCTCCGCCCCGCCTGATGGGGGAAACCGTGCAGCAACCTGTGACCGCGCACGCGGCAGTACCGTCGGCGGCCTGATCGGCAACAGCCGGAGCGCCGTCCCGGATCGCTCCCGGGAGGGCGCTCTCTCGTTTCAGGGGCCGTCACGACATGGGCGGATCCGGCGTGGGCTGCTGCCGGTCGCGTCGGCCGCCAGCCTCGGACCGGGCCGCTCGCAGGTAGCGGTCGGCAAGCTTGCGCAGATGGGCGACGAGCTCCGGCGGCTCGACCACGTCGAAGTCGACGTCGAGCATGCCGACGTACACGGCGGCCAGATCGAGGGTGTCCGCTCCGGCGGACATGACGCAGCTGCTGCTGTCTCCGGGCTCGACCTTCACCGGTGGCGGCAGGCGGGGCCGGACATCGTCCGCCGGGGCGTGCAGCCTGATCTGGACGTGGTAACGCCACATCGCCGACCCCGTCCCCTCCGTGACGTAGGCGGCGACGTCGCCCGCTGGCGGGTCCCGCGGGGTGAACCGCGGCCCGGTGGGGATGCGGAGCTGCATCCGGTCCACCCGGAACGTCCGCCAGTCGCCGGCGTCTACGTCCCACGCGACGAGGTACCAGCGGCCGCTCATGTGCGCGAGCCGGTGCGGTTCCACGGTGCGCACGCTCTCGGTGCCGTCGTGGCTGCGGTAGTCGAACCGCAGGCGTTCGTGGTCGCGGCAGGTGGCGGCGACGGCCACCAGGACTCCCGGGTCGACGGTCGGCCCGCCGTTTCCGACCGGGACGGTGTAGGCCTGCAGGGCGTTGACCCGGTGGCGCAGCCGCGAGGGCAGCACTTGCTCGAGCTTGGCCAGCGCGGTCACGGAGGCCTCCTCGATGCCCACTACCGAGCCGCCCGCCGCCGTACGGAGTCCGACCGCCACGGCGACGGCCTCGTCGTCATCCAGCAGCAGGGGAGGCAACCGTGCGCCGGGGCCGAGTCGGTAATAGCCGGCTGCGCCCGGAGTGGACCTGACCGGGTAGTCGAGGCTGCGCAGCTTCCGGACGTCGCTGCGGACGGTACGGGTGGTCACACCGAGCCGTTCCGCCAGCTCTGGCCCGGACCAGGTCGTGCGGGCCTGCAGCAGCGAGAGCAGGCGGAGGAGACGTGCCGAGGTGTCCCGCACGCCTCGCAATCTACGCCGGCATGAGGAACGCAAACTTCCGCAATGGTCCGTAGCGTGCGCGCCATGGAGACCACCGAGCTGATCCGACCGTTCCGGATCGAGATCCCGCAGACCGACCTCCGCGACCTCCACGACCGGCTCGACCGGACGCGCTGGTCCGACGACCTCCCGGGTGTGGCCGGGTGGGACCGCGGCGTCCCCGCCGCGTACCTCCGGGAGCTGGCGAGGTACTGGAGGACGGGCTTCGACTGGCGGGCGTGGGAGGCCAGGGTCAACGACCTCCCGCAGTACGTCGCCGACATCGACGGGCAGCAGATCCACTTCGTCCACGTCCGCTCTGCCGACCCGGACGCCGTCCCCCTGCTGCTCACCCACGGCTGGCCCAGCTCGTTCGTGGAATTCCTGGACGTCGTCGGACCACTCACGGATCCTGCCGCGTACGGCGGCGATCCGGGTGGCGCCTTCCACGTCGTGATCCCGTCCCTGCCCGGCTTCGGCTTCTCCACCCCGCTGCGCGAGGCGGGCTGGGGAAACCTGTTCCGGGTCGCCGGCGCGTGGGCCGAGCTGATGAGTCGGCTGGGCTACGAGCGGTTCGCCGCTCACGGCGGAGACGTCGGCGCCGGCGTGACCGGGATGCTGTCGGTGCTCGCGCCGGATCGCGTGCTGGGGGCGCACACCACCGGCCCGACCCCGTACCCCTTCGGACCTCCGCTCGACACCGACGGACTCACCGAGGTGGACCGCGCCCGGGCCGAGCGGTTCAACGCGTACCAGCGCGACGGGCTGGGGTACCTCCACCTCCAGTCCACGCGGCCGCAGACGGTGTCGCACCTGCTCACCGACTCGCCGGCCGGCCAGCTCGCCTGGATCGTGGAGAAGTTCCGCGAGTGGACCGACCCCAAGGCCGCCTTGCCCGAGGACGCCGTCGACCGGGACCAGCTGCTGGCGAACGTCAGCGTCTACTGGTTCACCCGCAGCGGCGCCTCAGCAGCCCACATCACGTACGAGGGGATGCAGGCGTTCCGGCAGTTCGTCGAGGAGCGCGGGGCCGACGGAGGAGGGGACCCCACGGCGGGGCTCGGCGTGCCCACCGGGGTGGCGGTCTTCGCCGCCGACGTCACCGTCCGCAGCGTCGTCGACCCGGGCGCGGCGATCAGCCACTGGTCGGAGTACGACCGGGGCGGCCACTTCCCGGCGATGGAGGTGCCCGACCTGCTCGTCGGCGACCTCCGGCGCTTCTTCGGCACGCTCCGCGCGTGACAGTCCGGTGGCGCGGGTGTCGGCGGGGGGCAGTACAGATCCGGGACTAGAAGGCCCTCCCCGATCCCGCGCACCGTGTCGGGCGTACCCACCGGGACGTGCGCGTCCCTCGCCGCACGGTGCGGCACCGGTGCCGTGCCCATGCAGGTCCGGGCACGCGCCGGCCTCAGGTGGGGCTTACCGAAAGGTCCTGTCATGAACCGCAGAACCGTGGCCGCCGCGCTGACCGCGGCCGTCGCGCTGTCCCCCGTCGCGGTCGCTGCGTCCCCTGCGGCGGCCGATCCGCCGCTCGGCCCGGACACCTACGTCACCGGGTGGGACGCCACCGCCGCCCAGGCCTTCACGGCGGCGGCGCTGACGCCGGCGGAGGGGCACACGATCTTCGCCTACGTGGGGATCGCCGTGTACGACGCCGTGATGGCCGTGCACCCCCAGTACCAGCCGTTCCTGGTCGACGCCGACGCACCGGCCGGCACGTCAGCCGAGGCGGCGGTCGCCGCAGCCGCGCACCGGGTGCTGGCCCACTCCCTGCCCGGGCAGGCGACGGCCATCCTCGACCCCGCGTACGCCTCGTCGCTGGCCACCATCGCGGACGGCCAGGCCAAGGCCGACGGGGTCGCGCTCGGAGAGTACGTGGCCGCCGCGCTGATCGCCGAGCGGACCGGTGACGGCTTCCGCGCACCGGCGACGTACACGCCGGACCCGGACAACCCGGCCGCCTGGATCCCCACGGCTCCCAGCCCGCCGATCGGCCCGTACCTGGGGCTCATGCGGCCGTTCGCGCTGAGCTCGGCCGACCAGTTCCGCCCGGCCGGGCCGCCCGCGCTCGGCACCAAGAAGTGGGCGCGGGACTACACCGAGGTCAAAGACATCGGCTCGAGCACGAGCACCACCCGCACACCGGAGCAGACCGTGGCGGCCCGCTTCTGGGCCGAGCCGCCGGTGCAGCAGGCCCGAGGGTCGTTCCGGCACTTCGTCACCGAGCGCGGCCTGGACATCGTCCAGGCGGCCCGCTTCATGGGCATGGTCTCGGTGACCTACGCCGACGCCCTGATCGCCTGCTTCGACGCCAAGTACCGCTACGCCTTCTGGCGCCCGGTCACCGCGATCCGCAACGGCCACACCGACGGCAACGACGCCACCGCCGCCGACCCCACCTGGACGCCGCTGGTCGGCACCCCGAACCACCCCGAGTACCCCAGCGCCCACTCCTGCATCACCCCGGCCGGCGGCATCGTCGTCTCCCGCTTCCTCGGCACCGGGCAGATCGACTTCACCGTGCCCAGCCTCACCGGCCTCGGCGACCGGCACTTCACCCGAGCCAAGGACCTCGAACACGACGCCAGCAACGCCCGCATCTGGGGCGGCATCCACTACCGCACCTCGGTCGAGGACGGCGCCACCATCGCCAACAAGACCGCGCACCACGTCCTGGCCCACCACTTCCGGGCCATCGACGACTGAGCACCACCTCAAGAGTTCCATGGCGCCGGCCAGGCACACGCACGCCTGGCCGGCGCCACTTGGCCGCGTGGACAGTCGTCGTCGAGCGGACTTCCCCTCGTGCCAATGGCCGGATGATCGGTGCGACCGAGTGGCCGTCGGCGCTCGAACGGACTTCCCGGCGCGCCGTCACTTCACGCGGATGCGTCAGCTCGGCCACCGCAAGGTTTCCCAGCGCGGCCGGTTCGATCGCGATGTGCGGGGGCCAGCTGGGACGTTCGATGAAGCGGTGCCTACAGGGCCGAGCCGGGTGGTTGCCCGGCCCTGTCGCGACAGACGGTTGCCTGTGCCCCGGACCCCGGCCACAGTTCAACGGCGCGGCCACTTCCAGGCGGTGCGGGCGATGGCGAGGAGGAGGACCACCTCGACGGCGCTCCCGATGAGGTAGTAGACCCAGGTCTCGCCGATGCACGACCCGAGGATGGTGGCCGTGTAGAGCAGGCTCATGGCGATGTTGGTGATCCGGTTGGCGCGTGGCGTGAGGACGAGCGACAGTACGACCATCAGGCTCGGCAGCAAGATGTAGATCAGCGTGGCTGTCAAGACCACCTGGTCGACCGCCAGCCCGGTGCCGCCCACCTCGCCCTCGAGCGCAGCGTTGAGCACGTCAGCACGGAAGAATCCGAATATGTCGACGTAGGCGAACACGAACAGCATCGCGACCCACAGGGCGGACAGCACGACCTTCACGTTGACAGGGGTGTCCTGGTACTGCGCCTCGCCCGGGAACGCCTCCGGCATTCTCGGGGTTGAAAGGGCCATCATGGGGATCTCCTTCGTGAGGTTGCGGAGATCCCCACACGTGACTGGCTCCAAGCCGAGCCCGACATCGAGAGCCCGCCGGCCCGCAAGTGGCGCGATTGGGCGCTCGCCGCGCTCGTGCTAGGAACAGCGGTTGCCGAGGCCCTGCTCCGCAACGACATGGTGTGGCGGTCCGTCGCGCCAGTGGTCGGTCTTGTCCTGGCATTCGCGACCCTGTGGCGGAGGACGCGACCGCTCGCCATGGTGGCGCTTGGTTTCGGAACCTCTCTGGCGGTGGACCTGGCTTCGACCCTTACCGAGGACGTGCGCTTCTCCCTGTACGCCGAGGCATCGGTGGTGGTGCTCGTGTACGCGCTGTTCCGGTGGGGCACCGGCCGAGAGGCAACGATCGGATCGGTGATCGTGCTCGCGGGGTGGGGCGTCAACGTCATCACTGACTTCACCGGCGCCACCGACGCGATCGGTGGCCTGGTACCACTGAGCGCATCTCGGTCAGGGTGCGAGAGGCCTCTTCGTCGATGACTGCCAGGCCTCGACGGCTCCACCGAGGTCGCCCGACGTGGCGAGGACCTGGCCTGCTTGTGCCTGAATGGCGATGGCGGAGACGCGATGGGCGACGGTGTCGTGTAGCTCCCGCGCAAGCATGTCGCGCTCGTGGAACCTGACTCGCTCGAACTGCTGCTTGCGAACGATGCGCCGGTAGAGTCGGTCACCAACGCCCAACGTCACGCACGCCACGCCACCCGGGTCCACGTCCTGGTGACCGGTGACATCGAGACCGTCCGCCTGGCCATCAGCGACGACGGTGCCCGGACCTCGCCCGGCCCCCGACCTTCCGGGTACGGCCTCGCGGGCATGCAAGAACGTGTGACCCTGCTCGGGGGGACCCTCGAGGCGGGTCCAGATCCCGACCATGGCTGGACCGTCCGGGCCACCATCCCCCGAGCAGGGAGGCCAGCGTGACCATCCGCGTCCTCATCGCCGACGACCAAGACATCGTCCGAACCGGACTTGCCACCATCCTCCGCAGCCAACCGGACATCGACGTGATCGGCGAGGCCGCCGCCGGACACGAGGCGGTCGCGCTCGCCCGCCGTCTACACCCGGACGTATGCCTGTTCGACATCCGCATGCCGCACCTCGACGGCGTCGAGGCCACCCGCACCTCGCCGGCCCCGACGTAGACGACCCCTCGCGGTCGTCGTCATCACCATCTTCGACACCGACGGCTACGTCACCGGCGCCCTCAAAGCGGGCGCCAAGGGCTTTCTCCTCAAGGACGCCGGACCCGACCTACTCCTCCAAGCCATCCGCGCCGCCGCCGAAGGTGATGCCCTCATCGTCCCCAGTGTCACTATCCGCCTGCTCGCCAGCTTCGCCGAGAACTCGAACCCCTCGAACCCGACGCAGCCCTTTGTCCCCCTCACCGGACGCGAGGAAGAAGTCCTCGTGACAGTCGCCC
>DATHUJ010000174.1:0-9168 GCA_035462375.1 Jiangellales bacterium
AGCGTCACCCCGATCTCCTCGCCGCGGTTCTCGAAGCAGAAGACCTGCTCGACGTTGGGCACGGTCGAGAGCTCGGCCGTGCGGTCGGCCCAGGCTTCGATGACCAGCCTGGCCTGCGCCGTGGACAGCTCGGAAAAGGTCGACATGTGGTCGCTGGTGAAGCAGACCACCTCGCAGCGCCCGACACCGGGCTGTCGCGTGAACAGCTCGCCGCCGAGGTCCACCGTGGGCGGGACCGGGGGCACCGACGTGGCGAGCGACGGGAACCGGTTCTCGAAGACGACCACGTCGTAGTCGGGGGAGGGGATCTCGGTCTCCCGGCCGTCGCGGGACGGGCACAGCGGGCACTCGTCCGCCGGCGGGAGGTGGGTCCGACCCTGGCGGTGCGAGGCGATGGTCACCCACTCGTCGAGGAGCGGGTCGTAGCGGATCTCCGAGGTCGTGGCCGTCTCGGGCAGGTCACGGGTGTCGACCAGCTGGCGCTTGGCATCGTCGGAGAGGTCGAAGTAGACGATCTCGCGGCCGTCGGCGAGTCGGGTGGAGGTGCGCCTCACCCGACCCCCTCTGCGGACTCCACGAGTCGCACCTCGTCGACCTTGTCGCGGAGGACGGCGGCGGCGTGGTCCGGGAGACCGGTGTCGGTTACGAGGACATCGGCTTCTTCCAGTGCGGCGATGGTGCTGATGCCCAGCTCCCCCCATTTGCTGCTGTCGGCGACCACGACGAGCCGTCGGGCGGCCTCGATGAAGGCGCGGTCGGTCTCCGCCTCGAGCATGTTCGGCGTGGTGTAGCCGCCGCGTTCATCCATGCCGTGCACGCCCAGGAACACCATGTCCAGGTGGAGCTGGCGCAGCCCCGAGGCGGCCAGGGGCCCCACTAGCGCATCCGACGGTGTGCGCACCCCACCGGTGAGGATGACCGTCTGCCCGGCCATGCCGCCGGCGTGCAGGACGCCGGCGACCTGGACCGAGTTGGTGACCACGGTGATACCCGGGACCTCGCGCAGCCGGTGCGCCAGCGTCCACGTGGTGGTCCCGGCGGAGAGGCCCACGGCGCTTCCCGGCATCACCAGGGTGGCGGCGGCGACCGCGATGGCCGCCTTCTCGCGCCGGTTGCGCAGCCACTTGACCTCGAAGCCCGGCTCGTCGGTGCTGGGCGACCGGGGGATCGTCGCCCCGCCGTGCACCTTGTCGACCCTGCTCTGCCGGGCAAGCACGTCGAGGTCGCGGCGGACGGTCATGTCGGAGACCCCCAGTAGGGCCGTGAGGTCGCTGACCCTGACAGCGCCCTTGCGCTGGACCTCCTCGAGGATGCGCGCCTGGCGTTGCGCGGCGAGCACCGTCACCCGTCCTCTCGCACCACGGCCACGCCCCCCGCCGGGACGTGGACCCGACCGTCACAGCGGGTGCCGCTCACGAGCTCCGTCCCCGACGCCGAGACCGTGGCGCCCTGGCCGGTGTGGTCCACCAGGAAGAGGTAGGAGCGGTCGTCCCCGTGGCGCCGGACCGCCTCGACGCCTGGCGGGACCTCCGCCTCGGGCCGGACGCCGGCCTTCTCGAGCACGCGCTGCACGAGTGCGAACGTTCCCGAGTCGTCGAGTCTCGTCGCGCAGTACCACGCGAGTCCCTCACCAGCGCGACGACAGGTGACGGCCGGGACCCCGGACAGCGGCCCGTCGGCATATGACGCCTCCGCCCGCGCCCCGTCCAGGTGCAGCAGCTCTACCCACACGTCGGCGATCGAGCCGTCGTCCAGGTGCACCACCTCGCCGACACGCAGCGGGAAGAACTCCTCCACCCGCACGCCCAGCAGCTCACGGAAGGCTCCCGGGTAACCACCCAGCCGGACGTGGTCGTGCTCGTCGACGATGCCGCTGAAGTAGGTGACGAGGACGTGGCCGCCGCGGCGTACGTAGTCGTCGATCGCGCGCGCCGTGTCGTCCCGGACGAGATGCAGTGTCGGGACGAGAACCACGCGGTACGACCCCAGCTCGGCCGTGGGGGGGATGACGTCGACGGTGACTCCCGCGGCCCACGCCGCCCGGTGCAGGGCGTGCGCGCGGTCGAGCCCCGTGACGTCCACAGTGGGCGTGGAGTCAGCCTCGACGGCCCACTGGGACTGGTAGTCGGCGACGAGCGCCACCTCCGCCTCGACCCGCGTGCCCGCCACCTCGTCGAGACGGTCGAGAACCCGGCCGAGCTCGACGACCTCGCGCCAGACCTTGGTGTCCGTGCCCGCGTGCGGCACCAGGGCGGAGTGGAACCTCTCCGACCCGGCCCGCGAGGCTCGCCACTGAAAGAAGCAGACGCCATCCGCCCCTCTCGCGACGTGCGCGAGGCTGTGCCGCAGCATCTCCCCGGGGCGCTTGGCAACGTTGCGGGGCTGCCAGTTCACCGCGCTGGTCGAGTGCTCCATGAGCAGCCACGGTCCGCCCCCGGCCAGTCCTCGTGTGCGGTCGGCGCAGAAGGCCAGCTCTACGTGTCCCTCCGGGTCGGCGGCGATCACGTAGTGGTCGTTGGCGACGAGGTCCTGCTCCGGGGCCCACGCGGCGTAGTCGAGCGCGTCGATGTGCTGGGTCACCATGAAGTTCGTCGTGACCGGTATCGCGGGGGTGATCTCGCGGAGCAGGTCGCGTTCGGCTCGGAAGTGTCCGAGCAGCTCGTCCGAGGAGAAGCGACGGAAGTCGAGCTGCTGGGTCGGGTTGGGCGTCGCCGTCGCCGCGCGCGGTGGTAGGACCTGCGACCATTGGCCGTACCGCTGGCTCCAGAAGGCGGTTCCCCACGCCTCGTTGAGCCGGTCGAGATCGCCGTACCGGGAGCGCAGCCAGCCGCGGAAGGCAGCGGCGCTGACGTCGCAGTAGCAATGCGCGTTGTGGCAGCCCAGCTCGTTCGACGCGTGCCACAACGACAGGGCTGGGTGCGCGCGGTACCGCACGGCGACCTCGCGGACGAAATCGAGCGCCCGCTCCCGGAAGACGGCGGAGCTGGGGCACCAGGCTTGCCGGCCCCCCGGCCATAGCCGGACGCCATCGGCAGTGACCGGGAGCGTCTCGGGGTGCTGGTGGGACAGCCACGGCGGCGGCGATGCGGTTCCGGTGCCCAGGTCCACGTGGACTCCATGTGCAGCGAGCAGGTCCATCACGCGGTCGAGCCGACTGAAGTCGTGGTGCCCAGGGGAGCGCTCGACGTCGGCCCACCCGAAGACGTTCACCGCCACCAGGTCGACCCCTGCCTCGCGCATCAGGGCGACGTCCTCGTTCCAGATCGCCTCCGGCCACTGCTCCGGGTTGTAGTCGCCCCCGAAGGCCAGCCGACCGCGGAGCGCCGCGGGCCAGCGAGACGGTTCGGGAGTCACGGTGCACGCCTCCGAGGTCGACGTCGCCGCTCAGCATCCAACATGAAACGTCAGGCGTCAACATCTCGCCGGTCAGAGCGTATGGATCTGGCACAGCTGAGGTCACAGACGGGCAACAGAACGGCGACCAGGACTTGACATCGATAGGCGCCTGCGCTCGAATACGTTCGATCCTGTTGGAAACTGTGCAATCATGGCGAGGAGGACGGATGGCGACCAGCACGTCGGTTGCCGCACCGGTCGAGACACGGGGCAGTGGGCGTCAGCGCCGCGGGACGGCGCACCGCTCCGCTGTCGCCATCCTGCTCGCGCCGTTCGCCGTCCTCTTCACCCTCTTCTACCTCGCGCCCATCGCGTACGCGGTGTGGCAGTCGTTCCTCAAGGTCGAACGCGAAGGCACCTTCGGGCCCCCGACAACGGTCTTCGGCGGTTTCGAGCAGTACGTGCGCGTCTTCTCCGACGAGGCCTTCCGGGCCAGCATCCTGCGCGTCCTGCTCTTCGGGATCGTCCAGGTACCGGTGATGCTCGGCCTGGCACTGGTCTTCGCACTGCTCCTCGACTCCACCGTCCTGCGGCTCAAGCGCCTATTCCGCCTGTCGTTCTTCGTCCCCTACGCGGTCCCGGGCGTCATCGCTGCGATCATGTGGGGCTTCCTGTACTCGCCCACCCTGTCGCCGTTCCAGTGGCTCACGGAACGCGTCGACTTCCTGGGCGGGTCGGTGGTGCTCTGGTCCATCGCCAACGTGGTCACGTGGGTCTACACCGGCTACAACATGCTGATCATCTACGCGGCGTTGCAGGCGATCCCTCAGGAGATCTACGAGGCGGCCCGGATCGACGGGGCCGGCAACGTCCGGATCGCCTGGTCGGTGAAGGTGCCGTTGGTCCTGCCGGCCATCATCCTCACCGGCGTCTTCTCCATCATCGGCACGCTGCAGCTCTTCGCTGAGCCGCAGGTCTTCCGGTCCATCACGACGGCGGTCACGAGTACGTACACCCCGAACCTCGCCGTCTACACGACGTCGACGGTGCCGAACTTCAACCTGGCCGCAGCCTTCTCCGTGGTCCTCGCACTCACGACCTTCGTGCTGAGCTTCACCTTCCTTCGGCTGACCCAGCGCAGGGCCTTCCAGTGAGCGCGACCACAGCCCCGGGCGGGGTGCGGGAGAAGCCGGTCTCGGTCGGAGTGGCCTTCCTCGTCATGGCCGTCTTCGCCGTGTACTTCCTGCTGCCGGTGTGGTGGCTGGTGGTGGCCGCGAGCAAGGGACGGGGACAGCTCGCCTCGACCAACCCCCTGTGGTTCTCCGACGACATGCTCCTCGGCAGCAACATCGCCGACCTGCTCGCTTTCAGAGGCGGGATCTTCCTGCGCTGGGTGCTCAACAGCCTGCTGTACGCCGGCCTGGGCGCCCTCCTCGCGACGCTGTTCGCCGCGATGGCGGGGTACGCCCTGGCCAAGTACGCCTTCCGCGGGCGTGAGGTCATCTTCAACGTCATCCTCGGCGGGGTCCTCGTGCCGGCGACGGCACTCGCGCTGCCCCTGTTCCTGATCTTCAGCCGAGTCGACCAGACCAACACCTTCTGGGCGGTCTTCCTCCCGAGCCTGGTCAGCCCGTTCGGCGTGTACCTGGCGCGGATCTACGCGGCCGCCAGCGTGCCCGAGGAACTGATCGAAGCCGCGCGACTGGACGGCTCGGGCGAGGTGAGGACCTTCTTCTCCGTGGCCCTGAGGCTCATGGGACCGGCCCTGGTCACCATCTACCTCTTCCAGTTCGTCTACATCTGGAACAACTTCTTCCTCCCGCTGATCATGCTGCAGGACCAGCGGCTGTTCCCCGTGACGCTCGGCCTCTACGCCTGGAACACGCAGATCACCCAGGCCCCCGAGCTCCGGACGTACGTCATCGTCGGCGCCCTCGTCTCCATCGTGCCGCTGATCGTGGCGTTCCTCGTACTGCAGCGCTTCTGGCAGTCGGGGCTGGCCGCAGGCGGGGTCAAGTGACCGCGGTGCCGATCTCACCACACAGACGACAACGGCGGGGCACCCGGCCCGCGCCGGGAAGGGACCGGACGACATGACGGCGACACGGAGGCGCAGGCTCCTCGCGTTGGCCCTCGTCCCAGCGCTGGCGGCTCTTGCCGCCTGCGGGGGCGATGACGGCGGTGATGCGGGCGGTGGCGGCGACGCGGGCGGTGGCGGCAACGCGGCCGCCTGCGAGCCGAGCGACGGTGAGGTCACCCTGACCTTCACCTCATGGGTGCCGGGCATCGACGCCGCGGTCGACCTGTGGAACGAGCAGAACTCCGACGTCCAGGTCCAGCTGCAGACCGGGCCGGCCGGCAACGCCGGGACGTACCAGAACTTCTTCAACGCCCTGCAGGCGGGCGACGCGCCCGACCTGGGCCAGATCGAGTTCGACACGCTGCCCAACTTCCGGGTCCAGGACGGCCTCGTGGACATTGGTGGGTGCGAGGGCGTGGCTGAGGCCGCCGACTCGTTCGTCGACTGGACCTGGCAGCAGGTGACCTTCGGCGAGGACGACGCGGTTTACGCAATACCGCAGGACACCGGCCCGATGGCGATGTACTACCGGGCGGACCTCTTCGAGGCTGCCGGCATCGAGGTCCCCACCACCTGGGACGAGTACGCCGAGGCGGCGCGCGCCATCCAGGCGCAGGGGGCCTTCATCACCCACTTCCCACAGCGGGACGTCAACTGGTTCGCCGGTCTCGTCTGGCAGGCGGGCGGTCAGTGGTTCGGCAACGACGGCGAGGCCTGGGAGGTCACGCTCACCAGTCCGGAGTCCACCCAGGTGGCGGAGTACTGGCAGGGACTGGCCGACGAAGGACTGGTCGCCAACCTCCAGGGATTCTCCGAGGAGTGGAACAACGCGCTCAATACCGGTCAGGTCTGGACCTGGGTGAGTGCCGTCTGGGGCAACAACACCATCGTCACCAACGCGCCCGACACGGCCGGTCTCTGGCAGGTGGCCCCTATGCCGCAGTGGGAGGAAGGCGCGAGCGCGGCCGGCAACTGGGGCGGCTCCACAACCGCGGTCTTCCAAGGCACCGACCACCCGTACGAGGCGGCGCAGTTCGCGCTCTGGCTGAACACCGACGAGGAGGCCCTCACCCTCCTGAACGAGGGTGGCGGTCTGTACCCGGCGACCACCGCGGGCCTCGACCTGCCGGCGCTCCAGGAGGGTGAGGAGTTCTTCGGCGGTCAGGAGATCTTCGATGTCTTCGCCGAGGCCTCCGGCGAGGTGGACCCGGACTTCGTCTGGGGGCCGACCATGACGCAGACATACAACGACATCGCCGACGGCTTCGGACCCGCCTTGGGCGGCTCGGGGACCTTCGTGGACGCCCTGAGCAGTGCGGAGCAGACGACGGTCGAGGCGCTGGAGGCGCAGTCCATCCCGGTGGCGGGGGAGTGACGGCAGCGGCGGCCACGAGCGGCACGATGGGGACGTGACCTTCGCATCGCGCCGGATCCATCACCTGCGGGCCGCGGGCGTCGGGCTCGTCCTCGACGCTCGCGGCCCGGGGGTGCCCAGCGTGCTGCACTGGGGGGCCGACCTGGGTCCCCTCGACGACGCCGACGTCGACGCGCTGGCGACGACCGCGACCCCACCGGTCACCCCCAACACCGTCGACGTGCCCGTTCCCGTCTCACTCGTGCCCGAGCATGGACGCGGATGGTTTGGCGTCCCCGGGCTAGCGGGTCACCGGGACGGTTCCGACTGGTCGCCGGCATTCGAGGTCGGTTCCGTCGAGACCACGCCGGCGCTGGACGGTGATGGCCAGGCCGTGGTGTTCCGTCTGCACGACGACGCGGTCCGGCTCGGCCTCACCCTCGTGGTCGGTCTCAGCGCGGCCGGACTTCTCCGGCTGCGGGCCACGCTGCGTAACGATGATCCCGCGCGCCCGTACCGGCTCGAGTCCCTCGCGGCCGCGCTGCCGGTGCCCGGACGCGCGGTCGAGCTGCTCGACCTGGCCGGCCGTCACACACTGGAGCGCATCCCGCAACGCCAACCGTTCCATGTCGGTACCCGGCTGCGCGAGGGCAGGCGGGGTCGCACGGGAACCGACGCGACGCTCCTCCTCGTCGCTGGCGAAGCCGGTTTCGGCTTCCGCCGAGGTGAGGTCTGGGGGCTGCACGTCGGCTGGAGTGGCAACCACCGCACTTATGCCGAACGACTTCCGTCGGGGGCGGCCGTCCTGGGCGGCGGGGAGCTCCTGCTCCCGGGCGAGGTGGAGCTGGGCCCGGGCGAGTCCTACTCGACCCCATGGCTGCACGCATCCTACGGGGTGGGGCTCGACCAGTTGTCCGCTCGCTTCCACCGGACCCTGCGAGCCCGGGCCGACCACCCCACGCGACGGGGTGTCCGGCCGGTGGTGCTGAACACGTGGGAGGCGGTGTACTTCGACCACGACCTGGGCCGGCTCACCGCGCTCGCCGACGCCGCTGCCGGCGTCGGGGTGGAGCGTTTCGTCCTCGACGACGGGTGGTTCCGGGGGCGGCGCGACGACACGGCCGGCCTCGGCGACTGGGAGGTCGACCCGGACCGCTGGCCCCGCGGGCTGGGGCCGCTGGTCGATCACGTCCGCAGCCGTGGCATGCAGTTCGGGCTGTGGGTCGAGCCAGAGATGGTCAGCCCGGGCTCGGACCTGGCGCGCGCGCATCCTGACTGGTTGCTCTTCACCGGCGAGCGGCTGCCCGTCGCATCCCGGCACCAGCACGTGCTCGACCTCGCACACCCCGACGCATACGCGTACGTGCTCGGGTGCCTGGACGCGCTGCTCGTGGAGTACGAGGTCGACGTCCTCAAATGGGATCACAACCGTGATCTCGTCGATGCCGGCCACGGCAGCGAGGGCCGCCCGGGAGTGCACGGTCAGACGCTGGCCGTCTACGCACTGCTCGACGAGCTCCGCAGCAGGCACCCTGGGCTCGAGATCGAGTCGTGCTCGTCGGGAGGCGGGCGCGTGGATCTCGGCATCCTCGCTCGTACGGACCGGGTGTGGGCGAGCGACTGCAACGACGCCCTGGACCGGCAGGCCGTCCAGCGCTGGACCGGCCTCCTGCTCCCACCCGAGCTCGTCGGCGCGCATGTAGGACCGCCGAGGTCGCACACGACGAGTCGGACACACGACCTGGCCTTCCGGGCGGGTACCGCGCTCTTCGGCCACTTCGGCGTCGAGTGGGACCTCACCGGGGCCACGGCAGGGGAGCGCGCCGAGCTGGCGCGCTGGGTAGCCGCCTACGTGCGGCTGCGCGGGCTGCTCCACTCGGGCACGGTGGTCCGATCCGACCATCCCGACGCTGCCCTCTGGGTCCACGGGGTGGTGGCCGAGGACCGGTCGGAGGCCCTCTTCGCCCTCGTCGCGGTCGGGCGGGGCGTGTGCGCCCCTCCGGGACGGGTCCTGCTCCCCGGTCTGGACCCGCGTCGTCGCTACCGCGTCAGCCCACTCGCTCCGGGGGACGCGCCGGCAAGGTCCGAGGTCGTGCCCGCGCCCTGGCCCTCGGCGGCACCCCTGGAGGTCCCCGGGAGCGTGCTGGACCGCGTGGGGGTACAGGTGCCGGACCTCCACCCGGAGCAGTTGCTCCTGCTCCACGCGGACGCCGTCGCCTCCGTACTCTGATCATATGGACGGCTGCCACATACCCTGCCGTCGGGGGCGGGTGAGCCGGTGAGCGGCGTCGTCGCCAACATCTCCCTGGTCCTGTTGTTCGTGCTGGTCGGCGGGGTCTTCGCCGCGTCCGAGATCGCGTTGGTCTCGCTGCGCGAGAGCCAGCTCAAGGGGCTGGCC
>DATHUJ010000175.1:0-9996 GCA_035462375.1 Jiangellales bacterium
GCCGGCCGTCCTCGACGCGCTCGAGGCCGACCACGAGTACCTGCTCGACGGCGATGTCTTCACCGCCGACCTGGTCGAGACCTGGGTCGACTGGAAGCGCGCCAACGAGGTCGACCCGATCCGTCTGCGCCCGCACCCGCACGAGTTCGAGCTCTACTTCGACATTTGATCCTGGGTCCTCGTTGACCTGCTAGGAGTCGTCGAGAACGGCGGCTGACGTGCGGAGACGTCTTCTCAACGTCTTCCAGCGTCAGCCGCTGTTCCTCCTTGTTGTGCGTACCCAGTGCACCCAGCACGGGTTCGGGCTCAGGCGCGCGCGCTGGATCGAGCGGGTCGCAGCCCTGCAGCGCGCCGGTCATCGGTGCTACTCCCACAAGCCGCGTCGACGGTGCCGACCAGCACGGGACCGGGCTCGAGAGAAGCGACGACCGGCCCGCCAGGACCGGCAAACCCTGGCCACGAGTCGTCATGGCCGACGACGACCGCCCCCCACGTACCTTGTACCTGTGGGAGCTCCCAGGTTCGCCTTGCTGGGCAGCTTGGCGGTCACGGACGAAGCCGGCGCCCCGCTCGACGTTGGGGGTCCCAAGCAGCGCGAGCTCCTGGCGCTCCTGCTACTCCACGTCAATTCCTTCTTGCCCCCCGGCCGGATCGCCGACGCACTCTGGAACGGCGCTCCACCGGACGGCGGCGTGGCCACGCTGCGCTCCCACGTCTCCCACCTGCGCCGGCGCCTCGCCGCCGCAGGGGCCGACGGGGCTCTGCAGACCAAGCCCGCCGGGTACGGCCTGGTGCTGGAGCCCGACCAGGTGGACGCCGCCCGCTTCGAGCGGCTCCTCGGGCTCGGGCAGGAGGCCGTCGGACTCGGCGATCTGGAGCACGGCGCGGCGCTGCTGCGCGACGCGCTGGCCGAGTGGCGCGGGCCGGTGCTCGCCAACCTGGACGGCCCAGAGTTCACGGCAGCAGAGATCGCCCGGCTCAACGAGCTGCGTCTCGTCGCACTGGAGAGCCGGATCGAGGCCGACCTCGCGCTCGGGCGTCACACCGAGGTCGTCGCCGAGCTGGAGCAGCAGGTGCGTGAGAACCCATTCCGCGAGCGGTTCGTCGCCCAGCTCGTGCTCGCGCTCTACCGCTCAGGTCGTCAGGTCGACGCGCTGACCGCGTACGCCGTGGCACGCGACCGGCTCGCCGACGAGCTAGGCCTCGACGTGGCTCCCGACCTCGCGGCCCTCGAGGCCGCCATCCTGCGGCACGATCCCGCGATCGCAGCGAAGGCCGCGCCGCTCGGCGTACGCGGCACGACCGAGCCCCTGCCCGATGCGCTGTTCGCCGCCGCCCGCCAGCTGCCGGTGGTCGGCCGGGACGCCGAGCTCGCTCGACTGACCGGGCTCTGGCGGACCGTGACCGCCGGGGGACGCCAGGTCGTGCTCGTCTCCGGCGAGGCGGGCATCGGCAAGACCCGGCTCGTGGCCGAGCTCGCCCACGACGCTTCGCCCGATCGGCCGGCGGTGTTGATCGGTCGCTGTGACCCGCTCGGGACTGGGCCGTACCACCCCGTGGCCGAGGCGCTGCACACCAGCACGCACAGCGAACAGGTCGTGAAGGCGGCGGCGCCGGAGGTTCGCGCTCGGCTGGCCCCGCTGCTGGACGGGACGGCCGGGGACGGTGAGCGGGACACCCTCTACGCTGCGGTCGCCTGGCTGATCGGGCAGATCGCCGCGAATGCGCCGACCCTGGTCGTCATCGAGGACGCCGACCGGATCGATCGCGCCAGTGCGCTGCTGCTGCGGCACCTGGTCCGCCGGCTGCCGCCGCGCGTGCTGCTCGCGATCTGTTTCCGCGACCCGCCGGGCACACGCCACGAGCCCCTGCTCGCACTCATCGAGGCCGGCGCCGTGCACCGGATCGCGCTCGGCCCCCTGGACCGACCCGCCCTCGCCCGGATGGTCGCGAGGATGACAGGAAGCGCGCCGACCACCGATCAGGTCGACCGTCTCCTGATGAGCACCGGTGGCAACCCGCTCTTCGCTACCGAGATCGTCCGCCAGTTCGGCGCCGACGGACCGAGCGCCGGCGAGTTGCCGGCCGGTGTCCGCGACATGGTGCGGCACCGTCTGCGCCTGCTGCCCGACGCCGCGCGAACGCTCGTGCACGGAGCCGCGGTGGTCGGGCGCGAGGCTGAGTTCGGCCTGCTCGCCCACCTCGCCGAGCTCGGCGAGGACGACGCCGTCGCGGCGACCGAACAGGCAGTGGCCGCGGGGTTCCTCGTCGAGGCGGGCCGGGCGTGGGCGGGCAGCTACCTGTTCCCCCACGAACTGGCCCGCGAGGCGGTGTACGTGGAGCTGCCGGTCCCCGCCCGGCAGCGCCTGCACCTGCGCGCCGCCCGATGGGCACTCGCAGAGAGGTCGAGAGACGTGGCCTTCGCGGCGGTGCACATGCGCGCCGCCGGACCCGCCGCCGACCCCCGCGAGACTGCGGAAGTGAGCCTGGACGCGGCTCAGGCGGCCGCCTCGGCGTACGCGTGGGACGAGGCCGTCGTCCACGCCGAGGCGGCCGTCGCGATCCTCGACCGCGTCGACGTTCCAGTCGAGGTGCTCGCCGACACCGAGGTTCGCGCGGCGATGCTGCGCCTGAAGTCCAGCCTCGGCTTCGACATCGCGGTGCGTCGCCTCGAGGACGCACTCGCCCACTACCAGGCTGCGGGCGACACCGCCGCGACCGCACGGGTGCACAGCCGTCTGGGTGGCGCGCTGTGCACGCACCACTCGGTCATGGACATCCCTCGCGCTCTGGAGCACTTCGCCGCCGCCGAGCGGCTCTTGGCCGGGTCCCCGGCCGACTTCCACGTCTACCGGGGCAAGACCCAGGCGGCGATGTTCGGGCTACGCACCGAGGAGCTCGGTGCCGCCGGCCGCCAGGCGAGCGCTCTCGCCGAGGCCGCCGGGCGCCGCGACCTGAGCGTGCTGAGCGGCTGGTCGCTGGCGTGGTACCGGTTCAACCGCGGGGAGCTGGCCGCAGCCGATGCCACGTTCGAGGACATCTGGGCCGCCGTGACCGACAGTGGCGACCCGTACCTGGTCTGGCCGGTCGCAAACGCGGCGAGCCTGTGCCTGACCGACTACCTCCTCGACCCGGCCGCCGCGCGGTCCTGGTGCCGGCGTGCCCTTGCGCAGTCCCGGTTCGACACCTTCTCCCACCCGCACGCGACGGTGGTCGACCAGCTCGTGCTGGCGCTGGCCACCATGGGCGAGCTGTCTGCGGCCCGGCACGCAGCCGAGCGCCTGCCCGCCGACGCGGTAGGCCGACGGCTTCTCACCTTCCTCGACGGCGGGTGGGAGGTGGCCGAACGGTCGTGGGCGGCTGCACTGAAGAAGGACGAGGCGGCCGGCGACCGACACGACGCCGCGGTCAACGCGCGCTGGCTCGCCACTGCCCGACTCGCGCTCGGAAACCACGAGGGGGCAATCGCCGCGTGGGAGCAGGCCCTCACGATCGGCGTCGACGGCCCGCAGATCGCGACCGAGCTCCTGGCGCGGGCCGCGCTCGCGCGCATCCTGGCAACCGAGGACGCCGCCGGGGCTCACCTGGCCCGCTGCGACGAGATCCTCGCAGGCGGCGAGGACTGGCGCGGCGCCGCGGGGGTCGTCGAGGTTGCCCGGGCCGCGGTTGCCGCCGCGGCGGGCGACCACGACGGGGCCGACGACGCCTTCGCGCGCGCACTCGAAATCCTCATCAGGCGCAGCCTCCCCTGGCGGCGGGCCGACGCGCTCTCTGCCTGGGCGGCAGCACTCGACGCCCGCGGCGACGCCGGTGAGGCGGGGACCAGGCGGTCCGAGGCCGAGGAGGTGTACCGCCGCATCGGCGCCGTCGCTCGCTGGCAGGGCTGAGCAACGCGGCGTCCACGCGGCGTCCACGCGGCTTCCACGCGGCTTCCACACTGGGAGACGATGCTGGTCCCGACCGCTGAAGGAACGCAGAAGGGGTGCGGGATGGCCGAGCGCTACGACGCGATCGTCGTGGGGGCGCGTGTCGCAGGGTCCACCTTGGCAACCCGGCTGGCGACCGCCGGCTGGCGGGTCCTGCTGGTCGACCGGGACCGGTTCCCGAGCGACACGGTCTCCACGCACGTGATCTTCCCCGACACCCTCGAGCAGCTGGCCGGGCTCGGCGCCTTGCAGCGGCTGACGGCGGAGCACCACGTATCGCAGCTGCGGTTCCACTGGCGGGTGCTCGGCCACGAGGTCGCCGGGACGTTCACGCCCGTCGGCGGGTTCGACCGAGCGATCTGCGTACGCCGCGTCGTGCTGGACGACGTGCTTCTGCAGGGCGCGGCCGGCGCCGGTGCCGAGATCAGGCTCGGCGCCGAGGCCACCGGCTTTGTCGGCGCCGGCACCCCGGACGATCCGGTGCGCGGCGCGGTCATCGGCGGCCGCCCGGTCGCGGCGCGCTGGGTGCTCGGCGCGGACGGCCGGACCTCGTCGCTCGCCCGCCACCTTGGCCTCGTCTCCACGGACGAGCGTCGCGGCGAGATGTCGTTCCTCTACGCCTACTGGCGTGGCCTGCCCCCCACTGACCGGTTCCGGCTCGACGTCCACGAGCATGCGGCGCTCATGTCGACGCCGTGCGAGGACGGCCTGCACTTGCTTTCGGTGGCCGGGCCGCCGGACTTCACCCGGGGGTCGGCCGCGGTTCGCGAGGAACGCTACCGCGAGACCCTTCGCCGGTTCCCCGCCGTGCTGAACCCTCGCCTGCTCGACAGCGCCGAGCGTGTGACGCCGCTGGTCGTCGTCCCCGAGTCGATGATGCGGGGCTACTACCGCTCCCCGGCCGGACCGGGCTGGGCGCTGGTCGGCGACGCGGGCCACTTCAAGCACCCGGCGACGGCCCAGGGCATCGGCGATGCCGTCCAGCAGGCGCGATACGTCGCGACCGCGCTGGTCGAGCGCAACAGCCTCGACGGCTACCCGGCATGGCGGGACGCGCGCGCCCAGGGCCACTACGACTGGTCCTTCAAGATGGCCCGGTTCGGCAATCCGGAGGACTCCATGCTCTACGCCGGCCTGGCCAACGACCCGATGGCCGGGCAGCAGTTCCTCGACACGTTCACCAAGACGTGCAGCCCCTCGGAGGTCGTGACGCGTCAGAGGTACACGCGGTGGGAGGCGGCATCGGCGTACGAGGACGGGCTGCGCGCGGTGCGGACGCTGGTGGAGGACCTGCCCCCGGAGCGGCTCGCGCTGACGGTGCCGGCGTGCCCCGACTGGTCGGTGCTCGACCTGGTGAGGCACCTGGTCGGCGTGGCCGAGGACTCCGCGCACGGGGCGTTCCTCCCCGACGCGCCGTCGGCCTGGCGCGACCCCGCGACGGCCGCCGAGCGTGAGCGGTGGACCGCCGGGCACGTCGCCGCCCGCGACGGGCACGACCGTGACAAGCTGCTGGGCGAGCTCGACCTCTGGGGCGGGCGCGTGGTGGCGATGCTTCGTGACGGCACCGGCTTCGACGGCCCGCGTTGGCTGGTGGGCGCGCACGTCGCCGATCTCGGCGCCCACCTGCACGACCTCCAGGAGGCGCTCGGCGTTGCGGTAGCGCACGGCGACGCGGCGACCCGTCTCGCCTTCCGCATCTATCGCGACTGGCTCGGCGCCCGGATCCGCCAGACGGGTCTCCCCGCCCTGCGCCTCTCGGACGGCGTCGCCGAGTGGGTGCTCGGCGACGGCGAGCCGACGGCCTCGCTCACGGCCGAGCGCACCGAGTTGTTCCGCGCGATCACCGGCCGGAGGTCGGAGGCACAGATCCGGTCCCACGCGTGGACCGGCGACCCTGGCACCCACCTTCAGGTGCTCGCGCCGTACCCGCTGCCGACCTGAGCCGGCACATCACCTGAGCCCGCGCCCGGGAAGGGCGCGCCAACCGGCGCACGTGAGACAGCGCACGCCGGCCAGCCCTCGCGACGACCGCCCTGGCCGCCGCATGCCCAGAAGGAGAACTGCCATGACGCTCACGTTCGACGAGATCAAGGCGAAGCAGCATGCCACGTGGAGCAGTGGCGACTACGGGAAGGTCGCCTGGGTGACCGTGCCACTGGCCGAGAACTTGGTCGCGGCGAGCGACCTGCGCCCCGGCGCCACGGTCCTGGACGTCGCCACCGGCACCGGCCACGTCGCCATGGCGGCCGCCCGCCGCTTCGCCGTTGTCCACGCGATCGACTACGTGCCCGCCCTGGTCGAGACGGCCCGGCGCCGGGCCGAGGCCGAGGCGCTGGCGATCGACTTCCAGGAGGCGGACGCCGAGAGCCTGCCTTACGCCGACGAGTCGTTCGACTACGTCTTCTCGGCCATCGGCGTGATGTTCACCAGCGACCACCAGCGCGCCGCGGACGAACTCGTGCGGGTCACCCGCCCCGGCGGCACGATCGCCCTCGCCAGCTGGACGCCGACCGGCTTCGTCGGCGAGCTGCTCAAGACTGTCACCCGGCATGCGCCGCCGCCGACCGGTGCCCAGCCCGCGACCCGCTGGGGCAGCGAGAACACCGTGCGCGAGCTGCTCGGCCAGGCCGACATCGCTTTCAGCACGGACACGGTGGCCCAGCGATTCCTGTCGCCCGAGCACTTCGCGGACTTCTTCATCACGCACTACGGCCCGACCCACAAGGCCGCCGAGCGCCTCGACGACGCAGGCCGCGTCGCCTTCCGCGCTGACCTGGTCGCCCTCGCCGGGCGCTGGGACCGCGCGACCGACGGCACCTTCCTGTGCGACTGGGAGTACCTCGTCGCGGTCGCGAAGGTCGGGTGACGACCACAACGTCCACCCACCTGCACCGCACCCCTGACGCCCGTCGGAGCGGCGCAGGACGTGCCGTACACGGCCGACTACTACTGCTGGAGGATCAGTGCCAGACAGAGCTGCCGTGAGAACGACCAGAGGCGGTGACCGGATCCTTCCGGTCACCGCCTCTGGGAAACGCAACGGCCCTCGCCGCTTCACGCGGTCCCCATCGCGGCTCTTGATGCCGCTGACTCTCCTGGTCCTGGCGAACGCCGTGTCGCTGAGCGGAAATGTCATCATGACGGTCGCGATCCCGTGGCTGGTGCTGACCACGACGGGCAGCGCCGCACTCACCGGGATTGCGGTCTTCGCCGGCGCCGGGGGCGCCGCCCTCGGTGGTCTGGCGGCCGGTCGGATCGTGGACGCGATCGGCCCGGTCCGCGCGAGCTCAGCTGCCGATGTCCTCAGTGGGCTCGCGGTCGCGCCGCTGCCGATCCTCCTCGCGCTCGACGCGCTGGAGATCTGGCACGTCGTGCTGCTGGCCATCGTCGGCACGCTCGCTGACTCGGCCGGCTCGACCGCGCGGCAGAGCCTGGTGCCAGCGGCGGCGGATTCCGGCGGGTACGAGCGCGAGCGCGCGAACGCCCTGTTCACCTCGGCGGAGCACGTCGGCTACTTGCTCGGAGCTCCGATCGCCGGCCTGCTCATCGCTGCCTTCGGCGTCGGCGGGGCGCTCTGGGTGACGGTGGCCTCGTTCGCGTTCGCCGCGCTCGTCGTTGCGCGGCTCGTTCACCTCCGTCGTTCCCACACCGTCGCCGCGACGGCGGAGAGTGCCGGGCTACGCGAGGTGATCGCGTTCATCTGGCGCGACCCGGCACTTCGGGCGCTGTTCGTCTTCCCGACGGTGGCGGTGCTGTTGGTCGGTCCACTCGCACCGATCGTGCTGCCGGTCCTGGCGCGCGAGGCGTTCGGCGATCCGGTCGTGCTGGGCGTCATGGTCGCAAGCTACGGAGCTGGAGGGCTGCTCGGGGCCGCCGGCTACGCGATGTTCGGTTCGCGCGTCCCTCGTCGGCGGCTGTACAGCGGCGTCTTCGTCGTGTGGCCGTGCACCTACGCAGCGATCACGCTGGTTCCGTCCCTTCCGTTCACCCTCGTCATGCTGCTGACGCTCGGAGCTGCCGCCGGTTCGCTCGTGCCGCTGCAGGCCACGATCCGCCAGGAGCGCTCGCCCGCGCGCCTGCTGCCCCGTGTCGTCGGGCTGAGCACGGCGAGCGTCCCGGTCGCCGCGCCGATCGGTGTCCTCGTCACCGGGTTCCTGATCAACGGACTCGGCCTGCACCAGACGCTGCTGCTGATGACCGCCGGTGCTGCGCTCGTCGGCACGGCCGTACTGACGAGCAAGGGGATCCGCGCCTTCGACGCGAACGAGGCCACGCAGCCCGGCGGTGGAGTCCGGACGGTTCCCGTCGAGGCCGGTGGCGGTTGACACGTCGAAACTCCGCACCGCCGTGAGAGTCGGCGGTGTCCGGAGCCAGGCTCGTCAGCAGGTCCGCCGTCCAGCCCAGCGTGGCCGACCCCCTTTTCTGCTGCTCGTCACCCCCCGAAGCGCCCCACGTCGGAGCCACGACATCTGAGGCACCTGCGCCGGCCCCCGCAGGATCGAGCGCGGGGTTGCGCAGGCTTCCGACCCACCGGAATCTGCGCAACCCCGCGGTGGTCCTGGTCGGGCAGGCCCGACGCGCTCGCCCAGGGTCCGAGGAGGTGTGGTTGTTGCACGCCGGCGAGGAAGGCCGCCAGCCGGCATCGCCGTCTGCGAGGCGATCAGTGCCCACGCCGACCTGGCCGAGATCGGACGACCCGGGGACCGGTGCTCAGCGACCTGGAGGCACGTCGTTCGTCTACGAGCAGCTGCCCGGCGAGGCCTCCAGGTGGGTCTCCAACACCTCGGCGTTCGTCCTGGACCGGCGACCTGCGACCGGCGACCGGACCAAGCTCCGTGACCAGCTCTCTCAGCGGCGGGCCTCCCTCACCCGGCGGACGTCTCGAACGCCGGGACGCGTCGTGTCTTCGAGCATGACCCGGTGGACGCGCTGGCCGGCGGGCTGCCAGGGGTTGGGCTGGGCTCGAGCGAAGGACGCAACGCTCTGGCCGGCGTCCGACACGTGGCCTCGACAGGCTGGTGGCGGGCGAGGGGAGGGGCGAGCATCCTTGGAGGGGCCGATCCCGATCCGCGGACCCAGTGGAGGTGACAGGGTGCGCCGCCTGCTCAGCTACGTGTGGGCGTTCCTGCCGGCGCTCTCGTTCGGGTTCCTCGCCCCGGTGCCGATCATCCACGCAGCCGTCAAGCTGCGTACGTGGACCCTCTGGGCCGCGAGCGCCCTCTACACCGTCGCCGGGGTCCTCCTGTGGTCCGTCACCGTGACCATGGACGGGACAGTCGCGCCGGAGGAGATCCCGGAACCGCCGGACTGGGCCGCCGCACTCCTCCTCGGTCTCATGGTCGTACCGACGGCACACGCGCTCGTCGTACGCAGACGGGTCTTCGAGCCCCGGGCGCAGGATCCTGCACTCGTCGCAGCCCTCCGGGCCCGCGAGCGGCGGGAGGAGGCGCGGGCGATCCTGGCTCGCGACGTCAACCTCGCGCGCGAACTGCGCATCGGCCGACCCGATCTGGCGAGACAGTTCGACGACGGCGGGCTGGTCGACGTCAACCATGCTCCTGTCCCCGTCTTCGTCCAGGTACTCGGACTCTCCGAGGCGGATGCGGCCCAGTTGACAACCACGCGTGAGCGCGTCGGTGGCTTCACCACGGCCGACGAGGTGATCGCCTACACCGACCTGTCGCCCGCGCTCGTGGACAGCCTCGGGCAGCGGCTGGTGTTCCTTCCCTGACGGCAGGGTGAGACGTGGTTCGACGATAGATGTCCCCCGAACGTTCTCGCGCCCCAGGAGGCTCTCGAGTGCCGCGCCCGGCCTCCGGGCGGGGCCGGGTTCACACCGCCTGCCCGGCCCAGGTCGCGACGACGTGCTCGGCGATGGCCAGGCTCGACGTCGCCGCAGGCGACGGGGCGTTGCGGACGAGCAGCACCACCCCGGAGTCCTGGAGCACGAAGTCGTCGACCAGCCGCCCGTCGCGGCCGACCGCCTGGGCGCGTACGCCGGCGCCGGCGCGCCGGAGGTCGGCGGGTCGGAGACCGGGCAGGTACCGGCTCGCGGCCTCGGCGAAACGAC
>DATHUJ010000176.1:0-5961 GCA_035462375.1 Jiangellales bacterium
GCCGACGATCTCCTGCCAGCCGTTCGTGTACGAGTAGAGCCCGTAGGACTTCCCGGCGTCACGCAGCGCTCGCATGATGCCCTCGATGACGTAACGGTTCTCGAGCTTCTGCGCCGCCGTGCTGCTCGGCCAGGGCTGCGACGTGCGCGGCTCGACGTCGATCCACACGACCGGCGGAGACCAGCCCACCTTCTGCATCGAGGCCAGGGCGAACTGCCCCTCGGCGTAGCCGACGTTGCTCAGCCGACCGGCGCGGGTCGTGGTGCGCCAAGGTCCGGACCCGCCGTACGTGCTGAGCTGGGACGACGTCGGGAACGATGCCACGGTGTAGGCGTGGGTCGGCTTGTTGCGCGAGGTCGCCCAGGCCACTTGGGAGGACAGGCAGGGGTTCTCGATGAAGGCCAGGCCCTGCCGAGGCGAGGTGCTGCGGGCTCCGTTGACGCCGATGATGACGAACTGGGTGTTGTCCGGGGGCATCGGCAACCCGAAGCCGCCCGGGCTCGGGCACTGCGGCCAGGAGACGTCGTGGCCGTACATGGTGGCCTGAGCGGACGCGGGAACCTGCGTGACGACCGGGACGAGCGCGACGAGAAGTCCGGCCGCGAGGGCCAGGACCTTGCGTGCCGTCGACATGGTGGCCACCTCCCCGAGCCGGGGAGGGGGGCACGACGTACCGAAGACCCGCCCCGCCTACCTCGACTGTGCGCCCCAGGCGGCGCCGGCGCCAGGGGCTCAGGTCACGGCTTCGCACCGTTCTCCGCCACGACCCACCTTGGAGGGCGTGCCGGGCGGGGTGCGTCAGGCGGGTTCGGCGTGGTAGCCGGTGCAGGCCAGGTCCAGCCGGGTGATCCGGCCGTCGGGCCCCACTCGGAGGTAGCCGGTCTGCTCGATCACGTGCCAGGTGTCCGGCGCCCAGGTCGGCCGAAGCCGGAACCGGTAGCGGATCCTCGCCCTGCCGGGGACGCCGACGTCGGCGAGGGCCGTCCAGGCGGCCTCGCTGACCTCGCGACCCCCGGGGGCGTCCACCCAGGTCCCCAGGAGCCGGGCCGCCGCCGCCGCATCGCGTGCTTCCGCGACCTCGCGCGTCAGCAGGGCCCGGAGCCACACATCGGGGGCCAGCAGGTCGAGGATCGCGTCCAGGTCACGCTCGGCGAGAGCTTCCAGGAAGCGCGCCGCGGTGGCCTGGACCAGCGTGCGGGGTGCGGTGGGCGCGACGGTGAGCGTGGTCTCGGTGGTCACGTCGGTCTTCTCCCGTCAGGCCACGGCTTCGTCGGCGTCGAAGCCGAGCACGGCCGCCGTCTCCGCCTTGAGCGCCCGGCTGAGCCGCCGGTGCAGCTCGGGCAGTTCCTCGAGCTCCCAGTCCAGAGCCGCGATGCTCTCGGTCGCCTCGAGGACGGGGAATGACGCGGTGTCCCGGCGGCGCTCGTACCAGGTCATCGCCTGCACCGGGTCAGCTCCCTCGAAGACCGCCACCAGCGCCCCGGTCAGCAGCTCGGCGTCGCGGAAGGCGTCGGTGATCCCGTGCGCGGTGGCGGGGTCGCGGTAGGCGCCGGCGTCCCCGACCAGGGCCCAGCCGGGCCCGTACGGCCGGCGCACGACCGCCGGGAAGCCTGGGTGGCCGCGGACCGGTGTCACGCGCTGCGCACCCGCTAGTCGGTCGGCGAGCTCGGGGGAGATCTCGGCCACCACGTCGTGGATCGCCTGCTCCCCGTCGCGGGAGAGTCCCTCCCTCGCCGGCACGCCGGCCCACACGTTGGTCAGACCGTCGTTGCTCGGGATGAGCCCAGCCACGCGGCCCGGCGCGAACGCCCACTCGTACCCCTGGGTCGCCAGCCCTTCCACGTACGTGACCAGGTAGGCGACGGCGGAAGAGCCTTCGTGCGTCACGCGGGCGTCGGCCTCGCGCGCCACGAGGGAGCGGCGGCCGTCGGCGCCGACGGTCCACGGCGCGTGCACCTCGATCGCCCGGCCGGCGTGGTCGCGTCCCGCCACGCCCACGACCCGGCCGTGGTCGTCGTGGACGACCGCGCGCACGTCGACCTCGAAGCGCACATCGGCGCCGGCCTCGGCCGCCGCGTCGGCGAGCATCGGGTCCAGGACCGTGCGCCGCGGGGCGAACAGGGCGTCGACGCCGTCGGCTGGGCGGATGTCGACCGGGACCTGGTCGGTGCCGTAGTGGAAGACCGTCCGCCGTACGGGAGGTGTACCGGCGTCGACGAGGCGGTCCAGCAGGCCCCAGCGGTGCAGCTGCAGGACCGCAGGTCGCATCAGGGCCAGGGTCGACAGGGTGTCGCTGCCGCGGCGCGCCTTGTCCAACAGGAGGACCCGCAGGCCCTCGCGGGCGAGCAGGGTGGCCGTGGCCGCTCCGCCGGCGCGGGCGCCCACGACGATGACGTCGTACCGGTCGCGGGTGCTGGAGGTCATGGCACCAGCGTGCGGCCGGTCCGGCCCTGCGTCGCCGGTCCCGGCTGCCCAGGTCTCGCGCCACGACACCTAGGTCTGCTCGGGATGGAAGGGTGGGCACCGTGACCACCGAGGTGCCGGTCCGCTACACGGAGGCCGCAGACGGCGTGCACCTCGCGTACCAGGTCGTGGGCCTCGGACCGCCCGACCTCGTGCTCGTCCACGGCTGGGTCACGAATCTGGAGCTGCTCTGGGAGCATCCGCTCCCGGCCGGGATGCTGGCACGGCTGGCGTCCTTCTCCCGGGTGCTGCACTTCGACAAGCGCGGGACCGGGTTGTCCGACCGGGTCCCGCCCGACCGGCTCCCGACGCTCGAGCAGCGGATGGACGACGTCCGGGCGGTGATGGACGCTGCCGGCTCCGAGCGGGCCTTCCTGGTGGGGCACTCGGAGGGCGGGCCCCTCACGGTGCTCTTCGCGGCCACGTACCCGGAGCGGGTGCGAGGGCTGGTGGTGTACGGCGGCTACGCCGCGCGGCGGCCGCAGCCGGACTACCCGTGGGCGCCGACGCCGGTGGAGCGCGAGCGCTTCTACGACGCGATCCAGCGGGACTGGGGCGGGGTGGTCGATCTGCAGGTTGTCGCCCCGTCGGTCGCGGACGACCCGTCGTTCCGGCGCTGGTGGGCGAGGTACCTGCGGTCGAGTGCCAGCCCGGCAGCCGCGGTCGCGCTCGCCCGCATGAACACGGCGGCCGACGTCCGGCGGCTCCTGCCGGCGGTCAGCGTCCCCACGCTGGTGCTGCACCGACGCGGCGACCGCGACGCGGACTTCGAGGGGGGCCGTTGGCTCGCGGCGCAGGTGCCCGAGGCCCGGTTCGTGGAGCTGCCGGGTGCGGACCACATGCTCATGGCTCACCCGGACGACGTGCTCGACGAGATCCAGGAGTTCGTCACCGGGAGCCGTCCGGTGCCGATGCCGGACCGAGTGCTGACGACGGTGCTCTTCACCGACATCGTCGACTCGACCGGCCGGGCCGCGGCGCTCGGCGATGCCGCCTGGCGGCAGCAGCTCGACCGACACGACGAGGCGGTACGGACGCAGCTGCGGCGCTTCCACGGACGGGAGGTCGTGAGCACCGGCGACGGCTTCCTCGCCACCTTCGACGGCCCGGCTCGGGCGGTGCGGTGCGCCCTCGCAGTGGTGACGGCGGCCGACGAGCTCGGGGTCGAGGTGCGGGCCGGGGTCCACACCGGGGAGGTGGAGCGGCGCGGCGACAACGTCGGTGGCCTGGCCGTCCACATCGGGGCCCGGGTCGCGGCCCTCGCCGGCGCGGGTGAGGTGCTCGTCTCCCAGACCGTCACGGGGCTGGTGGCGGGCGCGGGCCTCCGCTTCGAGGACCGAGGCCGGCGCCGGCTCAGGGGGGTCCCGGGCGAGTGGCAGCTCTTCGCGGCACGCGAGGACGGGGACTGAGCCCGTCCGACCCCGCCGCGGTCCTCACCGTTGTCGGGGTGCGTTGCAGAGCGGTGAGAGCAGGGTGCAAGGGCTCCCGGGCACGGTGGTGACGTGGACCACAGGCCTGGAGGACGACCGTGACCGTGCAGCAGGGAATCGCGACGGAGCTCGGGGCGCTCGGCGTCCTGGACCGGAGCCTCCGGCACGGAGCGGGCGTCGTCGTGGCCGCCGTCCCCGCCGTCCTGGCGCTCGGTGCGCTGCTCGCCACCAGCCGTCTCGCCCCCGCGGACGCCGGTGCCGCGGCCGCTGTCGCCGTCCTGTCCGGGCTGGCCATGCGCGGCCCGGGGGTGCAGACCGGTCCCGCCGGACGGTCCGCCCGGGTTCCGGCGCTGGTGCCCGACCGGGTGCTGACGACCGTGCTGTTCACCGACATCGTCGACTCGACCCGGCGCGCCGCCGCCCTGGGGGACGCCGCCTGGCGCGAGCTGCTGGACCGGCACGACGCGGTCGTCAGACGCCAGCTCGCCCGCTTCGAGGGCTGCGAGGTGGTGCACACGGGAGATGGCTTCCTCGCCACCTTCGACCGGCCGGGCCGGGCCGTGCGCTGTGCCCTGGTCGTCACTGAGGCGGTCCGTGAGCTCGGGCTGGAGGTCCGCGCGGGCCTGCACACCGGCGAGGTGGAGCTCCGAGAAGACAACGTCGGCGGACTGGGTGTGCACATCGGCGCCCGCGTGGCCTCGCTGGCCGAGCCGGGCGAGGTGCTGGTGTCCCAGACGGTCAAGGAGCTCGTCGCCGGCGCCGGCCTCGGCTTCCTGGACCGCGGCCCGCGCCGGCTCAAGGGCGTCCCGGACGAGTGGCGTCTCTTCGCCGCCCGCGACCGGGGCTGAGCGCTCAGGGCCGGAAGGTCCAGGTCAGCGCCTCGCCCTCCACGGCGACCGTGCCGTCGTCCCGGGTGACGGTCGTGCGGAGGCGGCAGATCGGCTTGTCGGTGCGCACCTCGAGGACCTCGACGTGGCCCGTGATGGTGTCCCCAGGCCGTACGGGCGCCCGGAAGCTCCAGTCGGTGTGCAGGAAGACGCTCCCGGGACCCGGGAGCTCCTCGGCCACGGTGGCGTTGAGGATCCCGGTGGTCACCCCGCCCTGCACCACGACGCGGCCGAAAGGCGTGCGGGCGGCCAGGTCCGCGTCGTAGTGCAGGGGGTTGCGGTCACCGCTCATCCTGGTGAAGAGCTCGATGTGCTCGGGGGTGATCTCGAGGACGCGGCCGGCGTGGTCACCGACGCGAGGGGCGGGCTGGCCGCCCCAGGCATCGCTCCGCTCGGCGGTGCTCACGCCAGCGCCCAGGTGAGAAGCGCCAGCATGCCCACGCCGGCACCGGTGGTGACGAGCAGGTTGCGCGTGCGCCAGGCCACCACGGCGGTGAAGCCCGCGGCCAGCCAGACCGGGAGGGCCGGGCCACCGTGCGTCCCGCTCACCAGGGCGACCGCCACGAGGGCGGCGAGGGTCGCCGGGCTCACGTGCTCGAGACCCTCCCGGACGATGGCGGGGAGCTGTCCCGCGGGAACGAGGGTGACCAGCGTGACGCGCAGGACGTACGTGACGACGGCCGCGAGCAGCAGGACGGTCAGCAGACTCACTTCGACCTCCGGGAGGTGACCGTGCCGGCGACGATGCCGGCGACGGTGCCGAGGATGACGCCCATGCCGTGCGGCAGGGCGGCGGTGGCGGCCGCGACGGCCGCACCGACGACGGTGGCGGCGAGGGCGGGCCTGGTGGTGAGCTTCATGAGGAGCATGCCGATGAACATCGCCGTCACGGCGAAGCCCAGCGGGCTGTCCTCCGGTAGGACCGGGCCGAGGAGCACGCCGACGACGGTGGCGACGACCCACAGGCCCGTGAGGACGGCCGCCACGGTGAGCCAGTAGCGCCGGAACCGACGCGGGTCGGCTAGGTCCGTGCGGGCTGTGGCGATCATGAAGGTCTGGTCGACGATGAAGTGGACACCGAACCACCGGAACCACCACGGCTGGGGTCGGAAGAGCGGCTCCATCGCGGCGCCGTACATGAGCAGCCTGGCGTTGATCACCAGGACGGCGAGCAGGGCGGT
>DATHUJ010000177.1:0-1835 GCA_035462375.1 Jiangellales bacterium
GGAGGGCGCGACGGTCGAGGTGCGCGGCGCCACCGGAACGGTCGAGCGGGTCTGGGAGCGCCAGGCGCTGGTCCGGCTCACCGCGCCGGTGCCCGGGATGCTCAGCTTCTACGCGTACGGCTGGGACGACGGCAAGGCGACCGCGGGCGTCCGGGCGTACCTGTTCTCCGCCGAGGCGGCGGACTACGCGCGGCGCGAGGAGCCGGGCTGGCGGGCCTGGCTGCAGGGGCTCTCCGTCGCGGCCTGATTCCTGCGCGGCACCGCCTCCGCGGCGACTGTCCCGGAGGCGGTGTCCGGTACCGGGATGATCGAGCGGTCACGGCATGCTCGCCCGATTTCGACCGCTGGACGCGAGTGCTGGCGCGGGACAGCCTTCGGACATGACCTCGGCGGCACAAGGACTGGTGGGCCGCGAGGTCGAGCTCGACCTGGCTGCCGCTGCCGTACGGGCGGTCAGCGAGGGCACCGGGTCGGCGCTGGTGATCGAGGGCGAAGCCGGCATCGGCAAGACCCGCCTGGTGGAGTACGTCGTCGATGCCGCGCGTTCTCGCGGAGTTGCCGTGTACGGCGGCCAGGCGCATCCCTTCGAGCGCACCCGCCCGTTCGGGGTGGTCGCCGCGGCCCTGGGGCTGAGCCGGCGGTCGCCCGACCCGCGCCGGGCCGCGATCGGCGAGCTGCTGCGCGGCCGGGGCGCGGGAGCGGCTGTGTCCACCGGCCGCGACATCCAGTACCGGGTCGTCGAGGGGATCGTGGACCTGGTCGAGAGCACGTGCTCGGAGGGCCCGACGCTGTTCGTGGCCGAGGACGTCCACTGGGCCGACAGCGCCAGCCTGCTGGCGATCTCGTCGCTGGCGCGGCAGCTGCCCCTGGCGGCGCTGCTCGTCGTGGTGACAGCCCGGTCGTCGCCGCAGTCGGCCCAGCTGGCACGGCTGCTCGCTGACCTCGCGGACGGAGGTGCGCGCACCGTGCGGCTCCAGCCGCTGTCCTCCTACGAGGTGGCCGCGCTCACCCGCGACGTACTGGGGGCGTCGCCCGGCCCTGCCCTGACCGACATGCTGGCCAAGGCCGGTGGCAACCCGCTGTGGGCAGTGGCCATGCTGCGCTCGCTGGCGGACGAAGGGCGGCTGAGCCGCACCCGGGACACGGTCGACGTGACGACCGCCGAGCTGCCGGCCTCGCTGGGAGACCTGGTGGTCCGGCGCCTCCGCGACCTGCCCCCGGCAACGCTGGAGCTGCTGCAGGTCACGGCCGTGCTGGGCGACTCCGCGTCACTGCGCGACGTCGTGGCCGTCACGCGGCGTCCGCCGGCGGAGGTGGTCGGGCAGCTCAGCCACGCCTTCGACGCCCAGCTCCTGGACGAGGCCGACGAGCGCGTCGTGTTCCGGCACCAGCTCGTGCACGACGCGATCTACCAGCACGTGCCGCCCCCGGCCCGCCGCCTGCTGCACCGTGAGGCCGCGGTCGCGCTCATGGCCGGGGGCGCTGCTTGGCTGGACGTGGCGGACCACCTGGTCCTCGGCGCTGAACGGGGTGACGAGCAGGCGGCCACCTGGCTGCGGGACGCCGCCCGTGAGGCCTCGGCTCAGGCGGCCTCCGTCACCGTCGAGCTCATGCGTCGCGCCGAGGCGCTGCTGCCCGCGGGACATCGCGAAGCGGATGCGGTGTCGGCGGAGCTGGTCCAGGCGCTGCTGCGTGCCGGGCAGGTGGGTGAGGCGTCGGCGCGGGCGCAGACGATGCTCGCCCGGCACCACGCGACGGAGGTGGACACACCGCTGCGCGTGGCGCTCGTCGGGGCACTGGCCCTGCAGAACCGTGCCGACGAGCTGGTCGAGGTC
>DATHUJ010000178.1:0-71535 GCA_035462375.1 Jiangellales bacterium
CTGCCGGCGGGCCAGCCCGCACCCGCACCCGATGGTCCGCCCGCGGCGGACGTTGACCCAGATGCCGCCCGCGAAGGAGATCAGCACGACTGCCGCGAGCAGGGCCACCGGCACCAGGAAGACGCCGAGCAGCAGTGCCACACCGAGAGGACCTCCAGCCAGGGCAGCAGGGCTGCCACCGGGGTCACGAAGGGCGTCGGCAGCACGCCGTAGTCGGCCACCGCGGCTCGAAAGCCGGCGCTACGACGCAGCTTCGTCGCACCCGCCACCAGGAACATCCCTGCGAGGACGAAGCGTGCGGCGAGACCTGCGTACTCCACGGCAGACCCTCCAGTGGCCGGACCCTAGTCGCCCAGGGGGTCGTCGGGACCGTACGGACGGACGGCGAGCCTACGGCCCCACTGACCCAACCGGGCGGCGGCGGCGTGCAGGCTCGCGAGGTCGTCGACCCCGGCTCGTAGGAACCGCCCCGACCAGGCGTCCAGATCGCCGCGAGCGACCGCCACGACCAGCTCGACGACGCGGTCCGGCGGGGTCCACTCCGTACGGTCGGAGTGCACCGCCATGCCTCCGGTCATGGCGGTACGCACCACGCCGGGCGAGATCTCGAACGAACGCATCCCCAGCCCGTGCCCGGCGGCATGCACTCCGCCACCGATCCGGAAGAGCGCGGTCTTGGCGGCGTTGTAGCCGGAATAGACCTCCAGGTCGCGCGTGCCCGAACCGGAGTTGACGTCGACCACCCGCCCGCCACCACGAGCGATCATGCCGGGCACCGCGGCCACCACGCAGTGGAATGCTCCACGCAGGTTGGACTCGACCACCTCCCACCACTCCTGGGGGTCGGCCGCCCAGACCGGGACCTCGACGGCTTCGATCGCCCCGGCATTGTTGACCAGCAGGTCGACCGGGCCGAGGTCGCGCTCCACGGCTGCCAGAGCCGCCCGCACGGCGCCGAGGTCCGTCACGTCCGCGGGCACCACGGACACCCGACCGCCTGCACTGGTCACCGCCTCCGCCGTCTCCTCCAGCCGGCTACGGGTCCGTCCCAGCAGGCCCACGGCGACCCCGGCGGCGGACAAGCCCACGGCGACCGCTCGCCCGATGCCGCTCCCCGCCCCCGTGACGAGCGCGACCGCCGCCGCAGGCGGGTCACGGTCAGGCACTACGGAGCACCGCCCCTGTGCGCTGCGCTGCGACCGTGACCGCGGCGTCGCGCGCCGCGTTGGCCTCCTCGGCGGTGAGGGTCCGGTCCGGCGCGCGGAGCCGGAGAGAGAAGGCCAGCGACTTGTGGCCCTCCGCGACCGGGTCCCCGGTGTAGACGTCGAAGAGCCGGACCTCCTCGAGCAGGTCTCCCACGCCGTCGGCCAGGGCGCGCCGGACGGACTCGGCCGGGACCTCGTCGGCCACGACGAGGGCGACGTCCTCCCTCGCCGCAGGGTAGGTCGACACCGGTCGGGCCCGGACCGGGCCGTCCAGAGCGGCCACGAGGGCGTCGACGTCGATCTCGAACGCCACCGTCCGCGGAGGGAGCGCGAGACGGGACAGCACACCCGGGTGCAGCTCGCCGGCGTGACCCAGCAGGGTGCCGTCGGCCAGCCGGAGCACCGCGCAGCGCCCGGGATGCCACGGCGGGTGGTCGCGATCCGCGGCGATCTCCACGTCGACCCCCACGGTGCCGGCCACGAGGCAGACCAGCTCGACGGCGTCGGCGGTGCAGACCGGTCGCCCCGGACCCCACCAGCCGGGCTGCTCCCAACGACCCGACACCAGCCCGGCCACCCGGGTCGGCTGGTACGGCACGGCGGCGTGCAGGTCGGCGAGCTGGTCGTCCTCCGGGTGGACGCCGGGAGCCAGCCGGGGCGGGACCCGCTCGCTGCCGTCGGGCCGGGCGACCTGGCCCACCTCGAACAGGGCGACGTCGGGACCCGTGCGACCGACGTTGCGGCGCAGCACGTCGACGAGCGTCGACAGCACGGAGGTCCGCAGGAAGGGTTGCTCGTCCGACAGCGGGTTGCTCAGACGGAGCGCGTTCCGGCGTGGGTCGCCCTGGGACAGGCCCAGTTCGTCGTGTCGGTCACCGGCCAGGAAGGGGGAGCTCAGCACCTCGACCAGACCGGCCTCGGCCAGCGTCCTCGAGACCGAGCGACGCACCCGCTGGGCGGGCGTGAGTCCGCGTCCCGGTGGCGCGACCGGGAGGACGGACGGGATCTCCGAGTAGCCGTCGAGCCGGGCGATCTCCTCCACGAGGTCGGCGGCCTGGACCAGGTCCGGGCGCCACGACGGAGGCGTCACCTCGAGCACGCGGTCGGCAGCCGCGACCGTGCAGCCGACCTGCTCCAGCAGCTCGGTGACCCGCACCACGGTGAAGTCGCGCCCGACCAGCCGTGCGGGCTCCTCGGCCGGCAGCAGCACCGCGCTGCGAGGTGGACGCTCGTCGACGTCGGTCACGCCCGGGTCGGGCGTCCCGCCGCCGTGCTCGACCAGCAGGCGGACGGCCAGCTCGGCCGCGGCGGCCTGCAGGTCGTCGTCGACACCGCGCTCGAAGCGACGACTGGCCTCGCTGCCCAGGCGATGGCGCCGGGCCGTCCGCGAGACGCTGACCGGGTCGAAGTGGGCTGCCTCCACCAACACGTCCGTCGTGGCGCCGGACACCTCCGTGCTGGCGCCTCCCATGACGCCGGCGAGACCGATCACCCGCTGGCCGTCGGGGCCGTCGGTGATGAGCAGGTCCTCCGCGTCGAGAGCCCGGTCGACCCCGTCGAGGGTGGTCAACCGCTCGCCGCGACGTGCCCGGCGCACGGTGATGGCGCCGGCCAGGCGGCCCAGGTCGTAGGCGTGGAGAGGCTGGCCGAGTGCCAGCATCACGTAGTTGGTGACGTCCACCGCGAGGGAGATCGGCCGCATGCCGGCCAGCTGGAGACGGCGACGCAACCACCACGGTGACGGGGCGTCGGGGTTCACGCCCCGGACGACCCGGGCGACGAACCGGTCGCAGCCCGCCCACCCCCCGATCGGCGCCTGGTCGGCGAGGACCACGGGGTGACCCGGACCCTCCGCGGCGGGCAGGGGCAGGGCCGCGGGATCGCGGTACGCGGCGTGGACGTCGGCCCGGCGCCCGTGCACGTACTCGCGTGCGATCCCGCGGACGCTCAGGCAGTACCCCCGGTCGGGCGTGACGTTGACCTCCACGACCTCCTCGGCGAGACCGAGCGGAGGGATCACGTCCGCGCCCGGTGCCAGACCCGCGGCCTCGGGGCCCAGGAGCTCGCCGAGCACGATGATCCCCTCATGGTCGTCGCCGAGTCCCAGCTCCCGGGCGGAGCAGATCATCCCGTCGGATACGTGACCATAGGTCTTGCGCGCCGAGATGCCGAGACCGCCGGCGAGCACCGAGCCGGGGAGGGCCACCACGACCAGGTCGCCGACGGCGAAGTTGTGCGCTCCGCAGACGATGCCCCGCCCCCGGCCGGCCGGCCCGTCAGCCGCGCCGTCGCCTACGTCGACCGAGCACCAGCGGATCGTCCTGCCGTTGCGCTGGGCTTCGTCGACCAGGGCCAGCACCCGGCCCACGACCAACGGCCCGGAAACGTCACCGGTGTCCAGGCGCTCCTCCTCCAGCCCCACCCGGACAAGGTCCGCGGCGACCTCGGCCGCCCCAGCACCCTCCGGCAGCTCGGCGTACTCGGCCAGCCAGGACAGGGGGACCCGCATCAGACCTCCATCCCGAACTGGCGGCTGAACCGGACGTCGCCCTCGACCATGTCGCGCATGTCGGCGACCCCGTGCCGGAACATGAGCGTGCGCTCGATACCCATCCCGAACGCGAACCCCGACACGCGGTCTGGGTCGACCCCGGCGGCACGCAGGACGTTCGGGTGGACCATGCCGCACCCGCCCCACTCGATCCAGCCCGTCCCCCCGCACGTGCGGCACGCCGGGTCGTCGCCACGGCAGACGAAGCAGGTCAGGTCCATCTCGGCGCTCGGCTCGGTGAAGGGGAAGAACGACGGGCGGAGCCGGGTGGCCGTGCCCGGGCCGAACATCGCGGCGGCGAAGTGGTCGAGGGTCCCCCTAAGGTGGGCCATGGTGAGGCCCTCGTCCACCGCCAGGCCCTCCACCTGGTGGAAGACCGGGGTGTGCGTGGCGTCGAGCTCGTCGGTCCGGAAGACCTTGCCGGGCACGGCGACGTAGATGGGGACGCCTCGCTCGAGCAGGGCGCGGGCCTGCACCGGCGACGTGTGCGTCCGCAGCACGAGGCCCGACTCGGGCGGGTGGACGAAGAAGGTGTCCTGCATCTGGCGAGCCGGGTGGTCAGGCCCGAAGTTGAGGGCGTCGAAGTTGAACCACTCGCCCTCGACCTCCGGGCCCTCGGCGATCTCCCAGCCCATGCCGACGAACAGGTCTGCGATCCGCTCCTGCAGGGTCTGCAGAGGGTGGCGCGCACCCCGCGGTCGTCGGTCGCCCGGCAGGGTCACGTCGACGGTCTCCTCGACGAGCACCCGTGCGTCCCGCTCGGCCTCCAGCTCGACCTGACGGGCCGCCACCGCGTCGGCGACGGAACGCCGCGCGGCGCCGAGCCGCTTCCCCGCGTCCTTGCGCGCCTGTGGCGGCAACGCGCCGATCTCACGGTTCGCGAGCGTGAGCGGCGACCGGTCACCGGCATGGGCGAGCCTGGCCGTCTTGAGCTCGCCGAGGTCGCGGGCCGCCGCGACAGCTGCCAGAGCCTCCCGACGAGCCCGCTCCACCTCGTCCGGGTGCAGCAGGGTCACCTCGACCGGGTCGTAATGCTTGTTGGGCGCGGACATGCTTCCTCGGGCTCCGTCACGGGTGCGCCACGCGGGAGCAGGGCGCCGGACGCGGCGAGTCTAGGAGGAGACCGCGGCCGGCTGCGCCGAGGTCCGCCCGTCCACGGGCGCGTCCACGGAAGCCGGCCCCGTCATCCCTGGCCGTCGGGCTCCACCTGAGGACCCCGTCGGTGGCGCCGGGCCGAGGCGTAGAGGCAGACCGCGGTGGCCGCGGCGAGGTTCAGGCTCTCGGCCGCCCCGTGGATGGGGACCCGGACCGCGTGGTCCGCCAGTGCGGTCGCAGCGTCGGCCAGGCCGTGCGCCTCGTTACCGAACAGCCAGGCCGTCGGGACGTCGAGGATGCCCGCCAGCTCCGCCGTGTCCAGGTCGAGGTCGGCGCGGCCGTCGGCAGCCAGGACCGACAGACCCGCCCCCCTGCAGGCCTGTACGGCCTCGCGCACCGACGGACCCGCGACCACGGGCAGGTGGAACACGCTCCCGGCGGAGGCACGGACGGCCTTGCCGTTGTGCGGGTCGACCGAGCCGGCGGTGAGGACCACGGCATCCGCTCCCGCCGCATCGGCGCAGCGGATGACCGTACCTGCGTTCCCGGGGTCCTGGACCTCGGCGAGTACCGCGACGAGGCGCGGCGCACCGGCCATCGCCTCGGGTAGCGACACGGTGACGGTGCGGCAGACGGCGACGACGCCCTGCGGGCTGACCGTCTCGGCCATCGCGGCGAGGGCCTGGTCGTCGACCGCGACGACGGCGGCACCCGCGGACGCCGCCTCGGCGAGCAGATCGGCGTACCTGTCCGAGGCGGTGGCGGTGACGTAGACCTCCTCGAGGAGGTCGGGGCGCCGGACCGCCGCGCGCAGACCCTGGGGCCCCTCGACGAGGAACCGCCCGGACTCCTCACGCACCGACCGCCTGGTCAGTCGGCGGGCTCGGCGTACCCGCGCGGAGCGGGGGCCGAGGACACCGGCCGGAGCCAGGCGGTCGGGTGCCACGGTCGGGCGGTCAGGCCGCCGGGGCGTTGCGGTCCTCGGGCAGGGCAGCACGGGCGACCTCGACCAGGGCCGCGAAGGCGGCTGCGTCGTTCACCGCCAACTCGGCGAGGTGCTTGCGGTCGACCTCGACGCCCGCGGCCTTCAGACCCTGGACGAACCGGTTGTAGGTGAGGCCGTGCGAGCGGGAGGCGGCGTTGATGCGGGTGATCCACAGCTGCCGGAAGTCGCCCTTGCGCTTCTTGCGGTCGTTGTAGTTGTAGACGAGGGAGTGGGTGACCTGCTCCTTCGCCTTGCGGTAGAGGCGGGACCGCTGGCCCCGGTAGCCGCTCGCCCGCTCGAGGACGACCCGGCGCTTCTTGTGGGCGTTGACCGCCCGCTTGACGCGTGCCACTGGAACTCCTTGCGCTGTCCCGGCTGAGGGGAACGGGCCGGGGGGGTCGTCGTTACTTGCCGAGCAGCTTCTTGACCTTGCGGACGTCGGCGGCGGACGTCTCGACGTCCATGGCGAGCCGACGTGTGCGCCTCGACGGCTTGCCTTCGAACAGGTGGCGCCGGTTGGCCTGCTCGCGCATCACCTTGCCCTTGCCGGTGATGCGGAAGCGCTTCTTGGCGCCGCTGTGCGTCTTCATCTTCGGCATGTCGCCGGTCTCCTCGGTAGTGCCCGTCCCACCGTCGCTGCAGCGGGTTCGGAACGGTTGTCGGAGCGGTTGTCGTCGCGTCAGGCCCCGTCGGCGCCGTGACCGGCGGCGCGGGCTGCACGGCCGCTCGTGCGCTCGGCCCGCTCGGCCTCGCGCTCGGCGGCCTGCCGGGCCCGTTCCGCATCGCGCTCCGCCTTGGCCTCGGCCTTCTTGCGGTGCGGACCGATGACCATGATCATGTTGCGGCCGTCCTGCTTGGGCGAGGACTCCACGAACCCCAGCTCCTGGACGTCCTCGGCCAGCCGCTGCAGGAGCCGGAAGCCGAGCTCGGGCCGCGACTGCTCACGCCCCCGGAACATGATCGTGACCTTGACCTTGTCGCCCTCGCGGAGGAAGCGCTCGACGTTGCGCTTCTTGGTCTCGTAGTCGTGCGAGTCGATCTTGGGACGGAGCTTCTGCTCCTTGATCTGGACGTTGGTCTGGTTCCGACGGGTCTCGCGGGCCTTCATGGCCGACTCGTACTTGAACTTCCCGTAGTCCATGAGCTTGGCCACCGGCGGGCGGGCGGTCGGAGCGACCTCGACGAGGTCGAGATCGGCCTCCTGAGCCAGTCGCAGGGCGTCCTCGATCCGGACGATGCCGACCTGCTCGCCGTTGGGGCCGACGAGCCGGACCTCGGGGACCCGGATCCGGTCGTTGATGCGGGGCTCGACGCTGATTGCGGTCCTCCTCGTGCTGCGTGTCGTTGCCGGTCCGACCGTCGAAGGAGGGTGCCAACAGCGAAAGGGCCCCTGCCGCTCACGCGCGCAGAGGCCACCCGGATGTTCCCCGGCGGACGCGTCCGCCGCAGAACCCACCCCTGCCGGGGTGTCCGGACCGGGACCCGTCGACCTCGCGGTCGCGCGGGTGGGAGCTGGCCTCCGCTTGCGCCCCACGGGCCGAGCCCGGCCGTAGCCAGGTGCCCCGAGAGGTCGGTCGGTGTGTCAGGGTAGCACCCCATGGACCCGGCGCCCCAGTCCGCCGCCGCCGCGCGGGACATCGCGGACGTCCCCGCGGTCGAGGTGATCGGGTCCGCCGCCGTCCACCTGATGAGCGCTGCCGCGGTGCACCTGGGCCTGGCCGAGGACCTGCCCGAGCACCGTGACCTCGACGAGGCCAGGGCGCTGATCGACGCCCTGGCCGGGCTGGTCACGGCGGCCGCCCCCCACCTCGGGCACCACCACGCTGCACCGCTGCGGGACGGGCTCCGCAGCCTCCAGCTCGGCTTCCGCGAGGAGAGCGCCGTCCCGGACCCCCCGGGTGAGGGGCCGGGAGAGCGGTTCACCGGGGCCGTCCGGGCCTGAGCCGCCTCGGCCTGAGCCGCGTCGGGGCCGAGCCGCCTCCGGGCGGGCCGGCCCGAGGGGCGGCCGTCACTGCCGGTTCGGCCGGTCCCGCCGTGGCCGCTGTGGCCACTTGGGGCGGACGCGGCGAGGGCGCGCCGGTGAATCCTCCTCCGCGAGCTCGGGGAGGGCGACGGGGACCCCCCAGCGGTGCGGACCCCCGCCGTCGTCGACCGGCAGCCACCCCGCTGCGAGGGCCCGCACCAGCGGGCGGTCCAGCTCGACGACCACAGGCCCGGCCAGGTCGACGACCACGGCGTCCGCCCCGTCGGCGAGGGCAGCCGCCGCGACGCCGCGGGTCGGCACCGGCACCGGCCGCGCGGTCGGGTCCCAGCGGCGCAGGGTGTCCAGGGAGGTGAAGGCCAGCTGACCCCGGCGACCATCGCGTCCCGTCGTCGAGACCGCGGCCAGGTGCGAGGCCTTGTCGGTCCGGTGCCCGCCCGCCGAGCTCCCCTCCTCGTCCAGGACGGCGACGACCGGCACCAGCAGGCGGCTCCCGGCCAGCGCGGCGAGCAACCTCGTGGTCGGCGGACCTCCCGGTGCGAGGTCGGCGAGAGCCGCCGACACCCGAGGATCCGCCGACCCGTCGTCGTCCTCGGGGACGGGTAGAGAGACGGGTAGGGAGCGGTTCGCCGGACTCGCCACGGTTCCCGACCCTAGGCGCGGGCGGGCGGCTACGCCGAGGGCGGCCGGTAGCCGGACGGCGGGACGCCCAGGTCAACGACGGCGGCGACCGGTCCGCCTCCGTCCGGCCCCTGGTGCGCGGCCGAGACGGAGACGAAGACGGCGGGGTCTCCCGTGACGGCTGCTGCAACCCCTCCGACGCAGGCCTTGATCTGCCGGTGCCAGTGCACGTCGGAGTCGTCGAGCATGGCGTTGCGGCGACCCCTGACGGTGCCGTCCTGGCTGGCCTCGCACTTGAGGAAGACGTTGACCAGGCGGCCGTTGATGTCGCTCCAGTGCGGTCGCTCCGGCAGGTCCAGTCCGGCGTCGCGGATGGCAGCCCAGATGCCGTCGGCGTCGAGGGCGTCGCGCATGACGGCGTGACCGATCCGGTAGCGCCCACCGACACCCGGCGCGTTCCCGACGACGACCACCTGGGCCCGGTCCAGCTCCACGCCCGAGGAGCAGGACGCGACGGCGGAGTAGAGCGACCGGTCGTGCATCACCTGGTCGTCGGTGGGCATCCCGATCTCTCCGAGGGCCACGGCGATGCCCAGCCCGGTCGTCCCGTTGGACAGGTCCATCGACTCGTGGGTGTGCTCCGTCCAGACGGCCTGCCCGCGCTCCTTGGCCTCCCGGATGGTCTGGATCGTGAGGAGCGGAGTCTTGGTCTGCACGTAGTGGACGTCCGAGGCTGCCGAGATGCCGGCCCGGTCCATCGCGACGCCGACCGCCGCGGCCACTTTCTCGATCATGCCTCGCCGACCGATCTCCTCGGGCCGGATGGGCTCGCTCATCGCGAAGCCGACCGTGAGCCTTGGCTCGTCCGTCGGGTCCGCCCGACCGGGGGGCACGGTGGCGAAGACCGTCGCGTGGGGGGAGATCACGCCGTCGGTCCCACCGGACCACACGATGGGGACCTCCCCGACCTCGGCCGGCGTCCGCGTGCCCTTCTCGACGAGCACCTCCCGGAAGGCACGGTCGGCGATGATGCGGGTGTAGTCGTTCACGCCCCCGTTGCCCTCGGTCTTGCCGATGACCGCGACGACGCGATCCGCCTCCAACACCCCGGAGTCGACCAGCTCCGCGAGACCGGAGGCGTCGGCCACGCTGCGGATGGGGACCTTGCGGACCTCGATGGCGTCGGGCACGGGACATCCTTTCGTCGTGGTGGTCACGGGTCGGGGACGACGACGGTGCCGGCTTGGCCGGCGGCGGCCGCAGCGATGCGGTCGAGGGACGTGATGACGGCGTGCAGCCCACCCTGCTCGACGAAGCGGCAGGCCGCCTCCACCTTGGGTCCCATGCTCCCGCTGGCGAAGTGGCCTTCGTCGGCGTACCGGCGGAGGTCGGCGACCGTCACGCGACCCACGGGTCGGGCGCCGGCGGTCCCCCACGCCAGCACGGCGTGGGGGACGTCGGTCGCGACCACGAGCACGTCCGCGCCGACTGCGCGCCCGAGGAGGACCGCGGCCAGGTCCTTGTCCACCACCGCCTCCACGCCCCGCAGTCCCCCGTCGACGTCACGGACCGTCGGGACGCCTCCGCCCCCGGCGGCCACCACGACCATGCCCGCCTCGACGAGCACACGGGCCGCGGGTGCGTCCAGGACCTCCAGCGGCTCGGGGCTCGCGACCAGCCGTCGCCACCCCCGCTCCCCGCGCTCCTCCCAGACCTGTCCGTGGGCCTGGAGGGCCCGGGCTTCCGCCTCCGGGAGGTAGCGGCCGATCGGCTTGGTGGGCCGTCGGAAGCCGGGATCGTCCCCGTCGACCAGGGTCCGGGTCACGAGTGTGGCAACCCGGCGGCCGACCCCGAGCCGGGAGAGGGCCGGCTCGAGGGCGTCCATGACCAGCGCTCCGACCGTGCCCTGCGTCTGCGCGCCGCACCAGTCGAGTGGGACGGGAGGGACGACGTCCGCGGCGATCTCGTTCTTCACCAGCAGGTTGCCGACCTGTGGCCCGTTGCCGTGGGTGATCACCACCTCCGTGCCTGCGGCGACGAGCTCGGCCACCCGCTCGCAGGCCGACCGGACCGCCGCGGCCTGGTCCTCGGGGGTCGCCCGGCCGTCCGGCGAGGTCATGGCGTTGCCGCCGAGGGCGATGAGGACACGCACGAGCGGAACCTAGCCCGTGTGCGGCGCCGGTCGGGAGGTGGACGGTGCCCGACCCCGCTGCCCGCTCCGGCAGGACCTGCGGCGGTCAGGTCGTGCCCAGTCGCCGGTACCGCTCGTGCCGGCGGTAGAGCCGGGTCGCCGCGGGCTCCCGGATCAGCCGGACCAGCTCGTGCTGGAGCATCACGCCGAGCCGCCGGCAGAACGCCTCCGGCTCGTCGGCGGCGTCGGGGTGCTCCGGCACGACGCGGTCGACGATGCCGGCGCTCTGGAGGTCGAGGGACCGTACCCCCTGGCGTTCCGCCATCTCGGCCGCCCGCGCCGTGGTCCGGTGCGCGATCGCGCTCGCTCCCTCGGGCGGGAGCGGCGACAACCAGGCGTGCTGGGCCGCGAGAACCCGGTCGCAGGGGACCAGCGCCAGCGCCCCTCCACCCGTCCCCTGCCCGGCCAGCACGCAGAGTGTGGGTGCGTGCAGCGTCACGAGCTCGGCCAGGCAGCGCGCGATCTCACCGGCCAGCCCGCCCTCCTCGGCCTCCTTGCTCAAGGCCGCACCGGGGGTGTCGATCACCGTCACGAGAGGGAGCCGGAGCTCGCGGGCCAGGCGCATCCCCCGCCGGGCCTTGCGCAGGGCGGCCGGGCCCATCGGACGGTCCACGGTCTGCCCCCGCCGGTCCTGGCCCAGGAGCACGCACGGCGCCCCGCCGAACCGGGCGAGCGCGAGCAGCAGACCAGGGTCCGCCTCGCCCTCCCCCGTCCCGTTGAGCGGCACGACGTCGGTGGCCGCGTAGCGGAGCAGGCGCCGGACACCGGGTCGCTCCGGCCGGCGGGACCGGGTCACCGACTCCCAGGCCGGCACGTCGGGGACGGGGTCGGGTGGGAGCTCCGGTGGCGCGGGCAAGCCCTCCCGCGGGGCGAGGATGACGTTGAGCGCCCGGTCGGTGATGTCGGCGACCTCCCTGGGTGGGAGCACCGCGTCGACGAGCCCGTGGTCGTAGAGGTTCTCCGAGACCTGCACACCACGTGGGAACGGCTGGCCGTACAACGCCTCGTACACGCGGGGTCCGAGGAAGCCGATCAGAGCCCCGGGTTCGGCGACGGTGACGTGGCCGAGGGACCCCCACGACGCGAGCACGCCGCCAGTCGTCGGGTGGCGGAGGTAGACCAGGTAGGGCAGGCCGCTGGACTTGAGCGCCGCCACTGCCGCAGCGATCTTGGTCATCTGCAGGAAGGCCAGCGTCCCCTCCTGCATCCGGGTGCCGCCCGAGACGGGGGCGGCCAGCAGCGGCAGCCCCTCCGCGGTGGCCCGCTCCACCGCGAGCACCAACCGCTCGGCCGCCGCGACGCCGATCGACCCGGCCAGGAAGGCGAACTCGCCGGCCACCACGGCCACCCGGCGACCGCGCAGCCGCCCCTCGCCGGTGACGACCGACTCGTCCAGGCCGGTGCGGGTCCGCGCAGCCGCCAGCTCCCGCTCGTACTCGGGGCTCGCCGGGACGCGTGCGGGCGCGGTGTCCCACGACCGGAACGATCCGGGGTCGAGCGCCAGGTCCAGCAGCTCGTGCGCCCGGAGCGAGCGGGTCACGCCGGCCCCGCGCCGCCCGGGCCGTCCTGGCGGCGGCGGGACGGGGCTCCCTCACCGTCCGCGGCGTCCGAGGTGAGCCAGGCGCGCACGGCGTCGTCGTGCTCGCCCAGCGAGGGCGGCGGCAGGTGGTGCTCGCGCCCCCCCGCGTACGGGGCGTCGTCGAATCGCAGCGGCGGACCGGGGAGCTCGATCCGTCCGAGGACGGGATGGTCGACCTCCACGAGGAGGCCCTGCGACCGGGTCTGCTCCCAGGTGTAGACCTCGTCGATCGAGCGGACCTTCCCGGCCGGGACCCCCGCGTCGGCTAGTCGGGCCAGCCACGTCTGCGCCGCCGCGGCACCCAGGGCCGACTCGATGTCGGCCACCAGCGCGGCGCGGTGGGCCACGCGGTCCCGGTTCGTGGCGAACCGCGGGTCGCCGGGGTCCAGCCCCACCAGCGGGGCGAACGTCGCCCACTGCGACTCCGATCCCACACAGAGCTGGATCGCCCCGTCGGCGGCGTGGAAGAGCCCGTACGGGGCGATCGACGGGTGGTGGTTCCCCTGCGCCACGGGAACCTCCCCCGCCACCGTCCAGCGGGTGCCCTGGAAGGCGTGCACACCCACGACGGCGGCCAGCAGCGAGGTCCGGACCAGCCGCCCCCGTCCCGTCCGGGTCCGCTCGACGAGGGCGGCGAGGACGCCGTGCACGCCGTACATCCCGGCGAGCAGGTCGGCGATCGGCAGCCCGACTCGCGTCGGCTGGCCGGGCTCGCCGGTGAGCGCCATCAGCCCCGCCTCTCCCTGGGCGATCTGGTCGTAGCCCGCGCGGCCACCTTCCGGCCCGTCGTGGCCGAAGCCCGTGATGGACAGGGCGACCAGGCGCGGGTTGAGCTGCTGGAGCCGCTCCCAGCCGAAGCCCAGCCGGTCCAGGACCCCGGGCCGGAAGTTCTCGAGCAGCACGTCGGCGCGCTCGACCAGCTGCTCGAGCAGGCGGCGACCGCGCTCGGACTTGAGGTCGGCGGTGACCGACTCCTTGTTGCGGTTGCACGACAGGAAGTAGGTCGACACGGGGTCGTCGTCGGGGCCGACGAACGGTGGCCCCCACCCCCGGCTGTCGTCGCCGTGCCCCGGCGCCTCCACCTTGACCACCCGCGCGCCGAGGTCACCGAGGATCATGCCCGCGTGCGGTCCGGCGAGGGCCCGGGTGAGGTCGACGACGAGGACACCGTCCAGCGGTCCGCTCATGGGCGGAACCTAAGCCATGCCGGGCGACGACGACCCGGGCGACGTCGTCCGGACCGCTCGACCGGGTCTGGTAGGGATGCGCCATGGCCTCGGACCTGCGCGCCCGCCTGGACGCCGCGACGGCCCACCTGGACCCGCCGCTGGCGGTCGTGGACCTGGGGGCTTGGGAGTCCAACGCCGCCGACCTCGTACGGCGCGCCGCGGGCCGGCCGGTCCGCGTCGCCAGCAAGTCGGTGCGCTGCCGCCACCTCGTGGCCGACGCCCTGGCCCGCCCTGGCTTCCGCGGCGTGCTCGCCTTCACCCTCGCGGAGGCGCTCTGGCTCGTGGCCGAGGACGTGACGCGCGACGCCGTCGTCGGCTACCCGACGGCGGACCGGTCCGCGCTGGTCGCGCTGGCGAAGGACGAGTCCCTGGCGGCGGCCGTGACCCTGATGGTCGACGACGTCGCGCAGCTGGACCTGGTCGACGAGGTCGCGCGCCCGACGGCGCGGCCGCCGCTGCGGGTGTGCCTGGAGCTGGACGCCTCGTGGCGCCCGCTGGGCGGCCGGGTCCGGGTGGGTGCGCGCCGCTCGCCCGTGCACCGCCCGGAGCAGCTCGCGGAGCTGGCCGCCCACGTGCTCGCCCGTCATGGGTTCCACCTGGTCGGGCTGATGGCCTACGAGGCCCAGGTGGCTGGGGTGGGGGACGACCGGCCGGGCCCGTACGGTGCGGCCCTGCGCGAGGTCCAGCGGCGGTCCCTGGCCGAGCTCGCCGAACGTCGGGCCGCCGCCGTCGCGGCCGTGCGCGCCCTGGCCCCGCTGGAGTTCGTCAACGGCGGGGGGACGGGGTCCGTGGACCGGACCGCCGTCGAGGGAGCGGTGACCGAGGTCGCGGCCGGGTCCGGGCTGCTCGGCCCCCACCTCTTCGACCGGTACCGGGGCTTCTCGGTCCACCCGGCCGGCTTCCTGGCCTTCCCCGTCGTGCGGCGGCCCGGGCCGCGGGTCGCCACGGTCTCCGGTGGCGGGGTGGTGGCCAGCGGGGCCCCGGGCCGGGACCGCCTTCCCTTGCCCTGGCTGCCACCGGGCCTCGTGCTCGACCGCCTCGAGGGCGCCGGGGAGGTGCAGACGCCGCTCCTCGGGCGGGCCGCCGACGGGCTGCAGGTCGGGGACCGGGTGTGGTTCCGGCCGGCGAAGGCGGGCGAGCCCTGGGAGCGCTTCGCCGAGCTGCACCTGGTCCGCGACGCCGGAGTCGCCGCCACCGTCCCCACGTACCGGGGCGAGGGCCGGTGCTTCCTGTGATCGGCCCCCCGTGAGGGTCCTGGCCGTGGGCGAGCTGGCGGCGCGGGTCCGTGACGGTCCCGCCCGGGCGGGCGGCTGCCGCGTGGTAGCGATCGACGGGCGGGCGGGAGCAGGCAAGTCCACGCTGGCCCGGCGCCTGGCTGCCCTCCTCCCCGCGCCGGTGCTTCCGATGGACGACCTCTATCCCGGTTGGGACGGGCTGGCCGCGGCCGTTCCCGCCCTGGTGGCCGACGTGCTCGAGCCGCTGTCGGCCGGCCTGCCCCCGACCTACCGACGGTGGGACTGGGCCGCGGACGGCTGGGGCGGGCCCGTGACCCTGCCCTGGCGGCCCTACCTCGTCGTGGAGGGGGTGGGCAGCGGTGCCCGCCGCGCGGCGCCGTACCTCTCCCTGCTGGTCTGGGCGGAGGCTCCCGACGACGTACGGAAGGAGCGCGCGCTGGCACGCGACGGCGACGGCTTCCGCCCGCACTGGGACCGGTGGGCGCGACAGGAGGAGGACCTGCTGGGCGTCGAGCGGACCCGCGAACGGGCCGACCTCGTCGTCGACACGGCGCCGGGCCTGCCCTACGACCCGGTGACCGAGGTCGTCGTCGTCCGCGACCGGGCCGCTACTTCGGGCTAGAGGAGCAGCAGCGAGACGCCGTGGATCACCATCCCGACGAGCGCGCCGACCAGGGTCCCGTTGACGCGGATGAACTGCAGGTCACGGCCGACCTGGAGCTCGATCTTGCGCGTCGTCTCGTCGACGTCCCAGCGGCGCACCGTGTCGGAGATGACGGCGGTTAGCTCGTCGCGGTAGTTCGTCGCCAGGTGGACGACCGCCTCCTCCAGCCACCCGTCCACCTTCCGGCGCAGCTCGTCGTCGTCGGCCAGCCGCCGGCCGAGGCCCTGCAGGCCGCGTACGGCCCGCCGGCGGAGGTCGCTCGTCGGGTCGGACACGGCCTCGAGAAGGACCCGCCGGGCGCTCGCCCAGATTCGCCCGGTGGCGGCTCGGACGTCGTCGCGCTCGAGCAGCTGGTCCTTGAGCTCGTCGGCCCGCTGCATGGTCCGGTGGTCGTGCTGGAGGTCGAGGGCGACCTGTCCGAGGAAGCGGTCGACCGCGCGGCGGAAGGAGTGGTCGGGGTCCCGGGCGACCTCCTCGACGAAGCGCAGCAGCTCGGCGTGCACCCTGCTCGCCACCACGTCGTCGAGGAGCCGGGGGGACCAGCTCGGGGCTTGGGCGGCCACGACCGAGACCACCGTGCGTCGGTTGGCGACGAGCCACCGGCGGGTCTCGTCGACCGCGAGGTCGACGAGACCGTGGTGGGACCCCTCCTCGACCACCCGGCCGAGGAGCTGGCCGAGCGGCGGGCCCACCGGAGCCTCCGCCAGCGGCCGCAGCACGGTCCGCTCGAGCAGGTCCTGGACGTCGTCGTCACGGAGCACCTCGAGAGCGCCCTGGACGGCCACGGCGATCTCGGCCGCGACGCGCTGCGCGTGCGGCTCCTCGACGATCCACACCCCCACCCGAGCGGAGACCCCGGCCTGGCGCACGCGCGAGCGCACGACCTCCTCGGCGAGGAAGTTGCCGCCGACGAAGTCGCCCAGGCTCTCCCCGAGCGCGTCCTTGCGGGTGGGGATCAGGGCGGTGTGCGGGATGGGCAGCCCCAGAGGCCGCCGGAACAGGGCGGTGACGGCGAACCAGTCGGCCAGCCCACCGATCATGCCGGCCTCGGCGGCCGCCCGGACGAAGCCGACCCAGGCGGGTGCGCCGGCCTCCTCGACCCGCCGGGCCACGACGTAGACGATCGCGGCCAGGACGAGCAGGCCGCCCGCCACCGACTTCATCCGGAGGAGGCCTCGCCTGCGCTCCTCGTCGGTGGGCAGCGGCCGCGACGTCGGGGCGGCGGGTGCGGCAGTGGACATCCGCCGATGGTGCCACCCGGGCCGTCGGCGCAGATCAGAGCCAGTCGACCTCCGCGTGGGCCCGGCCGCCGGAGAGCCGAGCGTAGCCGGGGCCCCGGTCGAAGAACGGCTCGGTGCCGGTGCGCCGGGAGCGCCGGCGCCCACGCTCCTCGTCGGAGGCCCGCACGTCCACCCGAGGCTCGTCGAGCGAGCCGGTGATGGCGACGCCGTAGTCGTCGAAGGCGCCGGGCCGCGACACCTTGCGCCACCGGACGTCGTGCAGCACCTCGTCGTACGGCCGTTCGAGCGGGTCACCCCACCCGCCGCCCCCGGTGGTCCGGATCCGGATGACCTCACCCGCGCGGACCGGCTCGGCGTCGGCGAGCGCGTCGACCTCGCGCTCCGCCGGCGCGCCGGGCTCGATCGTCACCTGGAACGGGCGACCGGCCCGACCTCCTCGGACGCCCCAGCAGGACAGGATCGAGCGGTCCGCGATCGACATGAAGTGCGCGTCCCGCAGCATCCGGATGTGCTTCTCGTAGCCGAGGCCGCCGCGGTACCTGCCGGGACCGCCGCTGTCGATGGCCAGGCCGAGCCGCTCGACCACGATGGGGAAGCGCGCCTCCGAGAACTCTGTCGGCAGGTTGCGCGAGTCGGGTACCACGTGGATGGTGTCCTCCCCGTCCGCGTAGTAGCGCCCGCCGGAGCCGCCACCGAGGACCTCCCGCATGAGGTACGGCCGCCCCTCGAAGTCCTCGCCGTAGACGCCGGTGTAGCGGATGGTCTCCTGGTCCGCCGGCATCCGCCCGTCCACCGCCTTGGCGAGGGTGCCGGCGAGCACGCCGAGCAGGCGCAGGATCACGAAGGTGCGGGCGTTCGTGGGCGCGGGGAAGACGGGCGTCAGCAACGTGCCCGGTGGCGGGAAGCGCATCTCGACCAGGGGCGTGACGCCCTCGTTGACGTCGAGCTCGGCCATCCGCTCGGGGCTCTCGGCGAGGTTCCGCAGCACAGGGGCCAGCCACTTCTTCAGAAAGGCCCCGTCGGCGTAGTCGCCGCAGTGGTTGATCGGTCCCCTCGCCTGTGGGCCGGTCCCGGTGAAGTCGACGACCAGACGGGCGTCGCCGCCGGCTCCGTCGGTGGACGTCTTGGAGAGCGTGATCCGCTGGGCGTGCAGCCGGGGCGGGTCCACCCCGTCGTGCTCGGCGTAGTCCTCCCACACGTACTCGCCGTCGGGGATCCTGGCCAGCACCTCTCGTCGGAACGTCTCGGTGGTCCGGTCCAGCACCGCGTCGAAACAGGCCTCGACGGTGTGGTGGCCGTAGCGGTCGAAGAGCTCGGCCAGCCGCCGCGCGCCCATCAGGCACGCGGCGCACTCCGCGTCGAGGTCGGCCGCCAGCGACTCCGGCATCCGGGAGTTCCGGGTCATGATCGTCAACGCGGCCGCGTTCGGGACGCCCTGCTCCCAGAGCCGGATCGGCGGCACCATCAGTCCCTCCTCGAACACGCTCGTCGCGTGCGAGGGCATCGACCCGGGGACCGACCCGCCGATGTCGTCGTGGTGGCCGAAGGCCTGGACGAACGCGACCACCCGCGGACCCGACCCGTCGTCGTGGAAGACGGGGGCGGTGACGCACAGGTCGGGCAGGTGCCCGATGCCGCCCTCGGAGAGGTAGACGTCGTTGTGGAAGAACACGTCACCCGGACGCATCGTCTCGACCGGGAAGTCGCGGACCACCGGGTGGACGAGCGCGCTGTAGGACCGGCCGGTGAGCTTGCGCAGGTGGCGGTCGTGGATGCCGGCCCGGTAGTCGTGGGCGTCGCGGATCATCGGGGAGCGGCTGGTGCGCCCGATCGCGGTCTCCACCTCCGTCTCCACCGAGGCGAGGTAACCGGCCACGATCTCGACGAGAACGGGGTCGACGTCGGTCCCCGGTGGGGTGAGGCGGTACGGCAGCGCGGACCAGTCGCCGCGTCCCGTCCCCGCCGACGGCCCCGTCACCGGTCCGCCTCGGCGGGCTCGCGGGCGAGCGCGAGGTTCCCGTGCGGGTCGACGGTCGCCCGGAAACCGGGGTGGACCGGCACCGTCGACCCGAACTCCTCGAGCACCGCGGGCCCGTTCACCGTGTCACCTGCCCCGAGGAGCGCCCGGTCGTACACGGCGGCCTCCACCCACGCGTCGAAGTGGACCCGGCGGCTGCCGGTGCGGGCGTGCGCCGAGCCGGACCCGCTCGGCAGGTCGGGCAGGTCGGGCGTCCGGATCGGTCCCACGCCGGTCACCCTGAGGTTCACCCACTCGACCTCCTGACGGGCGTCGTCGCGGAAGTCGTAGCCGTACAGCGTTCGGTGCGCGTCGTGGAAGGAGCCGGCAACCGTGTCGGCGAGCCGCTGAGTCACCGCACCGTCGGGGACCTCGACCCGGACCTCGAAGGCCTGGCCGAAGTAGCGCAGGTCCGCAGAGCGCAGGAATCGCCGGTCCTCCGGCGCGAAGCCCTCACGGCCGAGTGCCGCGTCGGCCTGGTCGCGCAGGCCGGCGAGCACCGCCCCGACCCGCTCGAGGTCGAGCGAGGCGTGCCGCGCCACCGCGGTCCGTACGTAGTCGTTGCGCACGTCGACGGTGAGCAGACCGTACGCGGAGAGGTTGCCGGGGTCCGGCGGGACGAGGACCCCGCGCAGCCCCAGGACGTCGACGAGCCGGCACGCCAACAGCGACCCCGAGCCCCCGAAGGTCACCATGGTGAAGTCGCGGACGTCCAGGCCTCGCCGGACCGTGACCTGCCGGAGCGCGTTGGCCTGGTTCCACGCGGAGATCTCCAGGATCCCGACTGCGCAGCGCTCGGGGGGGAGGCCGAGGCGCGCGCCGAGCGCCGAGACGCCCTCGCGGGCGGCTCCGACGTCGAGCGGGACCTCCCCGCCGAGCAGGTGGGGCGGGATGCGGCCCAGCAGCAGGTGCGCGTCGGTGACGGTCGGTTCGGTGCCGCCGGTGCCGTAGCAGAGCGGCCCAGGGACGGCGCCGGCGGAGCGGGGGCCGACCTTGAGGGTCCCGTCGGCGGCCGTCCACGCCACGGAGCCGCCTCCCGCACCGACGGTGACCACGTCGATCATCGGGATCTTGCTGGGGAAGGCTCCGACACTGCCCTCGGTCGTCAGCGCCGGCCGGCCGGCCAGGACTACGGTGACGTCGGTCGAGGTGCCGCCACCGTCGAGGGTGAGGACGTCGCCATGGCCGGCTCGCCCGGCCGCCGTCGCGGCGCCCAGGGCCCCAGCGGCGGGGCCCGACAGCACCGTGGTGATCGGCTGGTGCACGACCTCGTCGGCGGACAGCACGCCGCCGTTCGACTTCATCACGTAGAAGGGCACCCGGCGGGCGTCGCCGGCCCCACGGGTCGTGAACGCGTCGAGCCGCTGCTTGATCGTGCCGACGTACCGGCGGATCCGCGGCTTGACCGCCGCGTCGACCAGTGTGGTGACGCTCCGCTCGTACTCTCGGTACTCGGGGAGGACGTCGCTGGAGACGGACACCACGGCCGCAGGGTGCTCGCGTTCGAGCACCTCGCGCATCCGTCGTTCGTGGGACGGGTCGAGGTAGGAGTGCAGGAAGCAGACGCCGATCGCCGACACCCCGCGGTCACGGAAGAAGCGGGCCGCGGCGACGGCGTCGTCCGCGGCGAAGGGCCGGATCTCGCTGCCGTCGGCGGCCAGCCGCCCGCCGACGGTCCGTACCCGGTCCGCCGGGACGATCCGCGGGGGCTTGACCCAGAAGTAGCTGTTGCCGTAGCCGTCGGGCACCGACTGCCGGGCGATCTCGAGCACGTGCCCGTAGCCCTCGGTGGTGACGAAGCCCAGGTCGTCGACCCGGCCCTCCAGCAGCGCGTTGGTGGCGACGGTGGTGCCGTGGCTGACCGCGGTGACGACGTCGCCCTGGAGGCCCAGCCGGTCCAGCACCTTGTGGATGCCGGCCATGAACCCCTCCGAGGGGTCCTCCGGTGTCGAGGGCGTCTTCGTCGTCGCGACCTGCCCGCTCTCCTCGTCCACCGCGACGACGTCGGTGAAGGTGCCTCCGGTGTCGATGCCGATGCGGATCCGGCGCGCTGGCATGGCCGCAGTCAACCGGCGTCGGCCGAGGTCGCGCGTCGGCGACTGTTGCCGACGACCCCCGGACGCCCTCGTACGGGCGGTGGTCAGCGACCGAGGGCCGCGCACGCCCGGGCCGGCCCCGGGGGCGACCGGAGCGTCCCTGCCAGGATCCGGGCGGCGCCGCCGGGGTCGCCGGTGAGGACCCGGTCCACGGCGGACCGGAGCTCGGCCGGGCCGGCCGCGTTGGGGTCGAGCGCCTCGCCGAGGCCGGCGCGTTCGACGGCCGCGGCACCGGCGAACTGGTCGGTGGAGAAGGGCAGCACGAGCAGGGGGACACCGCAGGCCAGCGCCTCGGTGACGCTGTTGTTGCCCCCGTGGGTGACCGAGAGCGCCGCCCGGCGGAGGACGGCGACCTGGGGCAGGTGCTCGCGGACCAGCCACGACGCCGGCAGGTCGCCCAGGACGGCGCGGTCGGTCGACCCCGTCGCGAGGGCCACCCGGACCGACAGCGGTCGCAGGGCCGTCACGAGGCGGGCCAGCACGTCACCACGTGCGGACAGGAAGCTGCCGAGGCTGACGTGCACGACCGGCTCCGACCCTGCGGCGTCGAGCCACCGGGACACGTCCGGGGGCGTCACCTCGTCGCGCACTGCGGCGCCGAGGAAGGCGTGGCCGGGGGGCAGCATCGTCGTCCGGGCCGGGTCATGGAGCAGGGAGGGGTAGTTGAGCAGCACCACGTCGCCGTGGGCGGTGAAGGCGTCCGCCACGACCGTCGAGCCGCCCAGCGAAGCGAGGGCGCCGTTCCACTCCGCCGTGAAGGAGTCCCGCACCTGCAGGCACCGCTCGCGCAGCCGGGCGAGCGCCTCGGAACCTGGGTGGAAGGCGCGGGGCCAGGTGGTCGGGTAGCCGTAGAGCTCGCCGCCCACGGGGAGCGCGGTCGGGTGGCCGAGGACCACGTCGCCGTGCGGCATGCCCGCTGCCAGGAGGCCGAGCCGGGCGCTGAAGGCCAGGTGGTCGACGAGGACGTGGTCCGGCCGCAGCCGGTCCACCAGCCGCTGGACCTGGCGCCCCTTGTCGACCGGTCGCCAGAGCAGGTCGGTGGCCCTCGCGTCGGCCTGGAACAGCAGCGTCTCCACCATCCCGCGCCGGGTCGCGGCGAAGAAGCCGCGCAGCGAGTCGCCCTCGCCGCGGGCCTGGTGCTCGGCCCGGATCACCCCCGGGTTGGAGCCGCGGCCGAGGCGGAGGTCGCGCCGCTCGAAGCCGAAGTCCCGGACCAGGGGGGCGGTCGCCGGACCGGTGGCCACCACCACGCGTTCTCCGGCTCGGTGCCAGGCCGTGGCGATTGTCGCCAGGGGCAGCACGTGTGACGCGTAGTCGGGGCTGACGACGAGCAGGGTCACGGGTGCGGCCGACCCTCACCGCGGGGCGGGGGCGGTCAGCCCCGCGTACACGTCGAGGAGCGCGTCGGCCATCCCCTGGACGGTGAACCGCTCCCGGACCAGTCGGCGGGCCCGGTCGGCCCGCGCGGGGGCACCAGGCGCGGACGCGAGGTCGAGGACGGCGTCCAGCGCGCGGACGAGGGCCGCCGGCGAGCCGGTGTCGACGAGCAGGCCCGTGACGCCGTCCTCGACGTAGGTGGCCGGGCCGCCGCCGCGCGGTGCCACCACCGGGAGCCCGGCTGCCAGCGCCTCGAGCAGGGCGAGCCCGAACTCCTCCTTGAGGCTGCCGCAGACGTAGGCGCCCCCCGGCGCCAGGACCGGTGGCGAGCCGGCGTGCGCAGCCCCCAGCCACGCGGCCACGACGGCGTTGGGCCGGTGCCCGGCGAGCACCAGGCCGTCGGCCGCGCGCGGTTCCGCGGCCAGCACCGCGGCGATCGCCGCGAGCTGGTCCCTCTCGTCGGGCGACGGGCGATCCAGGTCGCCCCCCACGATCACCAGGTTGCACCTGTCCCGCACCCGCGGGTCCGTGGCCCACGCCTCCACCACGGTGGCCATGCCCTTGACCCGGTGGAGCCGGCCGACACTCAGCGCGACGGGCAGCCCGTGCCGGTGCGCCGGCAGGTCGTCGAGCAGTGTCACGAGGTCGCGCACGGCCCGGTCCGGTCGGCCGGTTCCGTACGTCCGACGGGCCGCGGCCTCGGGGAGGCTGAGGTCGATGCCCTCCGGCACGACGGTGTAGCGCCCAGGCTCGGCGTCGACGTCGATCCCGAGCAGCTCCCGGAGGTCCTCGCGGATCTCGGGCCGCGGGAACAGCACCGTGTGGGCCGCGCCGGCGGCCAGGCGCTGCACCAGCCTGGCCCGGAACCAGTAGTGCTCGCGCTCGTCGGCGGCCCCGAAGGCGGTGCGGCCGAGCGCCCCGGTCAGGTCCAGGGCGTGGACCACCGCGTGCGGGTCGGGCGCCAGGGTGAAGACGACCGGGATGCCGAGCGTGGCGGCGACCTCGGCCGCGGCCAAGCTGCCGACGTCGGCCATCCGCAGGTGCAGCACGTCGACCCTGCCGTACGCGGTGAGGGCCCGCCGGAGGCCCCGGGTGACCGCCACCCGGGCCGGCCACGCCTCCGTCGCGGCGACGGGTTCTCCGGGCAGGAGCGGGACCGGCGTCAGGGCGTGGCCCGTCGCGGGACGCGCCAGCGCATCGGCTGCGGCCTCGGCGGTCCCGCGCGAGAGAGTGAGCACCCGGTCGGCACCGCGTGCCGCCAGCGCGTCGCCGAGGCGGACGAGCAGGGTGGCGATCCCGCCGTTGTCGCCCGTTCCGGCCCGGGAGAGCTCCCGGTCGAGATCCGCGTGGAGGAAGACCTGGGCGACCGACAGCCCGCCCGGGACCGTGGCGGGTGCCGGCACCAGACCGAGGTCGAGGGCGGCGAGCCGGGCCACCGCGCCCAGCTCACCACCGGTGTGGGCGAGGTCGAGCACGAGCTCGGCGGCCCGCGGGTCTCCTCCTCGGTCGCCGAGCGCAGCCACGGCCGCCACTCTGACGGCAGGTTCCTCGGCGTCGTCGCCCGCGACGTGCCGGACGGCCCGGGAAGCCACCGGGCCGGGCACCAGCCCCACCGTCTCGACCAACCTCGCCCGGGTGGCCGTGTCCCGCGGGGCGGCCAGGGCTCCCTCCACGGCGAGGGCGACGTGGTCGGGGGCCGAGCGCGCCCACCCCTCCAGGGTCCGTTGGGCGAGCACGCCGGGGAACCCGCCAGCCGCCACCACCGCGACGAGCCGGCCGACCGCGTCGAGGCGGGGCAGGCGAGCCGCCAGCGCCCAGGCAGCGTGCTCGCGGAGGAACGGCCGCCGGTGCGAGAGCAGCTCCGACAGGACCGCGTCAGCCTCGTCGTCGAAGACCCGGCCCAGCGCGTGCACCGCGGCGACCGCGGTCAGCTCGTCGGCGGGGTCCTCGACGGCGGCCACCAGGGTGCGTACCGCCCTCGGGTCGCGGTCCTCGCCGGCCGCCACCGCGAGATCCTCGGCCGCCCGCAGCGCGTTCACCACGAACGGCGCGTCCCGCACCGCGCGCAGGGCAGCCCCGAGGTCCACCCGGTCATGCTCACCCGGCCACGAACCGCCTGCCACTCGAGCCGGGCGGCCTGCCTGCCACTCGAGCCGGCTGGCCTGCCGAGGTCGCCGCACCCACCGGCGCAGTACCGCCTCATGATCGCGCGGCACCCGTGGAACCGGCTGACGCTGCTGCGGTCATGGGTACGTCAGCGCCTCATGATCGGCGTGGCCCCGGGCGGGAATCAGTCGACGATCTCACCGTGTGGCTCGGGATGGGGGAACGCGGTCCGCGCCGGTCGGACCAGGTCGTCGGCGTACCGGCGGAAAAGGTCCAGGTTGCGGTCGGCCAGGTGGTCGAAGACCTGGGGGACGCTGGACCCGGGGGTGAGCGACGCCATGACCGTCGCCGGGTCGAGCCGCGCGGACACCCAGCACTCGTGCGACGCCGCGCGGGCGACGACCTCGGCGACCGGCGTGACGATCATGGAGTTGCCGAAGTAGAGCGTCCCGGCGGGGTCGGTGCCCGTGCAGTTGGCCCCGACGACGTAGACGTGGTTGTCGTACGCGCGGGCCCGGTTGGTGAGCTCCCAGATGTCCGCCGACCGCAGCAGCGCGGAGGGGCGCAACAGCACCTCCGCCCCCCGCACCGCGGCGATGCGCGACAGCTCGGGGTAGTCGCCGTCGAAGCAGATGATCATCGCGATCCGGCCGAGCGCCGTGTCCACCACGCACACCTCGTCGCCGGGGGTGACCCAGCCGCCCCGCGAGCGCATCTCGGTGCAGAAGGGGTGCGTCTTGCGGTAGACCCCGAGGACCTCCCCGGCCGGACCGGCGAGCACCGCGGAGTTGAGCACCACGCCCCTGGTAGGGCCCCGCTCGTACGCCCCCCACGCCAGGTGGACGCCGAGGTCGCGGGCGACCTCCCGGAACGGGTCGGTCGCCGGGCCGTCGACCGGCCCCACGAGGTCCCACAGCTCCTCCGCCCCGCAACCCGGGGAGAAGCCGGTCGTGACGCTCTCCGGGAGCACCGCGAGATCGGCGCCGGTCGACTCGACGCAGCGCCGGACCCAGCCGGCGGCGTGCGCCACGTTCGCGGCGATCGTGGCGGCCGACAAGAGCTCCGGCCGCGGGGCCACCTGGACGGCGGCGACGGTCAGTGCGCGCACGGCTGCTCCCGCCTCATCGGCGCCGGCCGGCGACCCAGCCGCCGACGACGGCGCCAGCCAGCGCGATCGCGGCACCGACGATCACCCCCAGGCCGAAGTCACCCCCAGGTCGGGCCGCCCGGGGCGCGGGGGCGGGGGCCTCGTAGACCCGTCCGACCGCCGCCGCGCCGGGCTCCTCACCCAGGGCGGGTGCCCCCGGCACGACGCCGGCCGCCTCCGTGGTCCCCGCGGGCGGCGCCGCTGCCGCGGCGCGTCCGGTCAGCACGTCGTCGACGGCCTGGAAGAACTCCCCCGCCGTCTTGCGGGCCACCCCCGACAGGACCCGCTGCCCGACGCCGCCGATCATGCCGCCGACCACCGCGTCCGCGTCGTACGCCAGCTGGGTGAGCTCGCCGTCGGCGGCCAGGGTGACGCGCACGTCGGCGTTGACCGTACCGGGCGCGCCCGCGCCGGCCGCGCGCAGCAGGAAGGAGTCCGGGTGCACCTGTTCGGTCAGCCGGACCTCCCCCTCGTACGTACCCTTGATCGAGGCCACCCCGGCGAAGACGGTCATCCGGTAGGCGTCGTCGCCGACGGCTTCCAGGCGATGGCAGCCGGGGATGGTGCGCACGAGCACCGCGGGGTCGTTGAGCGCCTCCCAGACCCGCTCCCGTGGGGCGTTGAGGACGGTGTTGCCGCTGACCCTCATCCGCTGTCCTCCTCGTCGTCGTGGTCCCGGCGCCGCCGTAGCGACGGCACCTCGCCGGCGGCGTGGCGCAGCCGCAGGTCGTGCAGCTCGCTGGGCGAGATCGGCATGCGCGAGATCCGGAAGCCCTCCGCGTCCTCGATCGCCGACGCGAAGACCGCCATGCCGGGGATGACACCGGCCTCGCCGGCTCCCTTGATGCCGAGCGGGTTCAACGGTGACGGCGTCTCGAGGTGGTCGGTCTCGATGTGCGGGACCTCGGTCGAGTAGGGCATCAGGAAGTCCATGTACGAGGCGTTGAGCAGCTGACCGGACTCGTCGTAGGCCATCCGCTCGTACAGCGCGCCGCCGACGCCCTGGGCCACACCACCGTGGACCTGACCCTCCACGATCATCGGGTTGACCAGCGTGCCGCAGTCGTGGACCACGCAGTAGCGCAGGACGCGGATCTCGGCGGTCTGCGGGTCGGTCTCGACGACGACGGCGTGCATGCCACTGGCGAAGGTCGATCGCGGCGGCGAGTAGTAGCCGGTCGCCTCCAGCCCGGGCTCCTCCCCCTCCTCCACGGGCGGACGGCTCAGGTCGGCGGTCCCGGCGAACTGGGTCGCGAGCGTGGCCTGCTCGTCGAAGGCATAGCGGAGCGGGTTGGAGAGCACGGCGACCGTGGCCAGCGGGATGCTGGCCGAGGGGACGCCCTTGACCCGCACCTCGCCGTCGACGATTTCGAGGTCGCGTGGGTCCGCCTCCAGCGCCTCGCCGGCGATCCGCAGCGCCTTGTGCTTGACCTTGCGCGCCGCCGCCCCCACGGCGTTGCCGCTCATCACCGCCGCCCGGGACGCGAACGTGCCCACCGCGTACCGGAACCGCCGGGTGTCGCCGGTCGTCACGGTCACCCGCTCGATGGGCACGCCCAGCTCGGCGGCGACGATCTGCGCGAAGGCCGTCTGGTGACCCTGGCCCTGCGTCGTCAGGCCGGTGGCGACGACGACGCTGCCGTCCGTCTCCACCTTGACCCAGCCGCCCTCGTACGGACCGACGCCGGTTCCCTCGACGTAGCAGGCCAGCCCGATGCCCACGTGCCGGCCCTCGGCGCGCGCCCGCTCCCGGACCGACGCGAAGCCCTCCCAACCGACGAGAGACTTGAGCTTCTCCAGCCCGGCGGGGTAGTCGCCGCTGTCGTAGATCAGCGGCCGGCCGTCCTGGAACATCAGGCCTTGGTCGAAGGGCATCTCCTCGGGCTGGATGAAGTTGCGCGAGCGGACCTCGGCCCGGTCCAGCCCCAGCTGGTCGGCGATCGCGTCCATGGTGCGTTCCATCGCGTAGACGCCCTGCGGCCGGCCGGCTCCCCGGTACGGGGTGACGATGACGGTGTTCGTGTAGAGGCTCCACCACTCGCACCGGTAGGCCCCGGGCTTGTACGGCCCGAGCAGCTGGGTGGCCGTGATGATGGGCACGATCACGCCGTACGGGGTGTAGGCACCGTTGTCGTGCCAGAAGGCGACGTCCAGGCCGAGCAGCCGGCCGTCGTCGTCGAAGCCCACCCGCACGTGCTGGAGCTGGCCGCGCTCGTGGGCACTGGCGACGAAGTGCTCCCGGCGGTCCTCGGCCCACTTGACCTCCTGGCCGAGCCGCAGGGCCGCCCACGGGACGAGGATCTCCTCCGGCCACGGGTGGACGATCTTGACGCCGAAGCCGCCGCCGACGTCGGGGGCGATCACTTCCACCCGGTCGGGCGGGAGGCTCAGCTTGGCCGCGAGAGCGGCCCGGACGCTCGTCGACGCCTGGGTGGAGCTGTAGACGCGCAGGCTCCGGTCGTCGGCGTCCCAGCGGGCGTAGACGCCCCGCCCCTCCATCGGCATGGAGGCGCTGCGCTCCACCTGGAGGTCCAGCTCGAGGACGTGCGGGGCAGCGGCGATCGCCGTCCTCGCGTCGCCCACCTGCTCGACCAGGTGGGCCGCGACGTTGCCCGGAACATCGTCGTGGACGAGCCGGTCGGCGGCCCGTGCCGCAGCGACGCCGACGACCGGGAGCAGGGGCTCGTAGGTGACGCGGATCCGGTCGCAGGCGTCCTCGGCCACGTAGCGGTCCCGGGCCACGACCATGACGACGGCCTCGCCGACGTGGTTCACCTCGTCGCGGGCCAGCGCGTAGGCCGTCCGGGGCTCGCTCAGCGACGGGTGCGGGATGAGCAGCGGCAACCGCTCGCCGACCCGCCCCTCGAGGTCCTCGTGGGTGTAGACGGCGACCAGGCCTTCGACGTCCAAGGCATCGGTCACGTCGACGTCCAGCACGCGGGCGTGCGCGTGCGGGCTCCGTACGAAGGCGGCCGCCAGCGCGTCGTGGCCGAGGTCGTCGAGGTATCGCCCCTGGCCGGACAGCAGCCGGGGGTCCTCGCGACGCTGGACCGGCTCACCGAAGAGCCGAGTGGTCATGCCCCCTCCCCCCGCCGGATCTCGGCCGCCCGGAGCACCGAAGCGACGATGTTCTGGTAGCCCGTGCACCGGCACAGGTTCCCCGCCACGGCCTCCCGTGCCGCTCCCTCGTCGGGGTCCGGGTGGTCGCGGAGGTAGGCCGTGATCGTCGTGACGAAACCGGGCGTGCAGAAGCCGCACTGCAGCCCGTGGCACTCCCTGAAGGCCTGCTGTACCGCGCCGAGCGAGCCGTCCGGGCGACAGCACCCCTCGACGGTCGTCACCTCGGCACCGTCCACGGTGACCGCGAGGAGGAGGCAGGACCGGACGGGCTCACCGTCCAGCAGGACGGTGCACGCGCCGCACACCCCGTGCTCGCAGCCGACGTGGGTGCCGGTGAGCCGCAGGTCGTGGCGGAGGAAGTCGGACAGGGTCCGGCGGGCCGGGACGCTGGCACCACGCCGGACGCCGTTGACGACGAGGATGACCTCGTGCAGGGTCTCCGGCCGGTTCATGCGGCCTCCGGCACCCGGCTCGCGTGCCCGGCGGCCTCGCGCAGCGCCCGGCTCGTGAGGACCTCGGCGAGGTGGCTGCGGTAGCCCGCGCTCGCGTGGATGTCGGCGTCGGGTGTCAGCCGGCTCGCCGCCAGCCTGCCGGCCGCGGTCCAGTCCGCCTGGTCGGCGGGACGTCCACCCACTGCGTCGACGAGGTCGAGCGCCGCGGGCGTGTCCCCCATCGAGACGTACGCGGCCCGCGCCCCGGTGACGCGGAGGTCGTCGTCGAGCGTGACGAGGGCGCCGACACCACAGACCGCGTAGTCGCCGTGGCGACGAGAGACCTCGTGCCAGGCGGAGCCGGTGCGGCCGCGGGGACGGCGGAAGAGCACCGAGGTGGCGAGCTCACCGGGCGCGAGGGCCGACTCCAGCGGCCCGAGGAAGAAGTCGCGGGCGGCCACGCTCCGCTCGCCGCCGTGGCGCGCGAGCACGACCTCCCCGTCGCAGAGCATCAGCACAGCGGTCATCTCCCCGCTCGGGTCGGCGTGGACGACGCTCCCCACCGTCGTCCCCCGGTTGCGGATCGTCGGGTGGGCGACGTGGCGGAGCGCTTGGCGCAGGAGCGGCAGTGCTGACGCGGCGGCGTCGTCCCGCTCGACCCGCGCGTGTCGGGCGAGCGCCCCGACCCGCACGCCCTCCGGCCCGACCGTCACGTCGTCCAGGCCGGGCACCCGGTTGACGTCGACGAGGTGCTCCGGTGCGGCCAGGCGCATCGCCAGCATGGGCAGCAGGCTCTGGCCCCCCGCCAGGACCTTGCCGCGCTCACCCACGTCGGCGAGCACGGCCAGCGCGTCGGGGACCGACTCGGGCCGGTGGTACGTGAAAGGTGCCGGCTTCATGGGCAGATCCTGCCCTCAGTTCGGGCTTCCCCGCTCGTCCCTGTCCTCGGGAGTCCCCTGGTCGCGCCTGGGTTCCTCCTCGTCGACGGCGTACATGCCCGGCTCGTCGTAGACGAGGGTGGCGCCGTGCCGCCTCTGCTGCTTGAGGTGCTCGGGCGCCAGCCACGAGGCGAGGTGGTAGGCCGCGATCGTGACGATGGTCCCGAACGCGATGCCGGAGAGCACGAAGTCCTCGGTGATCTGCAGGCTGGTGTCGCCGATGGCGATGATGACTCCGGCCGCCACCGGCACGAGGTTGATCGGGTTGGCGAAGTCGACGCCGTTCTCCTTCCAGATCTTGGCTCCGAGCAGGCCGATCATCCCGTAGAGCACCACGGTGATGCCGCCCAGCACGCCGCCAGGGGTCGCTGCCACCACCGCCCCGAACTTCGGCGACAGGCCGAAGACCAGGGCCACCAGGGCGGCCACGTAGTACGCGGCGGTCGAGTAGATGCGCGTGGCGGCCATGACCCCGATGTTCTCGGCGTACGTGGTCGTGGGCGAGCCGCCCACGCTGGTGGCCACGACGGTTCCGACGCCGTCGGCCGCGATGGCGCGACCCATGACGGGGTCCAGGTCCGTCCCGGTCATCTCCGCCACGGCCTTGACGTGGCCGGCGTTCTCGGCGACCAGCGCGATGACGGCGGGGAGCACGAGCAGCACGAACGCGAACCGGAAGTCCGGCAGGTGCCAGCCGACCATCTCCATCCCGTCCGGGCCGACGGTGGTGCTGGGTGGCAACCCGAACCAGTCCGCGTCGCGGACGCCGTCGAAGTTCGTCCGGAAGCGCGTGGTCTCCTCGCCGGCGGCGGGGTCGAACGACGTGATCTCGCCGAAGACTCGGTCGAAGAGCCATGAGAGCGCGTAGCCGAAGACCAGGCCGAGGAAGATCGAGATCCGACCGAGGAAGCCCCTGAGGGCCACCGAGCACACGATGACGAAGGTCATGACGATCAACGCGACCCACTGGTCCTGCGGCCAGTAGACGTCGGCGACCACGGGAGCCAGGTTGAAGCCGATGAGCATGACGACCGCGCCCGTGACCACGGGCGGTAGGACGGCGTAGATGGTCTGGGACCCCATGAGGTGGATGAGGACGCCCACGAGGACGAGCACCAGACCGGCGACGAGGATCGCCCCGGTCACCTCCTGGCTGGTCCCGCCCTGTGCCCGGATCGCCGCGACGCCGCCCACGAAGGACGCGCTGGTGCCGAGGTAGCTCGGCACCTTGCCCTGCACGATGAGCAGGAAGCAGATCGTCGCGATCCCGCTCATCATGATCGCCAGCTGCGGGTTGAGTCCCATGATCAGCGGGAAGACGAAGGTGGCGCCGAACATCGCGACGACGTGCTGGGCGCCCAGGCCGACCGTCCGCGGCCAGGAGAGCCGCTCGTCGGGACGTACCACTCCCCCAGGCGGCGGCGTCCTGCCGCCGTGGACGACCTTCCAGGTGAGTGCCATCGGCTGCCCCTTCCTCGAAGCGGTGCACCGGTGCGACGGGCGCCCAGGATGGCGGAACGCTAGGCCGGGGTGGTGGAGGCGGCACGGTGCACATCTGCCGAACGATCTTGGCACGCACCGGCAAGGGCTGTCCGGGTCGTCATCCGACCCCGCGCATCTGCATCACCTTGAGGGCCAGCGCCAGGTCCAGGCGCAGGTCGGCGTCCTCGGTGAAGGGCCCGAGCAGGCGCTCGAGCTTCCCGATCCGGTACCGCAGGGTGTTGTAGTGGAAGTGCAGCTCCCGGGCCGCGTGGGCCACGTTGAGGTTGTTCTCCAGCAGGACCTGCAGGGTGTGCCGCAGGTCGGCAGCGTCCGGCTCGTCGGCGGCCAGCTCCCGCAGCGTCTCGGCCACGAAGCTGCGGAGCTCTGCAGGGTCGCGCACCAGGCTGAGCAGCCGGAAGGCCCCCAGTGCGTCGAAGTGGGCGACCGCCCCGGGGCCGGACATCTGGCGGCCCACGTGGACAGCCCGCCGCGCCTGCTCGTACGCCTCCGGGATGCCCGAGGGATCGGCGGCAACCCGGCTCACGCCCGTCGAGAACGACCGCCGACCCCCGCCGCCGTCCCCCCGAACCTCGCGGACGACGTCGCGCACGAGCCGATCCGGGTCACCGTCGCTGGGCACGCCGAGCAGGGCGACGACCTCCTGGGTGAAGCCGACCACCGGGGCCCGGTGGTCCCGGGCCCGGACCGCCCCCTGCCACGCGGCGGCGAGGCGCTCCTGGGCCGGCCTGAGCTCGAGCCCCACCCGTCGGACCGGATCGGCCGCCGGGTCGAGCTCGGCGACGACCGCCACGACAGGCCGGTCGACGTCCCAACCCAGCGACTCGCAGTGGGCGACCACCCGGTCCCGGTGTCCAGCCCGCCCCGAGAGCACGTCGCGGAGGAAGTCGCCGCGGTACTTGCCCTCCACGGCGGTGACCGCGAGCTGCTTGGTGACGGCCAGCGCGGCGACCGTGGCCGCCCGCTCGAGCACGTGGACGTCGCTCGAGTCCAGCGGCCGGTCCCGGGCGAAGGCGACGATCCGGCCGTGGTCCACCCGACCGGCGACCACCGGCACGACCGCGTACCACCCGCCCACGTCGTCGTGCCGGTGGACCCCCGGCGACTCCAGCTCCGTACGGAAGCGACCCGTGGAGTCGAAGCAGGACGCGGCTCGAGCAGCGGCCAGGACCCCGGGATCTCCGCCCTCGGCGAGGACCCTGCCGTCGTTGGTCGCGACCAGTACCGGCGCGGAGAGGACGCTCGCCACCTCCGTGGCCAGCTCGTGCAGTCCACCACCCTCCAGGACCACGCCGACGAGGGCCCGGTGCACCTCTTCGCTGCGCTCGAGGACCGCGGCCTGCCGGTGCAGGACCGCTGTCAGTACCTGGTTGAGCACGTCGTCGAAGGCCACGCCGTCGGGCAACAGCAGGAGCGGGAGACCGCACCGGTCGGCGGCGGCCACCGCGTCGGTGGGGAGCTCGTCGAGGTAACGGTGGAGCTTGACGGCCAGGGCCGCGAGACCGCGGCGGGCGAGAGCACGCACCAGCCCGGTCAGGCTGGCGGGGTCGGCCCGCAACGGGTACCCGGTGGTGAGCAGCAGCTCATCGGGCTTCACCCAGGGCAGGATGTCCGGGACCTCCATGACGTTGATCCGGGCGACCACCCGGCCGAGGCCGGCCGCACCCCCCAGGACCCGGGTGCCGACCAGGGCCGGGAGCGCCAGCACCTCCCGCACGGTGATGCCGGTCACGCGAGGCGTCGCGATGCCTGTCAACTCATGGGCGCCGTCCAGCCCCGCCTCGGCAACTTCCTCCATGCGGCGGACCGTACCGCTCGGCTAGCGTCCGGGAGCGCAAGGTTCCGGGATTCGTCGGCGGCGGACCGGACGGGAACCGTGGGGAGGTCGGTGCGGTGGGTCCCACGGCGGACGGGTGCCGTCTCCGGGAGGAGACCGCAGCGGCCTCGGTACTGCTGGCACCCCTGTTCGAGGGACCCGACCGTCCGCTACGGGTGCTGGGCCGGGCCGGCCCCGCCCTGCACCTGGACACCGGAGGCCACACCGACCCCGCGGTGGTGTCGGTGACGGCCGGCCGGGGCGTACGCCTGCCGGCCAGCGTGCAGCTCGCGGGGCCGCTGCCCAGGAGCGTCACGGCGGCCCGGGCCGGGCTCGGTCGGCTCCTGCTCGGCGACCTGCGGGTGCGGGTGCACCGGTGGTGGCGGCCACCCGCACCCGCCGTCCGGGACCCACGCCGGGCCGCGGTCCGCGCCACCACGACGGCGGCGGCGCTGCCTCCCCCGGAGGACGCCGTGGGCCGGGCGCTGACGCCGCTCCGGGACGCCGTCCGCGCCGGCACGGGGACCGGTGCCGCCAGGGCGGTGGCCGTCCTCGTGGGCCTGGGATCGGGTCTCACTCCCGCGGGGGACGACGTGCTGGCCGGCGCCCTGGTCACGCTGCGCGCCGTGGAGCGCGGCGGGCACGCCGCAGCAGGAGGTGTCGCGTCCGAGCTCGCCCGGGCCGCGGCACGCCGCTCCACCACGACTCTCTCGGCGGCACTCCTCCAGGACGCAGGGCGTGGGTGGTGCGTCCCGGAGCTGGCGCACTTCTTGGCGGCCCTGGACGGCCGGGGGGAGCTGCGCGGCACCACGCCCCGATTGCTGGCAGTGGGTCACAGCTCGGGGGCGGCGCTCGCCCACGGGGCCGTGCTCGTCCTCACCGCGGCCGAGGTCGCGTGGGGGTGCCCGTGACCCGGCACCTCGAGCTCCGGCAGGGGGCCTATCGCGACTCGGTGACGCTGATGCAGGTCAGCCGGGCCGTGGCCGACCAGCCCGGCGTCACGGCGGCGCTGGTGGCCATGGCCACGGACCTGAACCTGGACCTCCTCGGCGGCATGGGGTTCGACCGACCCGACGGTGCGACACCCGACGACCTCCTCGTCGCCATCGACGCCGCGGACGACGACGCTCTCGCCGGTGCCCTGCGTCGCTGCGCCGAGGCGCTGGCCGAGCGCGCGCCCGCCTCGGGCGACCTCGGGGGTGCCCCGGCACCACGCACGCTGGCCACCGCAGCACGGACCGTCCGGGCGGACCTCGCCCTGGTCTCGACGCCTGGCCGCGTCGCCTTCGCCGACGCCGTCGACGCCCTCGAGGCCGGGCTCTCGGTGATGCTGTTCAGCGACAACGTGCCCATGTCGCAGGAGGTGTGGCTCAAGGAGGAGGCTGCCCGTCGGGGCCTGCTGGTCATGGGACCGGACTGCGGGACGGCGGTCGTGTCGGGCGTCGGACTCGGGTTCGCGAACGTCGTCCGACCGGGCCCGGTCGGCCTGGTCGCCGCCTCGGGGACCGGGGCGCAGCAGGTCATGTCCCTCCTGGACGGCGCGGGTGTCGGCACCAGCCACTGCCTCGGCGTCGGAGGCCGGGACCTCTCGGCCGCCGTGGGCGGGCGGTCCACCCACACCGCCATGGACCTCCTGGAGGCGGACGCGGCGACGGAGCTCGTGGTCGTCGTCTCGAAGCCACCCGACGCCGACGTCGCCCGGGCGGTGCGCGCCCATGCGGAGCGGCTGCACACCCCGGTACTGCTCGCGCTGCTCGGTGCGGGCAACCCCGACCTCACGGAGTCGACCCGCCGTGCGGTCGAGGCGGTCGGTGGCTCGTGGACCGAGCCCCGCTGGTGGCCCGCTCCCGAGGAGCGCCGCGGGCGCTACCCGACCGTGCGGGGCCTGTTCGCGGGCGGCACCCTCTGCGAGGAGGCCGCCGTGCTAGCGGGGTCGGGGCTGCGCGGTCCCGTGTTCTCCAACGTCACCCACGACCCGGCCCTCGCGCTGGACGACGACCTCGACGTCCGCGGCGGGCACGCCATGGTGGACTTCGGTGACGACCGCCTGACCCGGGGTCGTCCGCACCCCATGATCGACCAGGGTCTGCGCGCCGAGCGGCTGCTGCTGGAGGCGTCCGACCCGACGGCGGGGGTACTGCTGCTCGACGTCGTGCTCGGGCATGCCGCCCACCCGGACCCCGCCGCCGAGCTGGCGCCGGCGATCCGGGCGGCGCACGAGCGGGCCACAGCCGACGGGCGGGAGGTCGCGGTCGTCGTCTCCCTGGTGGGGACGTCTGGTGACCCTCAGGGCTTGGAACGTCAGGCGACCGCCCTGGTCGCTGCCGGCGCCTCCGTGCACCTGTCGAACGCTGCCGCGGCGCGCAAGGCCGTCGAGCTGTGCACGGAGGCGTCGTGAACGCGGCCGGTGCCACCCCGGCGGCCGAGCTGCTCACCGGACCGCCCGGGATCCTCACCGCGGGGGCAGGTCTGCTCGCCGAGTCCCTCCGGGCGCAGGCCGTCGACGTCACCGAGGTGGAGTGGCAGCCGCCGCCGTCCGCCGCCGAGGACGCGCTGTCGGCCGTGACGGCCGACCGCCGGCGGCAGGCGGCCAACCGGCGGGCGCTGGAGGCGATGCTGGCGGCCGGCGCGGTGCTGGTCGACGTGCGACCGGCGAGTGCGTCGCTCGGGCTCCTGCCGGGGCAGTTCCTGCATGCCGGACCGCCGCTGGAGTGGGCCCGGGCCTCCGGACCGATGCGTGGCGCCCTGATCGGGGCCATGCTGCTCGAGGGGCTGGCCGCCGACCCCGAGGAGGCGGAGCAGCGGCTCGCGGCCGGGGACGGTATCGAGCTCGAGCCCTGCCACCACCGCGGCGCCGTCGGGCCGATGGCCGGCGTGGTGTCGCCGTCGATGTGGGTGTTCGAGCTCCGGGACGAGGTCCACGACCGGACCGCCTGCTGCTCGCTCAACGAGGGGCTCGGCCGGGTGCTCCGCTACGGGGCCTACGGGCCCGAGGTCATCGACCGGCTGCACTGGATGTCGGAAGTCCTCGGCCCCGCGCTGCAGGCCGCGGTGCACAGGCACGGTCCGGTCGACGTCCGCTCGATCATCGCGCAGATGGTGCAGATGGGCGACGAGGGACACAACCGCAACCGGGCCGGGACTCTGATGCTCCTGCGCGACCTGCTCCCCGACCTGGTCGAGAGCGGTCTCCCGTCCGGGAACGTGGCCCGGGTGGCGCGCTTCGTCGCCGGCAACGACCACTTCTTCCTCAACCTGGTGATGCCGGCCGGCAAGCTCATCACCTCCGCCGCCGCGGGGATCCCCGGCAGCACCGTGGTCACGACCATGGCCCGCAACGGCACCGACTTCGGCATCCAGGTCTCGGGCACGAGGGACCAGTGGTTCACGGCCCCGGCGCTCACCCCGGACGGTCTGTTCCTCGGCTCCTACGGCCCGGAGGACGCCAACCCGGACATCGGCGACTCGTCGATCACCGAGACGATGGGCCTCGGCGGCTTCGTCATGGCGGGCGCCCCGGCGATCGTGCGGTTCGTCGGCGGCACCGTGCCCGACGCGGTGCGGACCTCGCAGCTCATGTACGAGATCACGGTCGGCGAGAACCCGACCTTCGCCGTGCCGGCCCTGGACTTCCGGGGCGCGCCCACCGGCATCGACGTCACCCGGGTGGTCCGCACCGGGATCCTGCCCCAGATCAACACCGGCATGGCCGGACGCGTGGCCGGCACGGGCCAGGTCGGGGCGGGGCTGGTCACGCCGCCGGCGGAGTGCTTCAGCCTCGCCCTGGACGCGCTGGCCGCCGCCGCCGGATGAGCGGGCGTCGGCCGTCGCGGCTCCGGATGACCCGGGCGGTGTCGCGTTGGCTGGGAGGTTGCTGCAACTGATGGCGGCAGCCTGCTCCGGGAAGCCACCGTGGATCGCACCTCCCCCGCCACCATGTCGCACCGGCCCGGAGGTTGCTGCAACTTCTGGCAGCAACCTCCGAGCCGATCCGACCACGGGCCGGGACGTCGAGGCTGCCCGGCCCGGGTGTTGTGTTCGGCTCCGGGTGTTCGGCTCCGGGTGTCCGGCTCGGGCTGACCGGCGGAGATCGGTCCCACCTCGTGGGATCAGCCCGCTGACAGGTCTTCCAGCCGGTCGACGTCCCGCGGGTCGCCCGTCCCGTCGCAGGACACCTCGACCACGAGGTCGGGACGGGCCGCCAGGAACTCCCGCGCCCCGCGGTCCCCGTGGGCCGAGGCGAGAGCAGCGGCCCAGTGCGACCGACCCAGGAGCACCGGCCGCCCCCGCACTCCGCCGTACGTGGCGACCGCGACCTCGGCGCCGTCTCCGTGGGCCCGGAGAAGTCGCCGTACGCTCTCGGGCCCCACCCAGGGCGTGTCGACGAGCGCGAGCACGACGGCGTCGGCGTCATCCGGCAGGGCGCCCACACCCACCCGGAGCGAGGACCCCATACCGGACTCCCAGGCGGGGTTGTCGACGACGACCGCGCCGGGCACCTCCAGCGGCACGGCGCCGGAGACGACGACAACGGGTGCGCACCCGCCCTCGGCGAGGGCGCGGACCGCACGGTCGACGAGCCGCTCCCCCTCGAGCTCCACCACCGCCTTGGGTCCGCCGAACCGGCGTCCGCCACCCGCGGCGAGGACCAGCCCGGCGACCCGACTCACCGTGGCTGACCCTCGTGGTGGATCGGCCCGGACGTGTGGGCGAGCCTGCGGCCGGTGCCCCCGTGCCTCGACCCCACGATCTCCGCGGCGATGCTCACGGCGGTCTCCTCGGGCGTACGTGCCCCGAGGTCCAGGCCGATCGGCGAGGCGAGCCGGGCGAGCTCCTCGTCCCCCAGCCCACGTTCGCGCAGCTGCTCGAGCCGGTTGGCGTGCGTGCGGCGAGACCCCATCGCACCGATGTAGCCGGCCGGGGTGCGGAGCGCGACCTCCAGGAGGGGGACGTCGAACTTGGGGTCGTGCGTGAGCACGCAGATCGCCGTGCGTTCGTCCACCTCGGTCCCGGCGAGGTACTCGTGCGGCCAGGCCACGACCAGCTCGTCGGCGTCGGGGAAGCGGGGGGCCGTGGCGAAGACCGGACGCGCGTCGCACAGCGTCACGCGGTAGCCCAGGAACGCGCCGACGCGGACCACGGCGGCGGCGAAGTCGATCGCGCCGAACACGATCATGCGCGGGGGTGGGGCGAAGGACTGGACGAAGACGGTGAGCTCGTCACCGCGCCGCTCGCCGTGCGCACCGTGGTGGAGCGTGCCCGTCCGCCCGGCGTCGAGCATCCCGGCCGCGTCGTCGGCCACGGCGTCGTCGAGCCGGTCCGACCCCAGGGTCCCGGCGCGCCGGTCCGGCCACACGGCCAGGTGCTGACCAAGGGCGGCGGGACCGGCGACGACCGTCGCGAGGGCGACCGGCTCCCCGGCGGCGACGCTGCGGGCGACCGCCGGCAGCTCGGGGAAGGCCAGGGTGTCGACCCGCTCGACGAAGACGTCCAGCACCCCTCCACAGGTCAGCCCCACGGCGAAGGCGTCGTCGTCGCTCACCCCGTACCGCTGCAGCAGCGCACCGCGCTCCCCCGCGAGGACCTCGCTGCCGAGGTCGTACAGGGCACCCTCCACACAGCCGCCCGACACGCTGCCGACGACCTCGCCACCGGGACCCACCGCCATGGCGGCGCCCGCGGGGCGCGGCGCGGACCGCCAGGTGGACACGACGGTCGCCAGCGCCGCGGGCTCACCGGAGTCCACCCACCTCGCGACCACGGGCAGCACGTCACGCACGACGCCCCACCTGCCCGACGGTCGCCACCAGCCGCTCCATGGCGGCCAGGTCGTGACCGGCCACGAGGGCGTCGACCGACGGCAGGGCCGCCTGCAGACCCCCTACGAGCGGGGCGAAACCGTCACGTCCGGCATGGGGGCTGATCCAGACGACCGCCCGGGCCAGGCGGGCCAGGCGGGCCATCTGCTCGCCGAGCGCCGTGGTGTCCCCGCGCTCCCAGCCGTCGCTCGCGACGACGACGACCGCCCCGCGGGCCATCCCGCGTCGGCCCCACCGGTCGAGGAAGGCGCCCACCTGCGTCCCCAGCCGGGTGCCTCCGCTCCAGTCGGGCACGGCGTGGGCGACGCCCGCCATGGCCGCATCGGCGTCCGGCCGCTGCATCTCGCGGGTCACCCGGGTCAACCGGGTCCCCATGGTGAAGACCTCCGTGGCCGGCCGCCGCCGGCAGCACGCGTGCGCAACCCGAAGCACCGCGTCGGCGTACGGGGCCATGGACCCGCTCACGTCGACGAGGAAGACCGTCCGGCGTGGCCGGTCGACCCGGTCGTGCCGGCGAAGACGCATGGTCTCCCCGCCCTCGCGCAGGGTGGCCCGCACGGTCCGGCCCACGTCCAGCCGCCCCCGTCTGGAGGCGACCCGCCGCCGCGACCGGCGCACGGGGCCGGGCGCGGTCAGCAGGGAGAGCATGCGGTCCACCTCGGCCCGTTCCTTGTCGTCCAGCGCCGCCAGGTCTCGGTGCCGCAGCACCTCGACCCGGCTGGCCGTGGCCGTCCGGACCGCCTCGGCGTCTCCACCGTCGCCGCTCGGTGCGGCGTCGGACCCGTCGGGGACGGCGACGTGGACCACGACGCTGGGCACCGGCCGCCGAACGGAGAGGGGCACACCGGCCTCGCCGAAGTAGGCGGCGAAGGCCCGGTCGTAGGTGCGGATGTCCGCGGGCGACCCGCACACGGTGAGTCGACCGCTCCAGTAGACGTCGCCCGTGGCGGCCGGGTCGAGGTGGCCCAGCGCGTCGAGCATCGCGTGCACCCTCCCCGGTGCCGCGTCCACCCCGGCGGCTCGAAGCGTCCGGGCGAACCCGACGACGGCTGGGACGAGCGGGTCGTCCGGCAGCACGGCAGCGACCGTCCTCACGGTGACCCGGTCCCGACGAGGGCGGCCAGGTCGTCCCCGGCGACCCGTTCCTGGTCCTCCCGGTACTTGAGCACCGCGCCCAGGGTGCGGGCCGCGAGGTCGCGGTCGAGCCCGCGGGCGCCGAGCGCGTCGAGGGCGGCTGCCCAGTCGACCGACTCCGCGAGCCCGGGCGGTTTGACCAGGTCGAGGCGGCGGAGCCCCTGCACGGCCCTGGCCACGTCGCGGGCGAGGCGCTCGTCCACGCCCGGCAGCCGACGGCGGATGACGGCAACCTCCCGCTCGAACCCGGGCAGCTCGAGCCAGTGGTAGAGGCACCGGCGCTTGAGCGCGTCGTGCACCTCCCGGGTGCGGTTGCTCGTCAGCACGACGACGGGTGGACGGTCCGCCCGTACCGTGCCGAGCTCGGGGATCGTGATGCTGGCGTCGCCCAGCACCTCGAGGAGGAAGGCCTCGAACTCGTCGTCGGCGCGGTCGATCTCGTCCACGAGCAGCACGGCGGGCTGCAGGTCGGTGCTCGCCTCGATCGCCTGGAGCAGGGGCCGCGCCAGCAAGAACCGGCGGTCGTAGAGCTCGTGCTCCAGCCGTTCCGCGTCCCGCACGCCCACCGCCTCCGCCGCCCGCAGGTGCAGCAGCTGGCGCGGGAAGTCCCAGTCGTAGAGCGCCTGGGAGGAGTCGAGCCCCTCGTAGCACTGCAGCCGGAACAGCGGTGCTCCGAGCGCCTCCGCCAGGCTGGCCGCCAGGAAGGTCTTGCCGACGCCGGCCTCCCCCTCGAGGAAGAGCGGCCGCCCCATCCGCAGGGCCAGGTAGGCGGCGGTGGCCACGCCCTCGTCGGCGAGGTAGCCGACCGCGTCGAGCCGCTCGGCGAGCTCGGCCGGATCACGGGGCAGGCCGCGCCCCGCGACCACCTCCGCGACCGGGTCGGGCGTCGTCACGAGCACACCGTACGACGCCGGAGGCGGGCTGTGCCGCGGCCGATACCGCCGGGAGATCTCGTCCTGGACAGGCGGGGTGCCGAGGAGGTCAATGTGGGCACGGGGTGTCGACAGCCGGAGTGGGAGCCGTGCGCCGCCCCGAGTCCCGGCGTCGGGGGTCGGGACGACCGTGAGAGGGGAGGAGTCATGTCGGGAAGCAGGTCGGGTCCCGGTGCCGCCGGACGAGGCAGGGGGTTGGTGCGTGGGCTGGCGTCGGCGGTCCTCGCCGGCGTGCTGGCGCTCGTCGTGCTCGCACCGCCGGCGGGCGCCCAGGGCCAGGGCTTCGAGTTCGGCTTCCCCGCGGGGATCGCGTGCGAGTTCGAGCTCCACGTGTCGGGGACAGGTGGCAACATCAACACCCACGAGTTCACCGCCCCGGACGGCACCCTGCTCGCGCTGCTCTTCGCGGGGAAAGGCCCTACCGTCACCCTGACCAACGTCGACACCGGGAAGTCCCTCACCCTGCGTCCCGCGGGTGGCGCGCAGCGCATCACGTTCCATGAGGACGGGACGAGCACGGTCGAGCTGATCGGCTACCAGCTGCTCTTCATGTTCCCCACCGACGTGCCACCAGGGCCGTCCTCGACCCTTTACGTCGGGCGCGTCGTCATCCACGTGGATGCCGACGAGGTCTTCACGATCCTGCAGACCAGTGGTCGGGCGACGGACATGTGCGCCGCGCTCGCCTGACCCGGACCGGGGCAGCCCCGGGCTACAGCCGGCAGGCGTGGATGTCGGTGACCAGGATCCCCCGGGCCCCGAGATCCCAGAGGTCGTCCATGATCTGCTGGGCCTCCGACCGCGGGACCATCGCCCGGACGGCCACCCACCCCTCGCGGTGCAGCGGTGACACCGTCGGCGACTCGATCCCGGGGGTGATCGCGCAGGCCTCCTCGACCCGCTCGGCCCGGATGTCGTAGTCCATCATCACGTAGCGCCGAGCCACCAGCACGCCCTGCAGGCGGCGGACGAGCAGGTCGACGGCGGCGGACGGCGCCGCCCGGGTGCGGCGGACCAGGACCGCCTCGGACTCGAGGATCGCGTCGCCGACGACCTCCAGCCCCGCCTGGCGCAGGGTGCTGCCTGTGGACACCACGTCGGCGATCACGTCGGCGACGCCGAGCCGGACCGCGGTCTCGACCGCGCCGTCCAGCCGGATCACCTCGGCCTCGACCCCCGCCTCGGCCAGGTGGTGCCGGACGATCCCCTCGTACGAGGTGGCCACGCGCAGCCCGGCGAAGCCGGCGACGCCGTCGGCGGTTCCCGGGCGGGTGGCGTAGCGGAACGTGGAGCCCCCGAATCCCAGCGGGAGGACCTCCTCCGCCGGGGCTCCCGAGTCGAGCAGGAGGTCGCGCCCGGTGATGCCGACGTCGAGGGTCCCCGACCCCACGTAGACGGCGATGTCCCGCGGCCGGAGGAAGAAGAACTCGGCGTTGTTGCCGGGGTCGAGCAGCACCAGCTCGCGGCCGTCGGCGCGCTGCCGGTACCCGGCCTCGCGCAGCATGTCCGTGGCCGGCTCGGCCAGTGAGCCCTTGTTGGGCACGGCGACCCGGAGTGGGGTCGGGGTGGTCATGCGGTGGCCTTCCGACAGAGGGGGGAGGTGGGTCAGGGGGGTCAGCGGAGGTCAGAGGTGGGCGTAGACGTCCTCGAGGTCGAGGCCGCGAGCCAGCATGAGGACCTGGACCTGGTAGAGCAGCTGCGAGATCTCCTGCGCCGCCCGGTCTGCCGACTCGTGCTCGGCCGCCATCCAGGACTCCGCCGCCTCCTCGACGACCTTCTTGCCGACGTCGTGCACGCCGCGCCGCACCGCCTCGACGGTCCCCGAGCCGTCCGCCCCGGCCGCGACCTTGGCGGACAGCTCGGCCCACAGGGCGTCGAAGGTCTTCACGCGCCAAGCGTACGGAGGGTCCGGCGCCCCACCGGTACCGGGACGGCCGGGTCAGACGTACGAGGCGCGCAGGGACACCACCGTGGCCAGGGCTGCCTGGGCCGCCTCGTAGCCCTTGTCCTCGCGCGAACCGGGCAGACCGGCGCGGTCGCGCGCCTGCTCGTCGGTGTCGCACGTGAGCACGCCGAAGCCGACCGGGACGCCCGACTCGACCGACACCCGGGTGAGGCCCTGGGTGGCCGCCTGGCAGACGTACTCGAAGTGCGGGGTGCCGCCCCGGACGACGACACCGAGAGCGATGACGGCGTCGTAACCGGCGCGGGCGGCCCGTACGGCCGCGACCGGCAGTTCGAACGACCCCGGTACGCGGAGCACCAGCGGGTCGCGTACGCCGGCCTCCTCCAGCGCCCGGTGCGCCCCCGCCACCAGGCCGTCCATCACCTCGGCGTGCCATCGTGCCGCCACGACGGCGACGCGAAGGTCCTCCACCCGCTGGACGGTCAGCTCGGGCGCTCCGGCTCGGCTCACGTGGGGCTCCCCTCCAGGTCGGGGTCGACGTCGGGCAGGTCGGGCAGGTCGTGCCCCATGCGGTCGCGCTTGGTCCGCAGGTAGCGGATGTTCTCGCGGGTGGCCCGGATGGGCAGCGAAAGGCGCTCGGTGATCGTCAGGCCGTAGCCCTCGAGACCGGCGCGCTTGGCCGGGTTGTTCGTGAGCAGACGCATCGACCGCACGCCGAGCTCGGCCAGGATCTGCGCGCCGGTCCCGTAGTCCCGGGCGTCGGCGGGGAGGCCGAGCTCGAGGTTGGCGTCCACCGTGTCGTGACCGGCGTCCTGCAGCTGGTAGGCGCGGAGCTTGTGGGCCAGGCCGATCCCCCGGCCTTCGTGACCGCGCATGTACAGCACGATGCCGCGACCCTCGGCCGCCACGCGTACGAGGGCGGCGTCCAGCTGCGGGCCGCAGTCGCACCGCAGGGATCCGAGGACGTCGCCGGTGAGGCACTCCGAGTGCACCCGGACGAGCACCTCCTCGCCGTCGCCCACCTGGCCGGCCACCAGGGCCACGTGCTCGACGCCGTCCACGTGGTCCCGATAGGCGTAGGCCCGGAACTCACCGTGCTCGGTGGGCAGCCGCGTCTCGGCGACCAGGGTCACGAGGGTCTCGTGGCGGCGCCGGTAGGCGATGAGGTCCGCGATGGAGATCATGGCGAGCCCGTGCCGGTCGGCGAACTCGCGGAGCTGCGGCCCCCGGGCCATGGACCCGTCGTCGTTGACGACCTCGCACAGCACGCCGGCGGGGGTCAGACCGGCCAGCCGGGCCAGGTCGACGGCAGCCTCCGTGTGCCCGGGGCGGACCAGCACCCCGCCCTCCCGGTAGCGCAGCGGCAGGACGTGACCCGGCTGCACGATCTCGTACGGCTCGGTGGCGGAGTCCACCAGGACGCGGACCGTACGGGCCCGGTCGGCTGCGGATATCCCGGTGGTCACGCCGTCGCGGGCGTCGACGGACACGGTGTAGGCGGTGCGCATCCGCTCGCGGTTGTGCGGGGTCATCAGGGGCAGGTGCAGCCGGTCGAGGGTGCGCCCCTCCATGGCCACGCACACGAAGCCGCTCGTCCACCGGATGGTGAAGGCCATCAGCTCCGGGGTGGCCTTGCCGGCCGCGAAGATGATGTCGCCCTCGTTCTCGCGGTCCTCGTCGTCGACCACGACGACGGGTCGGCCGGCGGCGATGTCGGCGATCGCACGCGGGACGGTGTCCAGCCGGGTGTCGGTCACCGCCGCTCCCCGTCGCGGGCGAGCAGGCGTTCGACGTACTTCGCGATGACGTCCACCTCGAGGTTGACGCGGTCCCCCTCCCGTACGGCGCCCAGCGTGGTCGCCGTCAGCGTGGTCGGGACGAGGCTCACCTCGAACCAGCCCGGCCCGGTCGCGCTGACGGTCAGGGAGACGCCGTCGACGGCGATCGAACCCTTCTCGACCACGTACCGGGCCAGCTCCTCCGGCAGGGACACGCGAACGACCTCCCAGCGCGGCGCCGGCGTCCGCGCCACGACCGCGCCCACGCCGTCGACGTGGCCCTGCACCAGATGACCCCCGAGCCGGTCCGAGAGCCGGACCGCCCGCTCGAGGTTGACGCGGTGCCCGGGAGCGAGCCGGCCCAGCCCGGACCGGTGGAGGGTCTCGGCCATGACGTCCGCGGCGAACCCGCCCCCGGAGCACTCGGTCACGGTGAGGCACACGCCGTTGACGGCGATGGAGTCGCCGCGGCGCGTGTCGGCGGTGGCCAGCTCGGCGCGGACCCGTAGCCGCGCGGAGTCGCCGAGCTGCTCGATCTCGACCACCTCGCCGAGCTCCTCGACGATGCCGGTGAACACGGTTCATGCCTCCTTGCTGACGCGGGCGGTGATGCGTACGTCGTCGCCCAGCCGTGCGACGTCGTCGAGGACGAGCCGCACGGCGTCGGCGATGGTGCCGATGCCCAGGTCGGACACCGCCGGGAGCCCCGCGCCGAGGAGCGCCGGTGCCACGTAGGCGATCACCCGGTCGACCAGGCCGGCGGTGAGGAAAGCCGCCGCCAGCGTGGGGCCGCCCTCCAACCAGACGAACTGCCGGTTCGTCGCGTAGAGCTCCGCGAGGGCGGCACCCGGGTCACGGGTGCGCAGGTGCACCGTCGGGGCGGCGTCGTCGAGGACGTGCGCCCCCGCCGGCAGGTCCGCGCAGCCCATGACGGCACGCAGCGGCTGGAAGCGGCGGTCCACCGGGTTGCCGCCCTGGTCACGGACCGTGAGCTGGGGGTCGTCGGCTCGCACGGTCCCGGTCCCGACGAGCACCACGTCGTGGAGCGCGCGCTGGCGATGGACGTCGAGCCTCGCGGCCGGACCGGTGACCCACCGGCTCGTCCCGTCGGCCGCCGCGCTGCGGCCGTCGAGCGTGGCGGCGAGCTTCCAGGTGACGTACGGACGCTGCATCTCCATGCTGGCGGTGAACTCCGGGTTGACCGACCCCGCCTGGTCGGCGAGCACCCCGCCCTCCACGTCGACACCCGCCGCACGCATGGTGTCGGCCCCGCCGCGGGCCACGGGGTTGCCGTCGGCCTGCGCGTAGACGACCCGGGCCACGCCGGCGGCGACGAGCGCTGCGCTGCACGGCCCCGTACGCCCGGAGTGGTTGCAGGGCTCGAGCGTCACCACGGCGGTGGCACCGCGGGCGAGCTCACCCGCGTCCAGCAGGGCATCCACCTCGGCGTGGCGGCGACCGGCGCCGCGGCCGAACCCCTCCCCGACGATCTCTCCGTCCGCGCCGAGGACGACGCACCCGACCCGGGGGTTGGGGGTAGGAGGGACGCCGGGCGTGCGGGCGAGATCGAGGGCACGACGCATCGCCGCCACCTCGGTCGGGCTCGCCATCACTGCTCCTGGTCCGGTCCGGTGCGGACGCGGTCCCCGGGGTGACGGCCGTCTCGCGCGCAGCCCGACGGGCTGCCCGACCCGCGGCCGCGCGTGCGTCCTCCCATCCGGACTCTCACCGTCGGTCCCGGAGTTCCACCGGGTCCACCGACCGCCGGCTGCGGTCGGGTCGCGGACTGTCACCGCCGGTTCGGAATTGCACCGACCCCGGAGCACGCGTGCTGCTGTCGTACGAGGAACAGTCTGGCACGCACGGCTGATTCCGCGGCGGGCGGGAGCGGGATGCGCCGTCAGGCCCGGTAGGCCGCTTCGGCCAGCGAGCGCAGGCGCTCGACCTCCGCCGCGGCGTCCTCCGCGCGATAGACCGCCGACCCGGCGACGAAGACGTCGGCGCCTGCCTCGGCGGCCCGCTCCACGGTTTCCGCGGAGATCCCCCCGTCCACCTGGACCCACACGTCCAGCCCGCAGCGCCGCACCATCTCGCGGGCCCGACGGACCTTGGGCAGGCAGACGTCCAGGAAGGCCTGGCCGCCGAAGCCGGGCTCCACCGTCATCACCAGGATCATGTCGACCTCGGACAGGAGGTCCTCGTACGGCTCGACCGGGGTGGCGGGCTTCAGCGCCAGGCCGGCCCGGGCCCCCGCCGTGCGAAGCTCCCGGGCCAGCCTGACGGGCGCCCCCGCGGCCTCGGCGTGGAACGTCACGGACGTGGCACCGGCCTCGGCGTAGGCAGGGGCCCAGCGGTCCGGGTCGTCGATCATCAGGTGGCAGTCGACCGGGAGGTCGGTGGACGCCAGGAGGGCCTCCACGACGGGCAGGCCGATGGTCAGGTTGGGGACGAAGTGGTTGTCCATGACGTCGACGTGCACCCAGTCCGCCCCGCGGAGCCGGCCGACCTCACGCTCGAGGTTGGCGAAGTCGGCGGACAGGATGCTGGGCGAGATCTGCACTGCCACGGGGCCGGACCCTAGCGTCCCGCCGCGGTACGCAGGACGGCCAGGTACATCGCGTCGGTGCCGTGCAGGTGCGGCCACAGCTGGACGTCGGGGCCGTCGCCCAGGTGCGGGACACCGGGGAGCAGGGGGCGCGCGTCGATGCGGTCGACCCCCGGACGATCGCGCAGCGCCTCGTCGACCACCGCCCGGGTCTCCTCCAGGTGCGGCGAGCAGGTGACGTAGGCCACGACACCGCCGGCACGGGCCGCGTCGAGGGCCGACCCGAGGAGCGCGAGCTGGAGCGGGTGGAGCGCGGCCACGTCGGCGGGCGAGCGGCGCCACCGGGACTCCGGGCGCCTGCGAAGGGCCCCGAGCCCGCTGCACGGCACGTCCACGAGGACCCGGTCGAAGGCGGCCGGCCGCCACGCCGGGACCGCCCCGTCCGCGACGACGACCGCATGCGCTCCGGGCGAGCCGGCGAGCGCTGACGCGACCAGCCGGGCCCGGTGCGGGTGGAGCTCGACGGCCAGCAGGGAGGCGTCGCGCTGTGCGGCGATGCCCGCGAGCAGGGCCGCCTTGCCCCCGGGGCCCGCGCACAGGTCGAGCCATCGCCGGTCCGATCCCTCGACGACCGCGGAGGCGAGGGCGAGAGCCACCAGCTGTGACCCCTCGTCCTGCACGCCGGCACGACCGTGTGCCACCGCCTGCACGGCGCCCGGGTCTCCGCCCGGCCACCGGGCCGCGAGCGGCGACCAGCGGCCCGGGTCCGCGCCCGCTGCGAGGAGCTCCGGGACGGTCGCGCGACCGGGCCTGGCCACCAGCGTCACCTCGGGCCGCACGTTGTCGGCCCGCAAGGCGGCCTCCAGCGCGACGAGGTCGCCGCCCAGAGCCGCGAGCAGGGCCTCGGCCACCCAGCGCGGGTGGGCGTGCCGGACCGCCAGGTGGCCCACCGGGTCGTCGGCCGGTGCCGGGGCCAGCTCGGCGACCCACTCGTCCAGGTTCCGCTCGGCGACGCGGTGGAGCACGGCGTTGACGAGGCGGGCCGCACCGGGACCGGCGGCCTGCCGCCCGAGGTCCACGGACGTCGTGACGGCGGCGTGCGCCGGGACCCTGGTCGACAGGAGCTGGTGGATCCCCAGCCGGAGCACGTCGCGGACGACCGGGTCGAGCTGCTCCCGCGGGCGGTCGAGGCAGCGCGCGAGGATCTCGTCGTAGGTCCCCGAGCTGCGCAGGGTGCCGTACACGAGCTCGGTCGCCAGCGCGGCGTCACGTCCGGTCAGGCGACGCTCGCGCAGGACGCTCGGGAGCACGAGGTTGGCGTAGGCATCCCGGTCGGTCACCGCGGTGACGACCTCGAGCGCGGCCCTCCGGCTGGCGTCCGGCCGTCGCCCGGGTCCCCGACGGCGGGCCGCCGGGTCCCACGTCGCGGGCCGGGCCACGGGTCAGCCCAGCCGCTCGCCGGGCTGGGGGCGGACCCCCCGGGCCCAGTCGGCGGCCGGCATGGCGCGCTTGCCCTGCGGCTGGACCTGACCCAGCGCCACGGCGTGGCTCCCCGTGCCCACCCGTACGGTGGAGCGGTCGGCGACGAGCTCGCCGTGGGCGAGGGAGTCCTGGCCGGGGAGCGGGGTCACGGGCCCCACCTTGAGCCGCTCACCACGGAAGGTCGTCCAGGCGCCGGGCGCGGGCGTGCAGGCGCGGACGACCCGGTCGACGTGCTGGGCGGGATCGCTCCAGTCGAGGTGCGCGTCCTCGACGGTGAGCTTGGGGGCGTGCGAGACCCCGTCGGCGGGCTGCGGACGGGGCTCCAACGTGCCCGCCTCGATGCCGTCGAGGGTCGCCACCAGCAGGCCCGCCCCGGCGACCGCCAGGCGGGCGAGCAGGTCCCCGCTGGTGTCGGTCGAGCGGATCGGTTCGGTCAGCACGCCCAGCACGGGACCGGTGTCGAGCCCCTCCTCGATGAGGAACGTCGAGGCTCCGGTGACGTCGTCGCCGGCCAGCACCGCGTGCTGCACCGGGGCGGCGCCCCGCCAGGCTGGCAGCAGGGAGAAGTGCAGGTTGACCCAGCCGTGCAGTGGGACGTCGAGGGCCGCCCGCGGGAGCAGTCCGCCGTAGGCCACGACCGGACAGCAGTCCGGCGCGATCTCGGCCAGACGGGCCAGGAAGTCGGGGTCGCGAGGCCGGTGGGGCTTCAGGACCTCGATCCCGGCAGCCTCCCCGACCGCCGCCACGGGCGACGGGACCAGCCGGCGGCCGCGGCCGGCCGGGGCATCCGGGCGGGTGAGGACCGCCACGACCTCGTGCCGGGAGTCGAGGACCGCCTGCAGGGAGGGGACAGCGACCTCGGGCGTCCCCGCGAAGACCACGCGCATGCCGGTCAGAGGGCGCGACCGAAGGTCGCGTGCGGGGACATCTTCACCGCCGGCACCGGCTCCCCGGCCCACTCGGCCTCACGGATCGCCCGGAGCGCCGCCTTGCGTGTCTCGCGGTCGAGCCGGTCCACGAACAAGATCCCGTCCAGGTGGTCCGTCTCGTGCTGGACGGCACGTGCGAGCAGGTCGCTGCCCTCGAGGGTCACCGGCTCGCCCCACTGGTCGCGGCCACGCGCCACGACCCGCAGCGCCCGCCGGCAGTCGAACTCCAGTCCCGGCAGCGACAGGCAGCCCTCGGGGCCGTCCTGCTGCTCCTCGGAGAGGGACAGCTCGGGATTGACGAGGTGTCCCACCTCGTCGTCGACGTGGTAGGTGAAGACGCGCAGCGAGACCCCCAGCTGAGGAGCGGCCAGCCCCGCGCCCGGAGCGTCCAGCATCGTGTCGGTGAGGTCCTGGACCAGCCGGCGGAGCTCCTTGTCGAAGTCGACGACGGGCTCGGCGGGGGTGCGCAGGACGGGGTCGCCGAACAGGCGGATCGGCTGGATCGCCACGGAGCGTTCCTCCACGGGTCTGGATGTGCGGGCTGCTGCGCAGCCGCCCAGTGTACGGCGGGAGGTGCTGGCCCGATCGCGGCGGAAGCCGCTAGGGTCCCCGCAGCCTCACCGACCGAGCTCATGCCGTGACACGACGTCCACCCCGTCGAGCAGGCGGGCAGGGACGGGAGGGAGTCCAGGATGGCCGCTGTCGTCCTCGTCGGCGTCGACAATAGCGACGCCAGCCGACGGGCCGTGGAGTTCGCCCGTGAACGCGCCAAGGAGGTCGGGGCCAGCCTCGTCCTCGCCCACGTGATCCCCTGGTCGCCGTACTCCTTCACCACGCCGGAGGAGAACGAGATGCGCCACGTCCGACGCGAGGCCGAGCTCGTCGCGGCCCGGGAACAGGTGCTCGAGCCGGCCCGCCAGGTGGTGGGCGACGACGTCCCCTGCACCACCGAGGCCCGGCACGGGCACCCCGCCGAGCTGTTGAGCAACCTGGCCCGTGAGCACGACGCCGTGCACGTGGTCGTCGGGCGCACCGGGGAGAGCCGGTTGCGGTCGATGTTCTTCGGCAGCGTGCCGTCGCAGCTGATCCAGATCGCCGACGTCCCCGTGACGGTCGTCCCGTGACCCGCGCAGGAGCAGCCATGTCCGACACCATCCGTGCGCAGAGCCTGGACGAGCGGATCAGCGACGCCACGACGCCGATCGCCGACGCCGTCACGTCCGTCGTCTTCTACTCGGTGCCGGTGGCCGGGGCGGAGCTACCCCTCATCGTCCTGTGGCTGGTCATCGCCGGCGCCTTCTTCACCGTCTACCTCGGCTTCCTCAACGTCCGGGGCTTCCGGCACGCCCTCGACCTCGTCCGTGGTCAGTACTCCGACCCGGACGACGCCGGCGAGGTCTCGCACTTCCAGGCCCTGGCCACCGCGGTCTCCGGCACAGTGGGGCTAGGCAACATCGCCGGTGTCGCCGTGGCCATCTCGATCGGCGGACCGGGCGCGACGTTCTGGATGATCCTGGCCGGCTTCCTCGGCATGTCGACCAAGCTCGCCGAGTGCACCCTCGGCGTGAAGTATCGCAACGAGCATGCCGACGGCACGGTCTCCGGCGGCCCGATGTACTACCTCCAGCGGGGCGTCGCGGCGGTGACCGGGAGCGCGGGCTTCGGCAAGACGCTGGCCATCCTCTTCGCGATCTTCTGCATCGGCGGATCGCTGGGCGGCGGGAACATGTTCCAGGCCAACCAGGCGACCGCGCAGATCCAGGCCGTCACCGGCGGGGCGGACAGCCCGATCGCCGACCTCAACTGGCTCATCGGACTGTGCTTCGCGATCGCCGTCGGTCTCGTCATCATCGGTGGCATCAAGTCCATCGCCCGGGTGACCGAGAAGCTGGTCCCCCTCATGGCGGTCATCTACCTGACGGCCGGCGTCGTCGTGATCGTCTTCAACCTCGACGCCGTCCCCGGCGCCTTCGTCGACATCTTCCAGGGAGCGTTCAACCCCGAAGGCGTCGCGGGCGGGGCCATCGGCGCACTCATCGTCGGGTTCCAGCGCGCCGCGTTCTCCAACGAGGCCGGCATCGGCTCGGCGTCCATCGCGCACTCCGCGGTCCGCACCAAGCACCCGTCGACCGAGGGCCACGTCGCGCTGCTCGAGCCCTTCATCGACACGATCGTGATCTGCACTATGACCGCGCTCGTCATCGTCATCACCGGCGCCTACCTCGACCAGGACGCCGCCGAGCTGGGCGGCGTGGCCCTGACGTCCAACGCGTTCGAGACGGTCATCCCGTGGTTCCCGAACGTGCTGGCGGTCGCCGTCGTGCTCTTCGCCTTCTCCACGATGATCACGTGGGCCTACTACGGCATGAAGGCCACCGGCTACATCTTCAACGACAGCGCGCAGGCCGAGCTGGTCTTCAAGTTCGTCTTCATCACCTTCACCGTGATCGGCGCCTCACTGTCCCTCGGACCGGTCATCGACTTCTCCGACTCGATGATCTTCCTCATGGCGATCCCCAACGTCATCGGTCTCTACATCCTGGCCAGGACCCTGAAGAAGGAGCTCAACGGCTACCGCGCCATGGTGGCCAGCGGCGAGTTCGCCAAGGCCAGCGACCGGCCGCGCGACTGACGGCCGGACCGAGCGGCCCCGTCCACGTGGTGGCGGGGCCGTCGCGGGTGTGGCGTCGCCCGCCCCGGTCCTGGCGGCGTCGCGCGGATTGGGTCTCGAGGGCCCGGGCGCGGTCCCCGTCAGACGTTGAAGCCGAGGGAGCGGAGCTGGTCGCGCCCTTCGTCGGTGATCTTGTCCGGGCCCCACGGCGGCATCCAGACCCAGTTGATCCGGAAGTCCTGCACGAGCCCGTCCAGCGCCATCCGGGTCTGGTCCTCGATCACGTCGGTGAGCGGGCAGGCGGCGCTGGTCAGCGTCATGTCTATGGTGGCCACCCCGGCGTCGTCGACGTCGATGCCGTAGACGAGGCCCAGGTCGACGACGTTGATGCCCAGCTCGGGGTCGACGACGTCGCGCATGGCCTCGGTGAGGTCCTCGAGGCTCGTGGTCGTACCGGTCTGGTCGGTCATGGGGTCTCCTCCTCGGGGGCAGCGTCCGCCCGGGCGACGGCGTCCTTGAGAGCGGTCCAGGGCAGCAGCGCGCACTTGACGCGGACGGGATAGCGGGCGACGCCGGCGAAGGCGACACCGTCCTCGAGCACGGACTCGTCGGGCTCCACCGCGCCGCGCCCCGTCACCAGGGCGTGGAAGGCGTCGTAGCGGGCCAGCACCTCCGGGATCGGCCGGCCGGCCACCACGTCGGTGAGCACCGAGGCCGCAGCCTGGCTGATCGAGCAGCCCTGGCCCTCCCAGGACACGTCGACGAGGGCGTCGCCGTCGACCAGCACCCGCAGGGTCACCTCGTCGCCGCAGGTCGGGTTGACGTGGTGAGCGTCGGCGGCACGCAGCCCCGGGCGTCCCGGCTCGCGGAGGCCGCGGCCGTGCGGTCGCCTGGCGTGGTCCAGGATGATCTCCTGGTACATCTGCTCGACGGCGGCCATCAGGCCACCCCGAAGAATCGTCGGGCGTGGTGCACGGCCTCGACCAGGACGTCGATGTCGTCGGTGCCGTTGTAGAGGTAGAGCGAGGCGCGGGTCGACGCCGGGAGACCGAACCGACGGTGCAGCGGCCAGGCACAGTGGTGACCGACCCGGACGGCGACACCCTGGTCGTCGAGCAGCTGGCCGAGGTCGTGCGGGTGGATTCCCTGGACGCTGAACGCCACCGTCGCCCCCCGGTCGGCGACCTCGGTCGGGCCCAGCACGTGCAGGCCCGGGACCGCCAGAAGGGCGTCGAGGGCGTACGCGGCGAGCACCTCCTCGTGCGCGGCCACCCCCGGCATCCCCAGGGCGGAGAGGTAGTCGCAGGCGGCAGCGAGACCCACCGCCTGGGCGGTCATCGGCACGCCTGCCTCGAACCGCTGCGGCGGCGGGGCGTAGGTCGACCCCTCCATCCGCACCACCTCGATCATCGACCCGCCGGTGAGGAAGGGCGGCATGACCTCGAGCAGCTCGCGCCGCCCCCACAGCACTCCGATGCCGGAGGGGCCGAGCATCTTGTGCCCGCTGAAGACGACGAAGTCCGCGCCGAGGGAGGCCACGTCGACGGGTAGGTGCGGGACCGACTGGCAGGCGTCCAGGAGGACCAGGGCGCCCACCTCGCGGGCTCGCCGCACCAGCGGGGCGGGCGGGTTGACGGTGCCCAGCACGTTGCTCTGATGCACGAAGGCGAGCAGCCGCGTGCGCTCCCCCACCACCGTGTCGAGGTCGCCGAGGTCGAGCCGGCCGTCGGGCGTCACACCCAGCCACCGGAGCGTGGCACCGGTGCGTCGGCACAGCTCCTGCCACGGGACGAGATTGGCGTGGTGCTCCATCTCGGTGACGACGACCTCGTCACCGGGGCCGAGCCGGAACCGGGCGGCCTCCTCTCCGGCGTACGCGGCGTTGCTCATCGAGTAGGCGACGAGGTTGATCGCCTCGGTGGCGTTCTTGGTGAACACCACCTCCCCGACTGCCGCGCCCACGAACCCGGCCACCGTCGCGCGGGCCGACTCGTAGGCGTCGGTCGCCTCCTCCGCGAGCTGGTGGGCCCCCCGGTGGACGGCCGCGTTGTGCTGCTCGTAGAACTCGCGCTCCGCGTCCAGCACGCAGGCGGGCTTCTGGGAGGTGGCACCCGAGTCGAGGTAGACCAGTCGCCGCCCGTCGCGGACGGTACGCGACAGGATCGGGAAGTCGGCACGGATCCGGTCCAGCTCGACCGGGTCGAGCAGGCCGGCAGCGGGGGCAGTGGCGGTCACGGCAGCCGTCAGACCTTGGTCAGGTAGGACTCGTACCCCTCGGCCTCGAGCTTCTCGGCCAGCTCGGGGCCGCCCTCCTCGGCGATCCGGCCCTCGACGAAGACGTGCACGAAGTCAGGCTGGATGTAGCGGAGGATGCGGGTGTAGTGGGTGATGAGCAGGACACCGCGGTCGCCCTTGGCCCGGAACCGGTTGACCCCGTCCGCGACGACCCGCAGGGCGTCGATGTCGAGCCCGGAATCGGTCTCGTCGAGGACCGCGACCATGGGGTCGAGCAGCTCCAGCTGCAGGATCTCGTGGCGCTTCTTCTCCCCGCCGGAGAAGCCGGCGTTGACGTCGCGCTCGGCGAAGGCGGGATCCATGGACAGGTGGGCCATGGCCTCCTTGACGTCCTTGACCCAGGTGCGCAGCTTGGGCGCCTCGCCGTCGATCGCCGTCCGGGCGGTCCGCAGGAAGTTGGACACCGAGACACCGGCGACCTCGACGGGGTACTGCATGGCGAGGAACAGCCCGGCTCGGGCCCGCTGGTCGACCGTCATGGCCAGCACGTCCTCGCCGTCGAGCGTGACGGTGCCGCTGGTGATCGCGTACTTCGGGTGCCCCGCGATCGAGTAGGCGAGGGTGGACTTGCCGGAGCCGTTGGGTCCCATGAGCGCGTGCGTCTCGCCGGGACGGACGGTGAGATCGACGCCGCAGAGGATCTCCTTGGCGCCGGCCTCCGTCGGGACGGAGACGTGCAGGTCGCGGATCTCGAGCGTGGCCATCAGGCGGACTTCTCCTGGTTCAGGGGGTGGTCGATGTCGACGAGGACGTCCTCGCCCTGGGTCGTGACGGGGTAGACGGCGACCGGCCGGGTCGCCGGCAAGCAGGTGGGGCGGCCGGTCACGAGGTCGAACCTGGAGCCGTGCAGCCAGCACTCGACCTCGCCGTCCTCGATCTCGCCCTCGGACAGCGAGACGTCCTCGTGCGTGCAGGTGTCGGAGATCGCGTGTAGCTCGCCCTCGTCCCGGACGACGGCCAGGATCTCGCCGTCGACGGTCACGCGGACGGCGCCCTGCTCCGGGACGTCGGCCAGGGCACAGGCGCGCCGGTAGTCGGTCATGGCAGCGACTCCGCGAGCTCCCGCTCGACCTCGGCCATGAGCCGCTCCCGTACCTCGGGGACCCCGATGCGACCCAGCAACTCGGCGAAGAACCCCCGGACGACGAGCCGCCGGGCCTCCTCCGCCGGGATGCCGCGGGCCTGCAGGTAGAACAGCTGCTCGTCGTCGAACCGCCCGGTGGCACTGGCGTGCCCCGCGCTCTGGACCTCACCGGTCTCGATCTCCAGGTTGGGCACCGAGTCGGCCCGCGCGCCGTCGGTGAGGACCAGGTTGCGGTTGAGCTCGAAGGTGTCGGTGCCGATCGCCTCGGGGCGGATCAGGACGTCGCCGATCCACACCGTGTGTGCGTTCCTCCCCTGCAGGGCGCCCTTGTAGAGCACATTGCTCCGGCAGTGCGGCGTGGAGTGGTCGACGAAGAGCCGGTGCTCGAGGTGCTGCCCGGCGTCGGCGAAGTAGAGGCCGAGCAGCTCCGCGTCACCACCCGGCCCCGCGTACGAGACGGTCTGGACCATGCGGACGAGGTCGCCGCCGAGGCTCACCTGGAAGGCGCGCACCGAGGCGTCGCGGCCCACGTGGATCGCCGTCTGCCCGGCGTGGACGGCGTCGTCCGCCCACAGCGACAGGGTGACCAGATCGAGGCTGGCCCCTTCTCCGACCCGTACCGAGACCAGCTCGGCGTAGCGGGCGGATCCGGCGTGCTCGAGCACCACGGTCGCCTTGGCGTGGGCGCCGACGTCGATGACGAGGTGGCCGTGGACCGGTCGCTCGTCGCCCGTGCCGTCGAGGCGCAGCAGCACCGGTGCGTCCAGCTCGGCGTCGTCGGGCACCCGTAGCCGCACGGCACCTCCGGAGTGACGGGCCGCGAGGGCGGCGACCCGGTCGGAGGGGCCGGCCACGCCGAGTCTGCGGGCCTCCTCGCTGCTGATCTCGGCCAGCTCGGCCGGCTCCGGGACGCTCGTGGTCCAGGTCAGGTGCGCCCCGGTCCCTTCGTCGTCGAGCAGGCCACGCAAGCGGGGCAGCGGTGTGAACCGCCACTCCTCCTCGCGCCCCGTCGGGACGGGGTGGTCCGCGAGGTCGTACGACGCCGGGCGGTGCAGGGAACTGCCGCGGTGCGCGCCGCTGCCGTGGCTGTGCGGCGCGACCTGGACAGGGGCCTCGATGGTGCTGATGATCCTCTCGCTTCCGTCTCGGGTCGGGTCACGACTGGTGTGCAGGGTCCGCGGGGTATGGGGCGAGTCAGCCCACCGCGCCCTCCATCTGCAGCTCGATCAGCCGGTTCAGCTCCAGGGCGTACTCCATCGGCAGCTCGCGCGCGATCGGCTCGATGAAACCGCGCACGATCATCGCCATCGCCTCGTCCTCGGTCAGGCCGCGGCTCATCAGGTAGAACAGCTGGTCCTCGCTGACCTTGGACACCGTGGCCTCGTGGCCCATGGACACGTCGTCTTCCCGGACGTCCACGTACGGGTAGGTGTCCGACCGCGACACGGTGTCGACGAGCAGCGCGTCGCACTTGACCGTGCTGGCGCTGTGGTGCGCGCCCTCGAGGACCTGGACCAGCCCGCGGTACGAGGTCCGCCCGCCGCCGCGCGCCACCGACTTCGAGATGACGGACGACGAGGTGTACGGGGCCTGGTGGACCATCTTGGACCCGGCGTCCTGGTGCTGCCCCTCGCCGGCGAAGGCGATCGACAGGGTCTCGCCCTTGGCGTGCTCGCCGACCAGGTAGACCGCGGGGTACTTCATGGTCACCTTGGACCCGATGTTGCCGTCGACCCACTCCATCGTCGCGCCCTCGTGGGCCACGGCGCGCTTGGTGACGAGGTTGTAGACGTTGTTGGACCAGTTCTGGATCGTCGTGTAGCGGCAGCGTGCGCCCTTCTTGACGATGATCTCCACGACCGCCGAGTGCAGGGAGTCCGAGGAGTAGATCGGCGCCGTGCAGCCCTCGACGTAGTGCACGTAGGCACCCTCGTCGACGATGATCAGCGTGCGCTCGAACTGGCCCATGTTCTCGGTGTTGATCCGGAAGTAGGCCTGCAGCGGGATGTCGACCTGCACGCCGGGCGGCACGTAGATGAACGAGCCGCCGGACCAGACCGCCGTGTTGAGCGAGGCGAACTTGTTGTCACCGGGCGGGATGACGGTGCCGAAGTACTCCTGGAACAGCTCCGGGTGCTCGCGCAGGCCCGTGTCGGTGTCCAGGAAGATGACGCCCTTTTCCTCCAGATCGGCACGAATCTGGTGATAAACCACTTCGCTTTCGTACTGCGCGGCCACCCCGGCGACCAGCCGCTGCTTCTCGGCCTCGGGGATCCCCAGCCGGTCGTAGGTGTTCTTGATGTCCTCGGGCAGCTCCTCCCAGGACGTGGCCTGCTTCTCCGTGGTCCGCACGAAGTACTTGATGTTGTCGAAGTCGATGCCCGACAGGTCCGAGCCCCAGCTGGGCATCGGCTTCTTGTCGAAGAGGCGGAGTGCCTTGAGCCGGGTTTTGAGCATCCACTCCGACTCGCCCTTGAGCGCCGAGATCTCGCGGACGACCTCCTCCGACAGACCGCGGCGCGCGGTGGCGCCGAAGGTGTCGATGTCGGCCCAGCCGTACTCGTACCGGCCGATCCCCTCGAGCTCGGGGTTCCTGGCTTCGATGTCGGAGGTGGTCATCCTGAGGTCCTCTCCCGGTGGGGTCCGGACGGGCTGATCTGGTGGGTCCTGCTCGTCGGTGCGGCGGCCGGCCGGGAGACGTGTGTCGTGCACACGCCGTCGCCGTGCGCGATCGTCGCCAGCCGCTGGACGTGGGTGCCCAGGAGGCGGGCGAAGACCTCGGTCTCCGCCTCGCAGAGCTGGGGGAACTGCTCGGCGACGTGGGCCACCGGGCAGTGGTGCTGGCACAGCTGCTCTCCGGCGGAGACCGGGGAGGCCTCCGCCGAGGCAGCGTATCCGTCCCCCGTGAGGGCGTCGGCGAGGGCCTGGACGGCGCCGGCCGGACCCGCTGCCTCGACGCTGGGCCGGTACCGGTCCTCCAGCTCCGCGACCCGGCGGCGGGCGAACTCGGCCACCAGGTCGTCGCCGCCCCGGTCGGCCAGGAACCGCATGGCGCTCACGGCGAGGTCGTCGTAGGCCTGGAAGAAGGCGTCCCGGCCGGAGTCGGTGAGCACGAAGACCTTGGCCGGCCGGCCTCGACCGCGGGGGGCGTAGGCACGTGGCACGCGCGCCTCGAGCATCCCTTCGGTGACCAGTGCGTCGAGGTGGCGTCGCACCGCAGCCGGTGTGATGGACAGCTGCTCCGCGAGCGCTGCCGCCGTCGCGGGACCCCGTTCGAGGATCGCGCGGGCGACCCGGTCGCGGGTGCCCGCGGAGGCGTCCTCGGCCCAGGCGCCGACGGGCACCGGTCGACCTGGGAGCTCACGCGGGTTTTTCACAACACCAGTGTCGCCAATTTAGTCGTGGACCACAACCGAGACCCTGTGACCTACGTCACTGCCGGGTCCGCCGGGCCAGGCGACATGACCTCCGGCCTCGTGATCGCGAGCCGCGGACCCGTCCATGAGATCCGGCCACACCCGGTCCACCGCAACGTCGGCGGCTGCCGAGGCGCCCGGCGATCTTGAGACGCTGACGCAGCGATGGACCCAGCAACGTCACATGACCACGGGCCGCGCGCGGGGTCGCCGAGGACGTCGCGCAGCCCCAACACCGTCGGGGTGGCTGCGGCGGAGGTGGCCGAGGCCTAGGGAGTCGTGCCCGTAGAGGGCGATCCGCGGCCGGCGGACGGGCTGGCCCGTGCCGGTGCTGGGGCTCGTCGTGCTCACGATGGCTGTGCGACAGCCATGGCACAGCCGTAAGAGCCCGATGAGAGGCCCCTCACGGCGCTGCGCGACACTCGGGGGCGTGGTCGTCGACGCGGAGGGGCCGGTCATCGAGGTCGACGGCCTGGTGAAGCGCTACGGCAGCACGGTCGCCGCCGACGGGCTGTCCTTCACCGTCCCGGGTGGGACGGTGACGGCCCTCCTCGGCCCGAACGGCGCGGGCAAGACGACCACCGTCGAGGTATGCGAGGGGTACCGGCGTGCCGACGCCGGCCGGGTCCGCGTGCTGGGGCTCGACCCGGCCCGGGACGGCCACGCCCTGCGGCCGCGGGTGGGCGTGATGCTCCAGGAGGGCGCCGGGCTGCCCCCCTCGGCGCGGCCGGTGGAGCTCGTCACGCACCTGGCCCGCCTGCACGCCCGGCCGCTGCCGGTGGAACCGCTGGTCGAGCGGCTCGGACTTGCGGCCACCCGTCGTACGGCGGTGCGCCGACTCTCCGGCGGGCAGCGGCAGCGGCTGGCCCTGGCTCTGGCGGTGGTCGGCCGTCCCGAGCTGGTCGTCCTCGACGAGCCGACCGCGGGCCTCGACCCCCAGGCCCGGCGGGCGACCTGGGAGCTGGTGTCGGACCTGCAGCGGGACGGCGTCACGGTGCTCCTGACCACCCACCTCATGGACGAGGCCGAACAGCTGGCCGACGAGGTCGTCATCGTCGACCGGGGCCGGGTGGTCGCCCGGGGGACGCCGGCGACCCTCACGGCCGGTGGCGGCGACGGGACCGTGCAGTTCTCCGCCCCGCCCCGACTGGACACCGCGTCGCTGCGGGCGGCTCTGCCGGAGCACGCCCAGATCCAGGAGACCGCCCCCGGCCGGTACCGGGTGTCCGGCCGGGTCGACCCGCAGCTGCTCGCCACGGTGACCGCGTGGTGCGCCACGCATGGCGTGCTGCCCCAGGGACTGGCCGTGGGCCGGCGGTCGCTCGAGGACGTCTTCCTCGATCTCACGGGCCGGGACCTCGGGCCGTGACGGCCGGGACGTTCGCTCCCCGACCGGGCGCCGCCCCGCTGGGTCGCATGGTGGCCGCCCAGGCCGCCTTCGAGCTGCGGCTGCTCCTGCGCAACGGCGAGCAGCTGCTCCTCACGCTCGTCATCCCCGTCCTGGTGCTCGTCGGACTGACCGCCGTCCCGGTGGTCGATCTCGGCGACGGGTCGGCCGTGGACACGCTGGTCCCCGGTGTCCTCGCGCTCTCGGTCATGTCCACGGCCTTCACGTCGCTGGCCATCTCGACGGGGTTCGAGCGCCGGTACGGCGTGCTCAAGCGCCTCGCCGTCTCGCCGCTGCCGCGCGGCGGCCTGCTCGCCGCGAAGGCCGTCACCGTGCTCGCCGTCGAGCTGGTGCAGGTGCTGCTCATCGGTGGCCTCGGCCTGGCCCTGGGGTGGAGCCCGCAGGGCGCCCCGGCGGCGGCACTCCTCCTGGTGCTCGCCGGCACGACGGCCTTCGCGGCCCTGGCGCTGCTCATGGCCGGCACGCTCCCGGCGGAGGCGACCCTGGCCGCGGCCAACCTGGTCTACGTCCTCCTGCTCCTCGGTGGCGCCGTCGTACTCCCCCTGGACCGCTACCCGGAGCCCCTGCATGCGCTGATCGGCACCACCCCGGCCGGCGCCTTGGCCGAGGGCTTGCGGGCCGTCCTGGAGCGGGGGGAACCGATGCCCTGGGCCGCCGTCGCGGTCCTGCTGGCGTGGGCCGTCGCCTGCGGAGCGGCGGCCGCTCGGTGGTTCCGCTGGGAGTAAGTGCATCCGTCCGGGCCCAGGTGGCCGAAGAAAGGACGACAGGCACCACCGAGCACCACCACCTGGAGGAACCATGCGACCCCGACTCCTCGCCGCCGGCACCGCCGCCGGCCTGCTCGCCGCCGGCGCGCTGGCCGTACCGGCCCAGGCCCAGGACGGAGCCCAGCTCTCCGTGCTGCACGGCGTCCCCGGCCTGACCGTCGACGTGTACGTCAACGGCGAGCGGACGCTCGACGACTTCGAGCCCGGCGACCTGGCCGGACCGCTCGAGCTGCCCGCCGGCACGTACAGCGTCGCCATCACGGCGGCGGACGCTGCCGACGACAGCGAGCCGGCCATCGGGCCCGTCGACCTCCCGCTCGAGGCCGGCGTCAACTACACCGCCGTGGCCCACCTGGACGAGTCCGGGGCCCCGACGGCCAACCTGTTCACCAACGACACGTCGCCCACCGCAGCCGGTGAGGGTCGTCTCACGGTCCGGCACACCGCCGCCGCCCCGGCCGTCGACGTGCTCGCCGGTGGCAGCGCGGTGATCTCCGGCCTGGCGAACCCCGACGAGGAGGTGCTCGACCTCCCGGCCGGCACCGTCTCCGCCGCCGTCGCGGCCGCCGGCACCACCGAGCCGGTGCTCGGCCCGGCAGACGTCCCCGTCACCGAGGGCGTCAACACGATCGTCTACGCGTGGGGCAGCCTCGAGGACGACAACCTCGCCCTGGCGACCCAGACGATCGAGGGCCTGCACTCCTCGCCCGAGGGTGTGCCGGCCGGCGAAGCAGGCCTGGCGGCCCCCGGGGCCCCCACCGGCCTGATCGCGCTCGCCGGGCTCGGCCTGGTCGGCGCCGCGTTCCTCGCGCGCCGGGCCCAGGTCGTGCGCGCCTCCACCCGCCGGTGAGCTGACGGCTCACCCCGGAACCGGGGCCGCGGGGCACCGTCGTACCGTCACCCGGCGGCGGTGCCCCGCTCCCCTTCGTCGGACACGATCCACACCCCGGACCCCTGGAGTCTTCCGTGACCCGCTCCCCCGCCCGACGGCTCCTCGTCCCGGCCGTGGTCGCCGCCGTCGCGCTGGCCGCCGTCGCGGCGCCGGTCGCGTGGGCCTTCTCCCAGCGGGGCGACGAGGTCGACGGGACCCTGGGGTCGGCGGCCGCGTCGGCTCCCAGGGTGGACGAGACCCCGCCGGCCCCGACCGTCCCGGTCCCGGCCGCCCCGCCCGTCCCGGACATCCCCGTCCGGGACGCCTCGCTGCAGGCCCTCGCCGCCCGCGCGGTCGTCCCCCCCGTACGGGTGGAGGTCCCGGCGGTCGGGATCACGGCGGAGGTCGACCAGGTCGGTGTCGCGGAGGACGGCCAGATGGACCTGCCGCCGGACCCGGACCGAGTCGGCTGGTACCGCTTCGGAGCGGCTCCCGGTGAGGACCAGGGCTCCGCCGTGCTCGCGGCCCACGTGGACTCCCGCCGGTACGGCCTCGGCCAGTTCTCCCGGCTACCGGAGTCCTCGCCCGGTGACCGGGTCGTCGTCGTGCTCGCCGACGGTAGGAGCGTCGAGCACGAGGTCGTGGACGTCCGCTCGGAGAGCAAGGCGGCCGTCCAGCTCGACTCACTGTTCCGTCGGGAGGGGGAGCCGGCTCTCGTCCTCGTCACCTGCGGCGGCGTCTACGATGCGAGTGCCAGGAGCTACGAGGACAACGTCGTCGTCACCGCCGTCCCCGTCGGAGGGTCGCCGTGACCGTCGGCGTGCTGGAGCAGCGTCGTGGGGAGCCGCGGGTGACCGGATCCGTCACGGGTCGTACAACGCCGCCCGGGACCAGGGACGACCGCGAGATCGCGGCCGGCTTCCGGGCGGGCGACGAGGACTGCCTCGCGGAGGCCTACCGGCGGTGGTCCGGCCTGGTGTTCACGGTGGCGCTCCGCTCGCTCGGCGACCGTGGCGACGCGGAGGACGTCACCCAGCAGGTCTTCGTGGCTGCCTGGCGCGGACGTGCCAGGTTCGACCCTGCGGCCGCCGGGCTGCCCGCATGGCTGCTCGGCATCACCCGCCACAAGGTGGCCGACGTCCACGACCGGCGTCGCCGGGAACGGCGGTCGCTGGAGGCGGTCGCATCCGCCGCGCCGGTCGAGGACCGCACTCCGCCCGAGACCGAGGGCGTCGCCGAGCGCGTGCTCCTCGCCGACGAGATCGCCCGCCTGGGCGACCCGCAGCGCCGGATCATGGAGCTCGCCTTCTACGACGACCTGACCCACACGCAGATCGCCAGCGTCCTCCGGCTCCCCCTGGGCACCGTGAAGAGCCACATCCGGCGCAGCCTCGCCCGCCTGCGGACGAGATTGGAGGTGGACGGTGCCGCACTATGACCCCGACGTGCTCGCGCTGCGAGCGCTGGGTGAGGAGGTCGGGCCCCCGGATGCGGACGCCCACCTCGCCGAGTGTGCCCAGTGCCGGACCGAGCTCGAGAGCCTGCGCCACGTCGTCCGTACGGCCAGGTCCGGCAGCCCGGACGACGCGCCCCAGGCACCACCGGAGCACGTGTGGGAGGGCATCCGGACCGAGCTCGGCCTGACCACGCCCGCCGCCCCTGACGCACCGACGCCCGACGCGGGACCACCTGGTCCGGTCGTCCAGGATGCCGCGACGGACGAGCCCCCCGCTGACGAGCTCGGGGCTGCCCGGCACCGGCGGCTCCGGCGGGCCCGGACCGCGCCACTGCTCATGGCTGCCGCGGCGGCCGGGGCGGTCGTCGGCGGCCTGGGGGTGTGGGCGCTGACCGATGGCCCCGGCGTCGAGCCGGCCCCCGAGGTGGTCGCCAGCACCACCCTCGACCCCCTGCCCTCCTGGGACGTGCAGGGCACGGCGTCGGTGGAGCTCGCCGCGGACGGGACGCGACTGCTGGTCGTGGAGGTCCCCGGCGCCGGGACCGGTGACGCCGACGGCTACCACGAGGTCTGGCTGCTGGACCCCGACGTGTCACAGCTGGTCAGCCTCGGGGTGCTGGAGGGCGAGAGCGGGACCTTCGCCATCCCCGCCGGTCTCGAGCTCGACGCGCTCCCCGTGGTGGACGTCTCGCTCGAGCCGTACGACGGCGACCCAACTCACTCCGGGGACAGCGTCGTGCGGGGCACCCTCCAGGGCTGACGACGCCCGCCTACCATGACCTGATGACCGACGTGGCGAGGGTGTGGCGGCGCCTGCCCGACCCGTCGCCACGGACCCTGCGTCGCCTCGCCGTCGCCTCGCTGGTCTCTCAGGCGGGCATCGTGGTGACCGGGGGCGCGGTGCGGCTCAGCGGCTCTGGCCTCGGCTGCCCGACCTTCCCCCGCTGCACCGAGGACTCCCTGGTCAACACCCCCGAGCACGGCCTGCACGGCTACATCGAGTTCGGCAATCGGCTGCTGACCTTCGTCCTCGCGGCCATCGCTCTGGCGACGCTCGTCGCGGTCCTGCGCACGCTCGCCGGCCCGCGACCCCGCCGCGACCTCCTCCCGCTGGCGGTCGTGCTCCTGCTGGGCATCCCGGCCCAGGCGCTGATCGGCGGCATCACGGTGCTGACCCGGCTCAACCCGTGGGTCGTGATGCTCCACTTCATGTGCTCGGCGGTACTCGTGGGACTGGCCACCGCGCTCGTCCGGCGGGTGGGCGAGCCGGCCGTCGGACCGGTGCGGCCGGTCGGGTCGCCGTGGCTGCGTCGGCTCGCCGGGCTGGTCCTGGTCATCACCTACGCCACCGTCTACGCGGGCACGGTCGTCACCGGGTCGGGCCCGCACGCCGGCGACCCCTCGTCGCCCAGGACGGGCCTGGACCTGGAGGCCGTGACCCAGGTCCACGCCGACCTCGTCTTCCTCCTCCTGGGGACGACGATCGGCCTCTGGTTCGCCGCCCGGGCGCTGGGCTCGCCGGGTCGTACTGCGCGGGCCGCCGGCACGCTGCTCGCGCTGGAGCTGGCGCAGGGGCTGATCGGCTACACCCAGGTCCTCACCGGGGTCCCCGCGCTCCTGGTGGGCCTGCACATGCTGGGCGCGACGCTGCTCGTCATGGCCGCCGTCGACGCCTGGCTCTCCACCCGTACCTTCGAGGCCCCGACCGGTCGACCGACGGGCGAGCCGACCCGGACCACGCTCCCAGCCGCCCGGACCGCGGTCTGAGGAGTCCCGGGGCGCCGGCTACCCATCGGTAGGGGCGCGTGCCGCGGCAAGTGGGCACGCAGCCGGGTGCATTCACCTGGCTCGGCACCCATTTGCGCGGCTGCCGTGATCAGTGCGGGGGGCCACCGGTCACAGGGAGGCGGTCATTCGGCGCCAGGCGGGGAGCCCGGTGCGCATCACCGTGGTCACCTGCCGGTCGTCGGGCTCCACGAGGCGCACCCGCGCCAGGGCGGCAGCAGCCCGACCCGCGTCCCCGGCGGGCACGACGACGTCGCCCCAGGCACCGTCGGGCCCGACGACGACCAGTCGCGCCCAGCGGTCGCCGAGGCCGACGAGGTAACCGTCGACCTCCTGGGTCGGACCCGCGCCGTGGGCCGCGGCGAACGCCCTCACCCGCCGGGCGGCACGCACCGAAGCCGGGTCCGGGCCGGATCCCCGCCCGCGCAGGCCCTCGAGGGCCCCGATGGCGCCGACCAGCAACAGGACCGCCCCCGACACCAGCGCCACGGTCGCACCGCCGAGCACGCCGGTCGCGACTCCGAGCAGGCCGCCGACGACCGGCCCGGGCCACCACACGGCGGCCGGCTGCGGTGCGCCGGACGGGTACGCGAGGTCGGCGACCCCCGGCCGCTCGGCGCGGAGGAGGACCGCGTCGGCCGCCACGAGGACCAGTCCGACGCACGCCAGCGTCGTCACCGGCGCCACCGGGCCCGACGCCGTGGCCCAGCCCGTGGCCCCGACGAGGAGGAGCAGACCGAGCCAGCTCAGGCTTCGGTCGGGACCCATGTGGCGCAGCGTAGCGATCGGGGTCAGCCGAGCAGGAGCACGTCGAGCACCACGCCGAGGAACACCACGGTCAGGTAGGTGATCGACCCGTGGAAGAGCCGCATCGGGGCGAGCGCAGTGCCCCCGGCACCACGACGCGCCCGCGCCAGCAGGCGGTGCGCCTCGACGAGGAACCACCCGCCGGCCACGGTGGCCACGGCCGGGTAGAGCCAGCCGGTACCGGCGACCGGCCAGAGCGCGAGGGACGCCGCGACCATCGCCCAGGAGTACGCGACGATCTGCCCGGCCACGGCCACGTCCCCCGCCACCACCGGGAGCATCGGCACACCGGCCCGCGCGTAGTCGGCCCGGAACCGCATGGCCAGCGGCCAGTAGTGCGGTGGCGTCCAGAAGAACACGACCAGGAAGAGGACGACCGGCGGCCAGCCCAGGCTGCCGGTGACCGCCGCCCAGCCGATCAGCGTGGGCATGCACCCGGCGATGCCGCCCCAGACGATGTTCTGCGGGGTCCGCCGCTTGAGCAGGACGGTGTAGACGAGGAGGTAGAACGCGTTGGCGGCCACGGTGAGGGCAGCGGCCAGCGGGTTGACCCACGCGAGCATGACCGCCACGGCGGCTACCAGCAGCGCCACGCCGTAGGCGAACGCGCTGCGCGGCGAGACCACCGTGCTGGGGAGCGGCCGGTGGCTGGTGCGGTGCATGAGCGCGTCGATGTCACGCTCCAGCACCTGGTTGACGGCGTGCGCGCTCCCGGCGGCCAGCGTCCCCCCGGCCAGCGTCGCGGCCACCAGCCCCAGCGGGGGGATGCCCCGCTGTGCGAGCACCATGGCCGGCACGGTCGTGACCAGCAGGAGCTCGATGATGCGCGGCTTGGTGAGCGCGACGTAGGCCGCCACCGTCGAGCGCCAACCACGAGCCGCCCCGCTCCGAGCTGTGGCCCGTCCTGGGGGCCGCCCCGTCGCCCGGCCCGCAGCCGTACGGGGGTCGACTGCCGTCAACGGGCACCTCGGGGGTCGGGAACGGCGCGACTGGCGTGCCGAGGCACGTCGCTGCGAGGACAACCGGGAGTCTAGCGACGGGCGCCGTCGACGGGCGGACGTGGGCAGGTGCCGTGACCGCCGTCACGGGTAGGCTCGCCCCACGGCGGTGATCACCCGGTTCCCGGGCCGGAACGACGGGTACGTCACGGCTAGCGCGCCCGCCGCGCCCGACAGGGCCGCGAAACCTCCGGGAAGGACTCGACAGGTGACCAACGACTCCCCCGCACTCCGCTGGACCGAGCTGGACCGCCGGGCGGTCGACACCGTCCGCACTTTGGCGATGGACGCCGTGGAGAAGGCGGGCAACGGCCACCCGGGCACCGCGATGAGCCTCGCCCCCGCGGCGTACATGCTCTACCAGCAGGTGATGCGGCACGACCCGAGCGACCCCTCGTGGATCGGGCGGGACCGGTTCGTGCTGTCCGCGGGCCACTCCAGCCTGACGCTCTACATACAGCTGTACCTGTCGGGCTACGGCGTCGAGCTGGACGACCTTGAGTCCCTGCGCACCTGGGGGTCGCTGACGCCGGGCCACCCCGAGTACACACCGGGGCACCCGGAGCACCCGAGCACGCCCGGTGTCGAGACCACGACGGGCCCCCTGGGCCAGGGCGTCGGCAACGCCGTCGGCCTGGCCATGGCCGCCCGCCGCGAGCGCGGCCTGCTCGACCCGGACGCCCCGCCCGGGGAGAGCCCCTTCGACCGGACCGTCTACTGCATCGCCTCCGACGGCGATATGCAGGAGGGCGTCGCCTCCGAGGTCTCGTCGATCGCCGGTCACCAGCGGCTGGGCAACCTCGTCCTGATCTACGACGACAACGCCATCTCCATCGAGGACGACACGAACATCGCCTTCAGCGAGGACGTCGTGGCCCGCTACGCGGCATACGGATGGCACGTGCAGCGGGTCGACTGGCGCCGCGGCGACGGCACGTACGAGGAGGACGTCGAGGCCCTGCACGCCGCACTGCTCGCCGCCCGGGCCGAGACCGACCGCCCGTCCTTCATCGCCCTGCGCACGATCATCGCCTGGCCGGCACCCAACGCGCAGAACACCGGCAAGGCCCACGGCTCGGCCCTGGGCGCAGACGAGGTGGCAGCGACCAAGCGGCTGCTCGGGCTGGACCCCGAGCGCACGTTCCACGTCGACGAGGAGGTGCTGGCCCACGCCCGCGAGGTCGTCGACCGGGGCCGCGCCCTGCGGGCCGACTGGGAGGAGGGCTACGCCGCCTGGCGGGAGCGCGAGCCGGAGCGGGCCGCCCTGCTCGACCGGCTGCAGCGGAGGGCCCTGCCCGAGGGCTGGACCGACGCCCTGCCCACCTTCGAGCCGGGCACCGACATGGCCACCCGCAAGGCGTCCGGCCAGGTGCTGTCGGCGATAAGCCCGCACCTGCCCGAGCTGTGGGGCGGCTCCGCCGACCTCGCCGAGAGCAACAACACGACACCGGACGGCGAGCTGTCCTTCGTCCCTCCCGACCACTCGACCAAGATGTTCCCCGGGGACTGGTACGGCCGGGTGCTGCACTTCGGGATCCGCGAGCACGGCATGGGCGCGATCCTCAACGGCATCGTCCTGTCCGGCCTCACCCGCCCGTACGGCGGCACCTTCCTCGTCTTCAGCGACTACATGCGGCCCGCCGTCCGGCTGGCGGCGCTCATGGGCGTGCCGGTGACGTACGTGTGGACGCACGACTCCATCGGGCTCGGCGAGGACGGCCCGACGCACCAGCCGGTCGAGCACCTCGCGGCGCTGCGCGCGATCCCCGACCTGCACGTCGTCCGACCCGCCGACGCCAACGAGACCGCCGTCGCCTGGCGCACCGTGCTGGAGCGCACGGACCGCCCGGCCGGCCTGTGCCTGACCCGGCAGAACGTCCCGACCTTCCCCCGCGGCGACGGCTGGGGCTCGGCCGAGGGTGTCGCCCGCGGCGCCTACGTGCTCCGCGAGCTGGGCGACGGTGACCCGCCGGACGTCCTCCTCGTGGGGACCGGGTCGGAGGTCCAGCTGGCCGTCACCGCGGCCGAGCAGCTGGCGTCCGAGGGGTTGCGCGTGCGCGTCGTCTCGATGCCCTGCCGCGAGTGGTTCGACGAGCAGGACCAGTCCTACCGCGAGTCGGTCCTCCCGTCGTCGGTCCGCGCCCGGGTCTCGGTGGAGGCCGGCGTCGCCCAGTGCTGGCACGACCTGATCGGCGACGCGGGACGCCACGTCGGCATCGACCGCTTCGGCGCCTCAGCCGACTACAAGACGATCTTCCGCGAGCTCGGCGTGACCGCGGACGCCGTGGTCAGCGCCGCCCGCGAGAGCCTCGCCGCGGCAGGGGGCGGCACCTGAACAGCCACCGTCCGCCCCGGCCCGCCACACCCAGGAGGAGCACCATGACCGGCCACGAGAACCCGTTGGCTCGACTCTCCGCGGAGGGCGTGTCCGTCTGGCTCGACGACATCTCCCGCGACCGCCTGCTCACCGGCAACCTGCGCCACCTGGTCGACGAGCGGCACGTCGTCGGGGTGACCAGCAACCCGTCCATCTTCCAGGCCGCGGTCACCAAGAGCAGCGCCTACGACGCGCAGCTCGACGCCCTGCGCCGGGCCGGCGCGGACGCGGAGCACGCCGTCCGCGACATCACCACCGAGGACGTCCGCAACGGCTGCGACCTGCTGGCCGAGCTGGCCCAGCGCCAGCCGGGCGACGGACGCGTGTCGCTCGAGGTCGACCCGCGGCTGGCCCGCGACACCGACGCCACGATCGCGCAGGCGCGCGAGCTGTGGGGGCTGGTCGGCCGGCCGAACCTGTACATCAAGATCCCGGCGACCGAGGAGGGGCTGCCCGCGATCACCACCGCGATCGCCGGGGGCATCAGCGTCAACGTCACGCTGATCTTCGCGCTCGAGCGCTACCGGGCGGTCATGGATGCCTACGCGGCGGGGCTGGAGCGCCGCCTCGAGGCCGGGGAGCCCCTCGACGGCATCGCGTCGGTGGCGTCGTTCTTCGTCAGCCGGGTCGACACCGAGGTCGACAAGCGGCTCGCCACGGTCGGCGGGGACGAGGCCACGGGGCTCCGCAGCCGTGCGGCGGTCGCGAACGCCCGGCTGGCCTACGCCACGTACGAGGAGTTCGTGTCCACCGAGCGCTGGGGGCGGCTGGAGTCCGCCGGAGCGACCCGGCAGCGCCCGCTGTGGGCGTCGACGAGCACCAAGGACCCCGACCTGCCGGACACCCTGTACGTCACCGAGCTGGTGGCGCCGGGCACCGTCAACACCATGCCGGAGCCGACGATCGAGGCGGTCGCCGACCACGGCGAGATCCGCGGCGACACGGTGCGCACGGCCTACGACGACGCCCGGGAGACGATGGCCGCGCTCGACCGGGTCGGCGTCGACATGGACGACGTGACCCGGGTCCTGGAGGTCGAGGGCGTCGACAAGTTCGAGACCAGCTGGAACGACCTGCTCGCCACGGTCGAGGCGAGGCTCGAGGCGGGCCGGTGAGCGCTGCGGGCAACCCGCTCCGCGACCCGCGGGACCGCCGGCTCCCCCGCATCGCGCAGCCGTGCGGGCTGATCATCTTCGGCGTCACCGGAGACCTGGCCCGCAAGAAGCTCATGCCTGCCGTCTACGACCTCGCCAACCGCGGCCTGCTCCCCCCGGGCTTCTCCCTGGTCGGCTTCGCCCGGCGGGACTGGGCGGACCAGGACTTCGCGCAGGTCGTGCACGACGCCGTACGGGAGCACGCCCGCACACCGTTCCGGGAGGCCACCTGGCGGCAGCTGGCCCAGGGCTTCCGGTTCGTCCCCGGCGAGTTCTCCGACGACGACGCGTTCGACCGCCTCGCCACGACCGTGAAGGAGCTCGACGACGTCCAGGGCACCGGCGGCAACCACGCGTTCTACCTGTCGATCCCGCCCTCGGCCTTCCCCCTGGTGTGCAAGCAGCTGGCCCGCTCGCGGCTCGCCGACCAGTCCGACGGTCAGTGGCGTCGCGTCGTGATCGAGAAGCCGTTCGGGCACGACCTGGCCTCGGCCCGCGAGCTCAACGACGTCGTCGAGGAGATCTTCCCACCGGACTCCGTCTTCCGGATCGACCACTACCTGGGCAAGGAGACGGTCCAGAACATCCTCGCGCTGCGCTTCGCGAACCAGCTCTTCGAGCCGATCTGGAACGGCAACTACGTCGACCACGTGCAGATCACGATGGCCGAGGACATCGGGATCGGCGGACGCGCCGGCTACTACGACGGCATCGGCGCGGCCCGCGACGTCATCCAGAACCACCTCCTGCAGCTGCTCGCCCTGGTGGCCATGGAGGAGCCGGTGTCCTTCGACGCGCGCGACCTCCGGGCGGAGAAGGAGAAGGTGCTCTCCGCCGTGCGGCTCCCCCGCGACCT